>JBBSUD010000074.1:0-28839 GCA_038235225.1 Verrucomicrobiales bacterium
ACGAGCATGAATTCGTAAGGGCTGTTCCCCTGGCTCGCGTTCGTGGCGAAATCGCAGGTGGCCATCTGGAATGCGGCGCCGGTATCCGCCACCGGCCGTGACGGGGTGAAGGATTCCTTGGTGGTTTTCGCACTCAGGGAGAAAATCGCGAACGGCCGGGCGCTTTCGTAGTTTTTGATGGGTTGGGTATTGGCCTCGTAGAAATCCCCGGCGCGCTTCGGCCGGTCCGTCAGGCGGGGGAAGGATTCCGGGAAATTCCGGCTGAGCGGGAAGCGCGGGGAGGTGCCTTCCTCGAGAATTTCCTTCAGCCGCACGTCATCCTTGAAGAAAACCTGCGTGACGGCGAAATCGGACGGGGTGTTCCTCACCTTGGTGCGCAGGGTGACGGTGAAATTGTGGTCAGGGCTGCTGGCCTGGCTCATCGGGCCATACCTCAGACTGAGCGCTTCCTCGCCTTTGACGGGGAGGATGCCCTCGCCGGTGCGGGCGGTGAGCCAGGAAGATTTCGTGCCCGGTGTCAGCCAATCGAGGTCGTAGCCGACGGCGTCGTTCTGCCCGGTGATGATGCCCGGCATCATTGGAGAACCGGCGGCGGACTTATCACCGCGCCAGTCGAACATCTTGGTGCCGTCCGCTCCGACACCGGCGCTCTCGTCCACCCATTTCCAGTCTGGCGGGAACGGCTTGCCGAAGATCCGGGTTTCTCCGGCGCCCATCACTACCTCGCGCGCTCCGTTGATGTCCCCGGTGAGAGTCAGTTTGAAGGTCTTCTTGGTCTGTCCGTTTTCCGTTCGGGCATACATCCGGTTGAAGGCGGTCATGTCAGGAGTGGCGGCTTGGCGATTGACGAAAAACTGGAATCCCATGGGCAGATCGGCGAACTCGATTTCCAGTTCCCGGAAGCGCAGCGGGACGTTGAACGGATTGTGCAACGTGATGACGGGCAGATACATCAGGTGGACCATCTGGGGGAATCCCTTGGCGATGAGCCCGGCGGAGCGCCCGCCATGGACATCCCGGACGACCAGGCTGAACACGATGTCCACCCGTGCCAGCGTGGGCATGAGCACGGGATCCTGCACGCTGCCCATGTCCGGTTCGTAGCGCAGGTCGCGCGAGCCCGGAATGCGCTGGCCGAGAAGCCGGTAGCGCGGGCTGACGGAGGCCTGCAGTCCCTCCACCGGATTGTCGTTCGCCGTCTGGCGGCGGTAGAGTTCGGCATAGTTCCGATACAGCGCCCACAGCGGGTCCGGCGTGCGGGTGCCGCCCAGCGGGGTGCTCGTTTCCGAATAGAGGCGGCGGGACGCATATTCGGAGGGCAGGTTGGCGGCGTCGAACAGGACGCTCAGATCGGTTTTCAGCCCGCCGGACGCCGCATCCGATCGGACGGATTCCGAATCTACGCAGAAATCGTGGAAATACGGCTCGATGGCGCTTGGCTTGCCCGCGGCGAAATCGGTGCCTTGGAGGGTGACCAGCTTCGGCAGGACCTCATCCAGCGCAGACCGCTGCGCCGCGGACGCCGCGACGAGGAATTCCATGCCTTCCACCTTCTCGAATCCATTCCGCGCCGGCGCGCCGACTTGGGTGAGTTTTTCGCCCAGCCCGCTTGGTGGATCGGCGGGAGACAGGTCGAGGCGGGATTTCACCCCTTCGTCCATGGTCAACCAGGCGACGTCGCCCGTGGGTTTCTTCTTGGGGTCGAGAATGGCGACGGACGGGACGCTGATTTCCGCGGGCTTGTTCGCGGTGCCGACGCTGCCGGGACCCACGAGCAGGATCGGTGCGGAGCCGGCCGGCGGGAGGGTATCGGCTGATGGCGTGGCTCCGGGCACGTTGCCGGACATGAGGTAGCCGAGGAAATGATCGCCCGACTTGGCGGACTTGTAGTCGGGATTTTCCGTCTCCGGCCGCCATGATTTCCACACGCCGGAGATTCCCGGTGGAGCCTTCTGGTTCACCAGATTTGCCGGTGCGGTGATGCGGGTGTCCAAGCCAGCGTTTTTCTGGAGTTCGCCGATCGCAAGGGCCAGACCCAGGCGGGCATTCGAACGGGCCAGCGCGATGGCCGCGCCATTTCCGGAGGCCCGCAGGGAAATCGACGACAACGTCAGCAATCCGACCGCGATCACGGTCAGCAGAATCATCAGGGACAAGGTAACGATGAGCGCGAAACCGCGCGCGGCGGGCTTGGATGGGATTTTCATAATCGGTGGAAGTTCGTCGTTGGCGCGGGACTTGGGGAAATCAGTCGGAGAATCGCGTCCTCCAATGCAACACAGGTTCCATGAACGCGAATATATTCAACAACATTGTAAATACATACGCAGGTGTCAAGCCCCGTCTTGGCACGAGCTAAAAATATTGTCGAGAGGAGTTTGCAGCCAGTGGTAAGACAAAATTAAGGTCGCCGGGCGGACGATGCCCGGATTGCCAGTTTCGGTAAATGAATTGCCTGACGCTTCGGCAGCGTGGAATCGCCGAGGCGGCTCCGCAGGAATCCCCATGCATCCGCGCACATTTCCGGCACCGGCTGCACCAGCGTGGTGATAGGCACTTCGAGATATTCCGTGTCCTCGATCCCGTCGCAGCCGACCAGCGCCACTTGATCCGGCACGCGGATGCCGAGGTCGCAAAGGCCGCGGTAAATCCCGATCGAGACATCGTCCGAGTGGCAGAAAATTGCCTCCGGCACGCCGTGCGCGGCGACGTATTCCCGAATCAACCGGCGAACGATCGGGCGCTGGTCCTCGCTGAGCGGGTATTGGATGAATTCCGGCTCCAAGCCCGCCGCACGCATGGCGCGGACGTATTCCGAGCGCCGGCTTTCCTGCGGCGCATTCTCCGTCACAAAGGTGGCGTGGGCGATCCGCCGGCACCCGGAATCGAGCAAATGGCGCATGGCGGCGGCCGTGCCCGGTCCCAAATCCACACGCACGTTGTCGGTCGCATCCGAGCCACAGGTGCCGATTCCCACGATGGGAACCGCCCTGGCAGACAGGGATTCCAGCTCGCGCCGCGAGGTTTCCGAGGCGTCCACCGCGAAAATGCCATCCACCGGCAGGTGCGACCACACCTGGCTCATGTCCGCGCCGCTGGTTTCGGAAATCACGAGTTCCTGCCCGGCCTGCTTCACGAGCCGTCCAAGCTCGCGGGAGACGTGGGCGTAGTGAGTGGAAATCTGGTCGGGAATCCATAGCGCCAGGATGCCGGTGCGCTTGCGCTTCAGGGCGCGGGCGAAGGGATTCGGCCGGTAGCCCAGCTCCTTGGCAGCGGCCAGAATCATTTTCCGGGATTCCTCCGCCACATGCGGGTGGCCGGACAGGGCGAACGTCACAAGCTGGCGGGAAACGCCGAGCTGTTTTGCGATTTGCGCCTGGGTGACCATCGGACTTGCCGGGGAAGCTAGCGGGGCCGCCAACAGCCCGGCAAGGAAATGCCGGGCCGCTCAGGTTTCGTCCCGGAAGCGCCGCTCCAGCCAGTGGGAAAGCCACGCCACCGGCAGCGTCAGCACGAGGTAACCGGCGGCGAGCGGCACGTAGCCTTCCAGGCCGGCGTAAGAACGGGAGATGAAATTCCGCGTGTTGTAGAAATACTCCGCCACGCCGATGACGTTGAGCAGCGAGGAATCCTTGATCAGCGAGACGAACAACCCGGCCACCGCCGGCAGCACCCGCCGCAGCGCTTGGGGGAAAATCACGTAGCGATAGACCTGCACCCGGCTGAAGCCGACCGCTCGCGCGCTTTCCCACTGGGCGCGCGGGATGCTTTCCACCCCGCCGCGCAGGATTTCGCCAAGGTAGGCGCCCTCGAAGACCGAGAGCAGCAGCACGCCGATGAGGAGCTTGTCGTTCCAGCCGGCGGCGGAAATCGGGCGGGAGACGAGCGGCGCGAAGATCACGAAATAGCCGAACAGCAGGTGGACCAGCAGCGGCGTGTCGCGCACGAATTCCAAAAATGCCCGGCACGACCAGCGGACGACGACGAGCTGCGAGCGCTGGCCGAGCATGAAAAGCAGGCCGAAAACCGTCGCCCCGGCCAGCGCCGCGCAGGAGATTTTCACCGTCATCAGCCAGCCGCTGCCGAGCGTACCGCGGTATTCCCAAGCTTTCGCCCAGTCCGTGCCGCTGCCGAGCCGGGCGAAGACGGCTGTGCAGAGCCAGGCGAGAAATCCGGCCAAAACCAGCGCCACCGCGGCATTTCCCAGCAAGTGGCGGCGGCTCATCTCACCGGAGAATGAAGGGAATGCCGACGGACTTCAGGTAGGATTTCTCGTCCGCCAGGAACTCGTCGCCCAGCTTCTCGAAGCCCTGTTCCGCGCGGAATTTCGCGATAAATTCGTTCACCCGCCCCTTCAGTTCGTCGTTTCCCTTGGCGATTCCGATCGCCCAGGATTCCTCGACGATGGGCTTGAGCAGGCCGCGCGTCGTGTCCGGATTCGCCTCCGCGTATTTGTAAATGCTGAGCTGGTCGTAAATGAAAGCGTCCGCCCGGCCCTGCGCCACCTCCAGCACGCAGGCGTTCTGGTCCTCGAATACCACGCGCTTCGCCTGCGGCAGGTGCTCGATGGCGTAGGTTTCGCCCGTCGTGGCGGCCTTGGCAGCGATCGTGACGCCAGGTTTTTTCAAATCCTCGATGGATTGCACGCCGCCGTCTTTCCGCACCAGCAGCGCCAGGCCGGTGAAGGCGTAAGGGTCGGAGAAATCGATGGATTTCCGCCGCTCGTCCGTGGCGGTCATCGAGGAGAGCACCAGATCGACGTTGCCGGTCTTGAGCGCGAGGATCAGGCCGGAGAAATCCATCGGGACGATCTGCAGCGGCCGGCCGAGGTCCGCGGCGAGCGCCTCGGCGATTCTCACGCCCACGCCATCCGGCTTGCCGCCGGCGTCCTGCATTTCAAAGGGCGGGTAGCTCAGGTCCATTCCGACGCGGAGCGCGGACTTCCCGTTTTCCGGGGATTTCCCCCCGCATCCGGCGAGGGCGCAGGCGAGGAGGGCGGCAAGCGCCGCGCGGCGGGTGATCATGGCGGCGAGCATAAATCCGGGGCGGGCGGGGGGAAGCGCATTGTATGCCGGATTTCCCCGCTCACTCGCTGTGGAAGAAATACAGCGTCACGAGCAGCCCGGCCCCGACGATCCACAGCGCATAAGGATTCGGGCAGAAATACGGGTAAAACATCAGCGCCAGGCCGATCACGCGCGGCTGCCAGAGTTCCAGACTTTTCCCGTAGCGGAACGCGCCCCAGCCAAGCGTCCCGAAAACCAGGCCGCCGAGGATATTGTAAGGGTTGAAGCTCAGCATCCGGGGCGGAACCTAGCCAGCCCCCGCGAAATACCCAGCGCAAGTTTCCGGCGGCTTTTGGCCATTGCCCGCGCCGGGCCGGGCTTCATACTTTGCCCGCCATGATCCCTCTCCGCCGCGCCCTGTTGCTGCCGTTCCTGCTGATTCCCGCCGCCCGCGCCGCGCCGCCGGCCATTGCCGCGATCGAGACCGCCATGCGGAAATCCGTGGAATCCCGGGAAATCGCCGGGGCCGTTACCTTGGTTGCCGATGCGGACGAACTCCGCCACCTCTCCGCCGTCGGCATGGCGGACATCGCCGCGGAAAAGCCGATGCCGACCGACGCGATTTTCTGGATCGCCTCCATGACCGAGCCCGTCACCGCCACCGCCGCCGCCATGCTGGCCGAGGAAGGGAAATTCGCTTGGGACGACCCGGTTTCCAAATACCTGCCCGAGTTCACCGGGGACAAGGCGGGCATCACGATCGCCCAATGTCTCAGCCACACCAGCGGCCTGAGCGACGTGCCGCGCGAGGAAACCAAAGCGATTTCCACGCTCGCCGAGCTGATGCCGCTCGTCGCCGCCAAGCCGTTGAGATTCAAGCCCGGCAGCAAATGGGAATACTGCCAGAGCGGCATCAATGCGATCGGCCGGCTGATCGAAGTGGCGTCCGGGAAATCCTACCCCGATTTCCTCCAAGAGCGCCTTTTCGACCCGCTCGGCATGAAGGACACCGGCTTCTACCCCGGCCCGGAAGCCGTCGCGCGCCTCGCGAAATCCTACCGGAAATCGGCGGACGGCGGCTTGGAGGAAGCGGATTTATACCTCCTCAATGGCAAATCCCTCTCCGATAAATCCCGCTGCCCGATGGCCAACGGCGGACTCTTTTCCACCGCCGCGGACTACGGGAAATTCGCCCAAATGATCCTGCGCGGCGGCGAGCGCGGCGGGAAACGCTACCTCAGCGAGGAATCCGTCCGCCACATGACCGCCCCAGCCACCGGCGATTTGCAGGTCGGCTTCACGCCCGGAAATGCTTGGGCGTTAGGCTGGTGCGTCACCCGCGAGCCGCAGGGCGCCAGCGCCGCGCTCTCGCCCGGCTCCTCTGGCCATGGCGGCGCTTTCGGCACGCAGGCTTGGATCGATCCGGTGAAAAAGCGGATTTATCTCCTCCTCGTCCAACGCGCGGATTTCCCAAATTCCGACGCTTCCGACGTCCGCCGCGATTTCCAAAACGCCGCCGCCGCCGGCCCATGAATCTCCTCCTCGCCGGCTGCGGCTATCTCGGCCAAGCCATCGCCCGCGAATTCCGCGGGCACGGCTGGGAAATCGCCGCCGTTTCGCTCCACGGCGGCGATGGCTCGCTCGCCTGCGATATCGGCGATGCCGCCGCCGTCCGCGCGCTGCCGCCTGCGGATTTCATCGTCCACTGCGCCGCCTCCGGCCGTGGCGGGCCGGATGCCTACCGCCACGTCTATGTGAATGGCTGCCGGAATCTTGCCGCCGCATTTCCCGGCACGCCGCTCGCATTCACCTCCAGCTCATCGGTTTACGCCCAGACAGATGGGTCCGAAATCACTGAGAAATCCCCCGCGGAACCCAACCGCGAGACCGGCCAACTCCTGCTCCAAGCCGAGCGCATCGTCTTGGGAGCTGGCGGCATCGTCGCCCGGCTGTCCGGGATTTACGGCCCCGGCCGCAGCGTGATTTTGCGGAAATTCCTCAGAGGGGACGCTGTGATCGAGGAAGACGGCGGCCGCCATCTCAACCAAATCCACCGGGACGACGCCGCCCGTGCCATCCTCCACCTCGCCACCCGCGACCCGCTGCCCGGTGGCGAAATCTTCAATGTCAACGATTCCCAACCGCTCACCCAGCTCGCTTGCTACCAAGCGCTTGCCGAAATTTTTTCCCGCCCCCTCCCGCCCTCCGGCCCCCGCGATCCCAACCGCAAGCGCGGCTGGACCGACAAGCGCGTCTCCAGCGCCAAACTCCGCGCCACCGGCTGGCACCCGCATTTCCCGAGCTTCCCGGATGCCGCCAAAGATTTGGCCGCGACGCTGGAAACCCGGTAGAGCGTTGCCTCGCGATCATCAGCGCGTCATTGACCCGGCGGGGGAAATGCGGCATCCGTTCCTGAGATGCATCAACGGAGGGAAACGCAATCGCTGGCGATGCACCGCCGGATCGCCGCCCTGCTCGCGGCCGATCCGCAGCGCGTGCTGGCCAAGGCCTTGGACAATCTCGACCGCTGGTCGCTCCGGCGGAACGATGCCGCTTCCCAAGCGATATTTGTGGAATGGCGGGAACTTCTCACCTCTTCAAAGCCGTCTGAAATCGCCACTTTCCTGACTTCCCCGGACGAGCGGGCGCTGCGGATGCGCCAGAGCAGCCCCTTTGCCGGCGTTCTGCCGCCTCGGGAAATCTGGGCCATCAAGCGGGACCATGAAGCGGCATGAGCTGGAGCACCTGATCCGCGCCGCCGGGGCGATCACCGGCGCGGAGGAAATCATCGTGGTTGGCAGCCAATCGATTCTAGGCGCGCGTCCGGATTCGCCGGATTTCCTGCTCCGATCATGCGAAGCGGACATGTTCACCCTGCGCGATCCTAAGGACGCCGATCTCATCGACGGCTCGATCGGCGAGGGATCGCCATTTCACGAAACGTTCGGCTATTACGCCCAAGGCGTCTGGCTTGACACCGCGACACTGCCCGCAGGCTGGGCGGATCGGCTAGTGCGCATTCGCAACGAAAATACACGCAATGTAACGGCGCTGTGCTTGGAACCTCACGATCTCGCGGTCTCCAAACTGGTGGCGGGTCGGGAAAAGGACCGCGAGTTTATAGGAGAAATGCACCGGCATCGCATGCTGGATTCCAACATCATTTTGAACCGGATCGACGGACTGGAACTCGGTCCGGATGAATTGCAACCGGTCAGGGATCGATGGAGCCGGATCGTGAGGAGCGAGAAAATCAGCTCTCGAACAGACAATCCGTGAGTAGCGAGCGGTGGCCAAGCTCGGCGGCGTAGGCGTTTTCCGTGAGGCCGAAGGGCGTCAGGAAGGTAAGAAAAACGTTTTTCCGGGTGCCGGTGACGGCAGCTCGTCGAGGAAGATGACGCGCTTGCGGCCTTTCGGCAGGGTGTCCAGAAATGCGCCGAGCTGGGCGAAGGCCTGTTGCCAGGAATCCGGCAGTACGGGGTCGGCGGCACCGGCGGCGGCGAGAGCGCTTTGGAAATTCACCAATTGATCGACCAGCGGCGAGTCGAGCATGCCGGTCAGCTCGAAGGTCAGGTGGCTCGCGAGGTATTCGCGCACCAGAAACGTTTTTCCAATCCGCCGCCGACCGTAGATCGCCAGAAATTCAGCATCGGGACTGGCGAGCAGGCGGTCGAGGTGGGCGGTTTCCCGCTGGCGTCCGAGGAGGGGCATGGGCTTTATCTGGCCAAAAGTCAGTAATTCCGGTGGAAATGGCCAGAACAAACCTACGGCTAGACTTCTTCTCATAAATGGCCAAAACTACTGAAAATCGATGATTATGGCCAACTGTAGCGGTCAGAATCGAAACTTTTGAACTGTACTCGGAGCGCGAATACGAGCGCCAGATCTGGCCATAACGGCGAAAACTCCTGACTTACGGCCAGATATGATTTACGCTTCCGACAGCGTGCCTTCGGTGACGCCAAGCTTTTCGAGGGCGTGGACGCGGTCCAGAAGTTCGACCGCGTCAGCATCGCCGGCGATAAGATCTTGGTAAGCGCGGATGGTTTTGGCGGCGTCTTCGCCGGATTCGTCCAGAAGCTCGATTCGGAAGCGGGAGAGGCCGGCTTGGCGAAGGTGGCCGAAGTAGCGGGCGCCGGTTTGGGCTTTGCCGTTGAAAAGCGTGTTCCGGCAGCCGACATCGGCTTGCAGGCGGTGAAGCTGGCCGACCCGGTCGCGGAGATGGACGACGTGAGTTTCGCAGGGGCGGCCGCAATCCTTGTAGGTGGTGCCGGTGCTGAGGAAGGTGCAGAAGACGCAGTGCTCCATATGAAACATAGGCATGTGCTGGTGAAGCGTGAGCTCGAACCAAGCGGGCGGCGCTTGTTTCAGCAAATCAAGGACTTGGCCGATGTTGAGGTCATAGGAAACCGTGAGGTGATCGAGGCCGGCGTTCTCCATCAACAGTTTGGCGGTGATGCCGTTGGCGACATTCAGGGAAAAGTCGCCGGCTTTGATGAAGTCGGTCCGGTCTTTGTAATGCTGAAGGGCGGAGAGATTGCGGAGGAGAAATCCGTCGGGTGCGGCTTTTTCCAAGAGTTTTAAATAGCCGAGCTCGCCTGGCTTCAGGATGCGGGGGGTGGCCAACAGGATTTTCGATTTGGAATTTGAAATCTCGGATCGGAACAGGGCTACAGCCTCCTTGCAGCGACGCGGGTCCTCAAAATCGCAGTAGATCGTTTCCACGCCGCGGGAAATGGCGGCGGAGAGTTGGGGGAGGGTGCGGACGAGGACGGAGAGGAAAGCGGGCGGGATTTCTGTGGGGGGATTTTCTGGAAGGAGGGCTTTGTGGGTGATGGCGATGGGGCTTGGCGGTTGAAAACCGCCGCCACGGGGGAGCTTCGCGACGAGGGCGCGGCGGAGCTGGTTGAGGGCGGAAACGGCGATATGGCAATTGCCTTCCAAGCGGTTGTCGAGGGTGGCGAGTTCGTAGTCCGAATCGCCGAGACGGCCGAGCTGGGCGGCGAGGATTTCTGCGTCGAGCGATCGCTTGGCGGCGGTTTCCAGCAGCATTTCACTCCGCACCGCGATTTCCCCGCTTTGTAATTCCATCGGTTCGCCGGGCTTGCCGGTGACGATGAGATGGAGCGGCGTCTTGATTTCCGCCGGCCGAGAGTTTTGCCAGAACTTGCGGAGTTCGGATTCGAGCTTGGGATCGGAGGTTTTGTAGAGCGTGTGGCCGGGTTTGATGCGGTCGAAATTAATGCCGCTGTAAGTGATATGGAAAACGAGGCGATCACCTTCGACGCGCCAGATACGGGCGCCTTGTTCGAGATCGCGATTCTCGCCGGCGTCGAAGACCACGCCATCGCCGGGGGAAATCGGGACGCCTGTTCGCTTGCCGAGTCGGACCCAACCGGGGCCGCAATCGACGATTTCCCCGAGCAGCGGGCCGCGCTTTTTCCCGAACTGGCCGTGAGTGAGATACGGGTGATTCGTGCCCGCCAGCCAGCCGGTCGAGAGGCCGCGGGAGAAGGTCATTTCGAGCTCGTAGCGGTCGTTGTCCGTGACCGGCGAGGCGGCTTCCGCGATTGCGGCATCGAGCGCTTTCCGATAGACGCGGGTGACAGCGGACACGTATTCCGGCGATTTCAGGCGGCCCTCGATCTTGAAGGATTTCACACCGGCGCGGACCATTTCCGGGATAATATCGACGGCGGCCAAGTCCTGCGGGCTGAGTAAATAACGGACCGCGCCGAGTTCGCGGGTTTCGCCATCGACGACGATTTCATATGGCATCCGGCAAGCTTGGGCGCACTCGCCGCGGTTGGCGCTGCGCTGGCCGAGCGATTCGCTGGTAAGGCATTGGCCGGAGTAGGCGACGCAGAGCGCGCCGTGGCAAAATACTTCGAGCGGCGTGTGGTTGCCGGCGGCTTGGAAACGCTCGATTTCCCGGATCGAAAGCTCGCGGGCGAGGACGGCCCGCTCCATCGGGAACAGCGTTTCCACGAACGCCAGACCTTCCGGGGAGGTGATCGTCATCTGCGTCGATGCGTGTAGCTCAACAGACGGCGCGATGGTCCTGGCCAGCTTCGCAAGCCCCAGATCCTGAATGATGAGCGCGTCCACGCCAGCGGCTGCGACACGGCGGAGCTGGTCTTCCGCAGCCTGCATTTCCGCGGGGAAAATGAGCGTGTTCATCGTCACGAACCCGCGGACGCCGTGGCGGTGGAGGTATTCCATCAGCTCAGCGAGGTCCTGCTCGATGAAGTTGTCGGCGCGCAGCCGGGCGTTGAATTTCGGCAGGCCGAAGTAGATCGCATCCGCCCCGGCGGCGACGGCCGCGCGCGCGCAGTCCCAATTTCCCGCGGGGGAAAGGAGTTCCGGTGTCATGTCCGTGGAAAGCGCTGCCATGCCGGAGTGAAGCACGGCCGGGCGGGTCGAAACAGTCGGGAATCGTTCCATTGGCTTGTCACCGGCGCGGGAAATTTCGTTGACAACACCCATTTGTCATATGACAAATGGCCGTCATGAAAAGAATCCATCGTTTCCACACCGCTTCAGGCGGCTTCACTTTGGTCGAATTGTTGGTCGTCGTCACCATCATCATCATCCTCGCGGCAATCGCCTTCACGGTCGGCCCGAAGATGATGCGGCGGGGCGACGCGGCGAAATCGATGGAAAACCTGCGCCAGATCGGCCCGCTGATGATGACTTACGCAGCGGACAACAATTTCCGGCTGCCGGCGATGCGCCCGATGATCAAGGACGAAAACGGGCGCTACGTCTCGGACCTGCATTGGCACCAGGCGCTGGCGTTGCTGGCGATTCCCGATCTGGATGCGGACAAACTTGGCGACGACAAGTGGTGGGAAGCGACCGAACCCGTGCTCCGCAATCCTATGTACAGCAAGAAAATGCTGCCTCAAAAGCTGGCGAACTGGCACCAGGGCTACGCGATGAACCGGATGATCCCGAACAATCTCGGCTACACCGGAAGCTGGGATGAAGGCGACAAGGGGCCGAATTCGCATGGTACCAGCCTCTCCGAGGTAACGCAGCAAACCCGGACGCCGCTCGTGGCGCCGAACGTGGACAACTGGCATTACGTCGGCTCCGATCTGGGCCGGAAAATCAACGAAGGCTTCCTCATCGAAGGCAAGCTGCCGATCCTCTTCGTCGATGGTCACGTCGAGAGCATGACGCCGGCGCAGTATATCGAGAAGGAATACGACAAGCAGCCGCTGAAGAACTGACACTGCGGCGGCGGCCGCTACGCTTCCAGCTTGGCGCGGATTTCCGCCATGCGGGCGCGGGTAAGCGGATAGGCCAGCATGAAGGCGGCGGCGCCGAGGTAGCAAAGGGAGGTCGGCGCGAGATAGGCGATGCGGATGTTCGTGAGCGTTCCGGGAGGCAGGGAAACGACATTGGCGGCGGCGTTGGATTCGCCGGTGACGCCGGACCAAGCGAGCAGGTAGTTGCCGAAAAGCGCCCCGGCGGCGATCCCGCCTTTGTAGCAAATCGCGAAAACGGCGCTGAACATTCCCTCGCGGCGGCGGCCGGTGGCGAGCTGGTCGCTATCGCAAATGTCGGCCATCATCGAGCCGTTGAGCAGCCAGCAGGCACAGAGTCCGAGATTGGCGGGCAGGTAGGCGGCGAGCTGGAGATAAGGCGAGGCGGGGGTGTAGAAATACCAGCTCGAAAGGTAGCCGAGCGCGCCGATTGCCAGTCCGACCGCCGCCAGCCGATGCTTTTGGACGCGGGTGGCGAGGTAGGCGAAAACCGGCAGCATCGACAATTCGCCGAGGCCCTTGATCACGCCGACGGTCGCGCCGACGTCGCCGGCGAGGTCCTTGCTGCCGCCGCAGATGTAGTAAATGTTGATATTGCTGAAGACGACGATCGCGCTGAACAGCCCGAAAAACGTCAGGAACACCGCGCCAAGCAAAATCACGAACGGCCGGTTCGACAGCGTCTCGCGGATCGCTGAAAGCAGTTTGAGTTTCTCTTTTCCGACCGAGGCGGTGGCGTGGCGCTCGCGGCAGAAAATCCCGGCGGGCAGCGCGGTCAGCAATATGACGACGGCGATAATGACGCCGATGTAGCGCATTCCTAACAGCTCATTGTGCCCGAACATGTCGCTGCGGGCGAACTTGTAGAGCGTCGGCACGATCAGCGAGGCCATGAATGCGGGCACCAGCCGGAAGATGAAAAGCCGCGTCCGGCCTTGGTAATCGGTCACCATTTCCAGCCCGAGGGCGGAAAACGGGATTACGAAAATCGTGAACGCCAGGTAGAACAGGAAGGCGGCGATGGTCAGGTAAATCGCCGTCCCCGTCGGCGTCAGCCCGGCGGGCGGCAGCCACAGGAATGCGAAGGTGATCGCCAGCAAAATGGCGCCCGCCACCACGAACGGTCGCCGCCGGCCCCAGCGGGTGCGCGCGTTGTCGGACAGATTTCCGATGAAGGGATCCGTCAGCGCGTCGAAAATCCGCGAGGACGCGAGCACCCAGCCGAGCACGACGGGATTGATGCCGTAGCCGACTTGGTAAATCGCGTTGGCCAGAGAGGGCAGCGCGTTGTTCGCCATGTTCTCGCCGAAGCCGCCGAGGCCCCACAGCGATTTCTCGGCGAGCGTGGCTTCCTTAGGCGGCGGCGGCGTTTCGGATTTCATGAGGGGGCGGCGCCGGTGGACTGCCGGGGCATGAACTCGACCGCCAGCCGCTCGACGCGCGGCGCGGGGGACGTTTCCGCCTCGATCCGCTCGATGACGAGCTTGGCCGCCGCTTTCCCCATGCGGTAGGGGCGGTGGCGGACGGTCGTCAGCGGCGGCGTCAGGCGGCTGCCGAAATCGACATTTCCGTAGCCGATGACCGAGAGGTCGCCGGGGATGGAGCGGCCGGTTTCCGCGGCGATTTCATAGACTTCCTCGGCAATCCCGTCGGTAGCGCAGAAAACGGCGGTCACGCCGGGCAGACCGGCGAGCGCTTCCTTCATGAGCGCCATCCGCGGCGCCGCCATCGGCAGCTCGACGAGGTGCAGTTTCACGCCGGGGGTCCGCCGCAGCGCGGCTTCGAAGCAGGCGCGGCGGTCGCGCGACCACGTTTCCGAGGCGGGCCCGCCGAAATGCAGGATTTCCCGGTGCCCCAGTCCGAGCAGGTGGCCGGCGATCGCCTCCGCGCCCAGCGCTTCGTCGGACAAAACGGCGTCCGCGTGGAACGAGGCCGGCAGCGCCGAGTCGATCGTCACCAGCGGTAAATCCCGCCGTTTCAGCTCGGAAATGTGCGTCCGGTAGAGGTTCGCGAACCACGGCCAGAGGATCGCGCCATCGACACGCCAGTCGATCAACCGCTGGATCTGCCTGATTTCCAACGCCTCATTCGTCTGCGGCTGGCGGTACTCCGACCACAGCGCGAGCGGCACATAGTCGCGGTCGATCAGGCCGTCGTGGATGCCGTGAAGCACGTCCGCCCAGAACGAATCGAACGGCGGAACCATCACGCCGATCATCCGGGTGCGGCCGGTGCGGATGGCGCTGACCAAGTTGTTCGGGCGGTAGCCGAGCTCGCCCGCGGCCTCCATGACCCGGGCGATTGTCTCGGGATTCAGCCCCTCGCCGCCGCGCAGGGCGAGGGAAACGGTGGTGCGGGCGACGCCGGCGCGGCGGGCGATGGCGGATTGGGAAACGGCGCGGGATCCGGGCTTCGGCATGACCCCGGCGTTCATATCCGGGAATTTTGTTCGAGCCACGCCAGGATTTCGTCCACTTGGCAGAACGCCAGACCCGTCACCGTATCCGCACAGCCATAGTAAATCGCGATCCGGCCGCTCGGCGCGTCGCACAGCGCGGCGGTGGGAAAAGTGACATTCGGCACGTCGCCCACGCATTCGTACGTTTCCCGCGGATTAAGCAAATACGGGTGCGAGCGGCGGATGACCTTCCATGGCTCGTCCAAATCCAGCAGCGCCGCGCCCCAGCTATAGACGTAGCCGTTACAGGACAGCAAGACTCCGTGATAGAACATTAGCCAACCCTCGCGCGTCTCGATCGGGATCGGACCCGCGCCGATTTTCAAATGTTGCCAGCCGGTCGTGGCGGACATCACGTGACGGTGCCGGCCCCAGTGAACCATGTCCGGGCTCGCGCTCAGGAAAATGTCTCCGAACGGCGTGTGGCCGTTGTCGCTCGGGCGGTTCAACATCAGGTAGCTGCCGTCGATTTTCCGAGGAAACAGCACGCCGTTGCGGTTGAAGGGCAGGAAGGAATTCTCGATCTGGTGGAAGGTTTTGAAATCCCGCGTCCACGCCGCGCCGATCGTCGGGCCGTGGTAGCCGTTGCACCAGGTAACCCAGAACCGGTCCTCGATCCACACCACGCGCGGATCGTAGCCGTAATCCCAGGCCGCGATTTCCGGGTCGCCGCATTTGAATTGGATGCGCTTCGGCTCGATCCGCCAGTGAATCCCGTCGTCGCTGAATCCGGCGTGCACCTGCATGTCCCGCGCCGTGGAATCGCAGCGGAAAACCCCGGCGAATTTCCCTTCAAAGGGCACCACCGCGCTGTTGAAAACCGAATTGCATGCGGGAAACGGGCTGCGCGGGATGACCGGATTCTGCGAATAGCGCCACACCGGATGCGGGTGCCCGGCGGGCTTTTCCTGCCACGGCATGTTCGGCAGGGCGTCGCCGACGATGGTCGAACGGGCGGAAGCGGGCGGATCGAGAGTGAGCGGGGACATGGGAATGGACCGGAAAATGGGTAACGCGCGGCCGAAACCGGCGCTGGAGGGATTTGAATACACCCATTTGTCATATGGCAATCAATTTGAGCGGCGGCGGATTCTCATCGGCGGATTCCCGGTCCGCCGGAAAAATTTGTCTCGACAAGCAGGGTAGTATTTCTGGTTGTCATATGACAAATCCGGCGCGAACCCAGTGAGGAACGCGACGAGATCGAGTTCAAACCCTGAAATCCCAATCCAAAAACCGATGAAAACCCTGCCTTCGCCCTTCCGCCGCTTCCTGCGATCTTCCGCAGTCCTGCTCGCTGCCCTGCCACTCGCCGCGACCGCGGACGTCACCATCAATTTCGACACGGACCTTGAAGGAATCGTCGTGGCGGGTTCCGGCGCAACCGTCGAATGGAGCCCGGAATTCGGCGGTTCGCTCGCCTACACCGCTCCGCAAGGATTCAAGTCGGATGGCGCCAAGATCAACCTGCTAGGAACCCCAGCCCTGCAGCAGGAGTATCAGAACGCCTTGGCTGGCGGAGGTTCGGTCACCATCACCGCCAATGTCAAACAATCGGGGATTTCCGGCACTAGCCAGCCGACCTACTTCGAAGGCCTCGTCGTCGCCAATACCCAAAGCACCTACGATCAGGAATGGAGTGCGGCGAACGGCGTTTTCTCGGTCACCGGATTTCCTCTCGCCCAAGATTACAGCACCACATTTACCCTGCCGATCGTGGGAGTGGCGTCCGGCGCGAAATCCGACCGCAACAGCACGCTGGAGTTCAACACGGCATCCACCTATGCCGAAATCATCCTCGGTTTGAACAGCGGACCTGCCGGCACCTACACCGGCGGCACGGTTTACATCAGCAAGATCGTGCTCAGCGGCACCCCGCCGCCGCCGCCACCGAAAGCGGGGGTGTTCACGTTCGAAACGACGAGACAAGGCTTCGAGGTATGGCCCTTCGGAGGCGGCGGAGGCACGGTGGCCTGGTCGTCGGATTTTGGCGGCTCGCTCAAGCTGGGGCTGCACAACTCCTACTGGAACTTCCAAAAAGCGGTGAACTCTGGCACGCAGGTGAACAATCTGAAGGCTGCCGTGGAACGGGGCGGCACGCTGAGTTTCGACGTCATCGGACCCGTCGGCAAGCTGGCCAGCAAGGGGTTCTCCGTGGCGCTGCAAAGCTACAACGGATACTTTTTTTCCCAAGTCGATCCGCAGCTCGATCCCGCCACCGTCGTGGTCCTGCCCGACGGGGTGAATGAAATCGGCCGGATCACGGTTCCCACGGCGAGCTTTCCCCAACTGCTCAGCGGTACCGGATTCAATTTTGCCGTTGGCTACAATCCCGTGACTCCGACACCGGTGCCTCTCTACATCGACAATGTGCTTTTCGCGCCTTACTCGACCGACAGCGCCAAACTGACCTTCGACAACAATGACCCGCAGAATTTCGTGGAGATCCCGGCCTCCGGCACCACGATCTTTGCGGAAGCGCGGGGCGTTTCCATCACCAACCCAGCGGATTACGCCGGCGGAGCCTCCGCCACCTTCACGGCTGGCAGCGCCGATCCGCAAGTGGTCGCAGTCTATAACAAGCTGCTCCAAGCGGCGGTCAAGGGCGGCATCCTCCGCTACAAAGTGAGGAATATTCAGGTGCTCGGCCAGACCGCGACGTTCGGCGGCTTCAACGTCGATACCGCGTTCAACGTCACCGGCTACCCGCAGTCCTTCGCCTACATTTCCAAATCCGCCCTCACCGAAGGCGGCGATCCCATGTCGGTCCCGCCGCTGCCCAACGAGCAAACGGGCCCAAACTATAGCCAAGCCGTGGAGACGGTCCTGCGTCCTGAAGGATCGACGGCAACGGGCGGATTCGTCCTGCCCCAGAACGCCGGATCGTATGAATTCCAGGTCAAAAGCGGCTATGCGGCCGCCGACGCTTCGGAAGTTTCCTTCATCATCGATGACTTTGAAGTCATTGTGAACGACGCCCCGGAAATCGTTTACACCCCGGCGCTGCCCACCGGATCCGCCGGATTCGTCGGCCGCGTGCTCAGCACCGCCCCGACCACCGGCACCTACTCCGCCACCGGACTCCCGCCCGGCGTCGTTATTGATCCCACCGGCGGCCTCATCCACGGCACGCCAACCACGAACGGCACGTATAACGTAGTCTTCTCGGTTACCCGCGCCGGCGTCACCACCATGACCGACGCCATGGCTTGGGAAATCACCGGTGCCGGCACCGCCGTCACGCCGAAGATCACTTCGTTCAGCATCAGCGGCACCACCGCCGTCCTGAACTGGAGCGGCACCGGTGCCGCCCCGATCAATGTCGAGCGCTCCATCAGTCTGGCTGCTGGAAGCTGGAGCGTCGTCAGTCCCGGCAACACCACCGGGACCTTCACCGACACGTCCGCCCCGGTCGGCAAGGCCTTCTATCGACTCGCTGTGCCATGAAATCCGTTCCATAGTCCCACCCATTCGGAGCCGCCGGGATTCGCATCCCGGCGGCTCTTTTCTTTTGCACGCCCATGAAAACCCTCGCCGTCCTGCTCGCCCTCGCCGCCCCGCTCGCCGCGGACACGGTGCTGGATTTCTCCTCCACCAACGAGGGCTTCACCAACACCGCGGAACCGGGCGGCGCCGCCACCCGCGCCACCGACACCGGCGGCGGCAGCCTCCGCCTGACCAACCCCGCCGGCTGGAAATGGCGGGCGAATTCATCGTTTTCCAAAGCCGCGGGCGGGAAACCCGGGCAAATCGCCGCCGCGCTCGGGTCCGCAGCGCAGACCGGCGGCACCTTGCGCTTCGACCTCATTCTCCGCCCCGCCACCGCCGCGACCGGACGCTCCGGCGGCTTCTGGGGCGTGCAATACAACGTGGCGATCAACCAGAAAATCCCCGGCGTTACCGACGGATGGAGCCAGGTCACCGCCCTCAGCCTGCCGGCGAACGCCTTCCCGCCCGCCGCGGAAACGACCATTCCCGTGTCGGTTCCGCTGATGAATTGGTCCGCCACCGGCACCGGCCTCAAGCTCCATCCCGATAGCCCGTATTACGAAATCAATTTCGGCAGCAACGCCGCCGCCGTCTCCCAGGTCGAGTGGCACATCGACAACTTGCGAGTGGAAATCCCGCCGCCCGTTCCCGGCCCGATCATGCTGGAGGCGGAAAATGCCGCGCTCACTGGCGTCGTCGTTTCGAACCAAGTGGCCGGCTTCAGCGGCTCCGGGTACGCGACCGGCTTCGATCAACCCGGCGACCGCATTACCTGGAATTTCCAAGGCCTGGCAGGATTCCACCAGCTCACCGTCCGCTTTCGCACGCCCAGCGGTCCGAAAGGATTCGACGGCACGCTCAACGGCGGCGGATTTTCCGGGTTTCTCGCGATGAGTTCCACCTTCGCCGACTACGACGCCGGGCTGGTCGAGCTGGTCGCCGGCTCCAACACGCTGACGCTCGGCGGCGGCTGGAATTACTACGACATCGATTTTGTGACACTAACGCCGCAGCTCCCCTCGCCGCCGCCCTCGCCCGGACCGTGCGTCCCCGTCGATGCCGCCGCCACATTCCGGACCAAGGCGCTGCTCGCGGAAATCGGCGCGAACTACGGGCTGACCACGTACTCCGGCCAGCAGGACGATACCGAGCTGCCGACCATCCAGGCGGCCTCCGGCAAGCTGCCCGCCGTCTTTTCCGGCGATTTGATCGAGTATTCGCCTACCCGAGTCGCCCGCACCGGACTGCCGGGCGGCTATACCGAGTCGCTCGTCGGGAAAGCCGCGGCCGGCCACATCCTGTCCATCATGTGGCACTGGAACGCGCCCTCCCACCTGCTAGACACCGCCGAACAGCCGTGGTGGAAGGGATTCTACGCGGCGGGCACCACGTTCGACCTAGCCGCCACCCTCGCCAATCCATCCGGCGCGGACCACGCGCTGCTGCTTAGCGACATCGACGCCATCGCCGTCCAGCTCAAGAAGCTCGATGCCGCCAATATTCCCATCCTCTGGCGGCCGCTCCACGAACCGGAATACGGCGGATTCTGGTGGGGCGCGAGCGGCGCAAACGCTTACAAACAGCTCTGGCGGCTGCTTTACGACCGCCTCACCGTCCAGCACGGCCTGCACAACCTGATCTGGGTGCTCTCCTCCGAGGATCCCGCTTGGTTTCCGGGGAATGACGTCGTCGATGTTGTCGGCGTCGATGGCTACCCGACCGATCGCACCGATGCGCTGGTGTCCCGCTGGCTCCCGCTGCGGGCCCGGTTCGATGGCGTGAAGCCGCTCGCTCTCAGCGAGTTCGGCGGCGTGCCGGATATCGAGAAGATGCAGCGGCTCGGCGTCTGGTGGTCATGGTTCTGCTCGTGGACCGGGACGAACGGCCCCTCTTCCGAGCCGGTCGCCACCATTTCCCGGATTTACCAATCCCCCGCCGTTGTCACCCTCGACGAGCTGCCGCCGGACAATCCGGATGCCAATGGCGACGGCGTGCTGGACACGGAGGCGATCGCCCTCGGCTTCGACCCCGGGCTGGATCTCGGACCGGCGATTTCCTTCTTCCGCGGAAATGCGGAGCGCTTTCAAATCGGCCACAGCGATGCGGAAATTGCCGCCGCCACCGAGGCCGGACGTCAGGAAATCCTCGCGGACCCAGCCGCCAACGGCCTGTTCACCGCCGCCCAAATGCAAGACCTCGCGCTCGGTCACCCGTTGCTCCAGCGCGATTCCACCAGCGGCCTTTTCACCCTCAGGCTCCGCCTCACCGCCAGCGAAAATCTCACCGGCTGGCAGGGACTCGCACCGGATTCCGCCGCCATTCAGCCCGACGGCTCGCTCGACCTCAAGCTTCCGGCCTCCGGGGGCGTCCAGTTCTACCGCGTGCAAGGCGAGGCGCCGTGATGGGGAGGCTTGCGGCGTTGCAGGCGGCGCAACGTGTGGCAGCTTGGCCGTCATGAAGACCGCCCATTTCCTCGCCGTTGCCGCTTTCGCGCTCGCTCCGTTGCCTGCGTCCGCCCAAGCGGTTGCCGTTCCCGCCGCTGCCAAGTCGGCGGACGGATTCAAGGAACTCACCGACGCCACGATCCTCAAAATCCAAGCCATCCGCACCGATGGCGCCCCGCTTTCCGCAGGAGATGCGGCGCTGGCGCGCAAAATCGCCATGGTCGGAATCTCGCAGTTGGTTTCCAGCGGACCGGCTTCCTTCAAGGCGGTTTCCGGCGATGTCCTGCTTATCGCGCAGGCCGAGGTCATCGAGCAGGACGCGATCGCCGCCAAGCTCGGGGAAATCGCCGGCGACACGGAGCTGCCCAAGAAGCTCGACGACGCCGCCGCGCAGGCCCGGCTCGACAAGGAGGTCTCCGCCCCCGGTGCCAGCCGCGGTGAGGTCTATCTCTCCCGCACCGCGATCGATGGAAATCTGCTTCAGTTGCGGACGATGCAGGAAACCGCCACCGCCGCCCGGAACCCGGCGCTTCGCGAACTCGCCGCCGCCGTCATCCCGCTCGTCGAGGTGCAGATCCGGGTGGCGAAGTCCCAGCTCGCGGGCCGGAAATAACGTCCTTTGCGGAAGACGCGCTGGCACGGGTTTTGCTCACTGCGGGTTTGGCGGAATTCCCCGCCCATCAACAAGAAACAGACCATGCACCACCCACAAGATCGCGAAACGGAACCCGGATTCCTGCCCATGCACGGCCGCAGCGCCCGGCAGACCGGCGACATCAAGCTGAAGGCGAAAGTCCGCCGCCACGAGCGCCGGAAAATGCGCGAGACGGCGCGCACATGGCTCGGCGGTTTCTCCACCGAAGCCATCACCGCCTGAGTCTCCTTCCGCCCACAACCGCGCCGGCGTTTCCGGCCCCCCAGCCACTTGGCCGGGTGGGCGGAATCGCCGGCGATTTCGTTTTTCGGGCACCGTGGCTCCCAAATCCGCGGATTTTCCCGGCCCGGATTTCCCCTTGCCAGCCGCGGGGAATTCCCATACCCCCTGCGCCCCTCCTCGCGCCGCATTAGCCACCAACGAAGATCCCGGAGGGAAATCCAAGCGGCGGATCCTCAAGAATCGCCCGACCTGAATCAAGGCGGGAAGACTGAACATCAATGATTAACGAACTCATCAACGAAATGGTGGACGCCGGCGTCCACTACGGCCACCAAACGAAAAAGTGGAACCCGCGCATGAAGCCCTTCCTCATGAAGGACAAGGGCGGCATCTACATCATCGACCTCGAAAAGACCGTCCAGCAGCTCGACAAGGCGTCCGATTTCCTCGGCGATCTCGTCGGCAAGGGCAAGAAAGTGCTCTTCGTCGGCTGCAAGCGCCAGGCGCAGGACGCCATCCGCGAGGCCGCGGAAGCGACCGGCCAACACTACGTAAACCACCGCTGGCTCGGCGGCATGCTCACCAACAGCCTCACCGTCCGCAAGTCGGTCGAGCGCCTCAAGTATTTGGAAACCATTGAGAAACAGCCGGAATTCAAGGCCATGTCCAAGAAGGAGCTCGCCGCCCTCGGCCGCGAGCGCGAGAAGCTCCTGCGGAACCTCCGCGGCGTGCGGGACATGGACAAGAAGCCCGACGCCGTCGTCATCGTGGACTCCGCCCGCGAGACGATCGCCGTCGCCGAGGCCCGCCGCCTGAACATCCCGATCGTCGCGATCGTGGACACCAATGCCGACCCGGCGCTCGTCCAGTATCCGATTCCCGGCAATGACGACGCCATCCGCTCGATCCGCATCCTCCTCCAGAACCTGGTGGATGCCATGGTCGCCGCCCGCAAGAACTAACCATATTTCCCGATTGCGGGCGTCCCGTCTCACGGCGGGCCGCCCGTTTTCATCTCCATATCCCACCCCACTTTCCCCATGATCACCGCATCAATCGTCAAAGAACTCCGCGACAAAACCAACGCCCCGATGATGGACTGCAAAAAAGTCCTCACCGAAACCAACGGCGACATCGACGCCTCCATCACGCTCCTCCGCGAGCGGGGCATCATGAAATCCGCGAAAATGAGCGACCGCGCCGCCAACGAGGGCGTCATCACCGCCCGCGTGAACGATGCCGCCAATGCCGGCCTCCTGCTCGAAGTGAATTGCGAGACGGATTTCGTCTCCAAGAACGAGAGCTTCCAAGCGTTCGTGGCCGACATCGCCGACGCGCTCGTCGATGCCAAGGTCGCCGATCTGGAAGCCGCGCTCGCCTACAAACACGGCGATTCCACACTGGACGAAACCATCAAGGCGAAGGTCGGCGAAGTCGGCGAGAACCTGCAATTCCGCAAATACGTCCGCTACGACGCGGCGGATGGCGGCGTCATCGCCTCCTACATCCACCTCGGCGGCCGAGTCGGCGTCCTCATCGAAGTGGGCACCACGAAATCCGCCACCAAGGACGCTGCCGCCTTCAAGGAACTCATCAAGGACCTCACCCTGCACATCGCCGCCTGCGCGCCCAAAGGCCTGTCCCGCGAAGACATCCCAACGGAAGTCGTGGACGCCGAGCGCGAAATCTTCCGCGCCCGCCTCGCGGACAGCGGCAAGCCGGAGAACATCGTCGAGAACATCCTCAAGGGCCAGATCGGCAAGTTCTTCGCGGAGAGCTGCTTCCTTGAGCAGGGCTTCGTGAAGGACCCGGACACCACCATCGCCAAGCTCCTGGAAGCCAAAGGCAAGGAGCTGGACGACACGCTCACTGTCACCCGCTTCGTCCGCTACGGCCTGGGCGAGTGAGATCCTGAAATCTATCCAAAAACGCCCGCTTCCCTTGATGGAGGCGGGCGTTTTTTTGTAGGCAGCAATACTTCGCCCATCTGTCTGAAGCGCGTACGTCAATCAGCTCATCGCGCCTGCCCAAGCAGCACAAACCGATTGCAGGACCTGGCCCACCAACCGAATCACCAGTTCCAACTGCGGCCCCTTCCAACGCCCGCAAACGCTGCGATTAAATTCTTCAGTTCCTCCAAGTCGAAAAACTCTTCCAAAGGATGCGCGCAAAAGCGGGGTTCGTCGTTGAGCCGAGCGTGTGGAGAAACGTTAAAATATCGCTTTTCGCCAACCCTTCGGTTGTTAGCGTGGCGTGGTGAGATTTCTCGGCGTCCATCCGCAGTTTGTGACGTCCGATTTCTACCAACCTCGGAACGCAAATCATGTCCGCTCTTCAGACGATTCTCGCCACCTACCGCGCCACTTCCAAAACCGAGCGTGAAAAAGGAACTTACTTCGAAGAGCTCATCCGCACCTACTTCCGGAACGAACCGAAATACCGGGACCTTTACTCCTATGTTTTGCTCTACTCCGATTGGGCGAACACCCACGGCTTCACTGCCAAGGACACCGGCATCGACCTTGTCGCCAAGACCCACGGCACCGAGGAATTCCACGCCATCCAGTGCAAATGCTACGATGAAGGCTACCGCATCCGGAAGGCGGACATCGACAGCTTTTTCACCGCCTCCGGCCAAAAGCCCTTCGTCCGCCGCATCATCGTCAGCATCACCAATGACTGGAGCGAAAACGCGGAGAATTCCCTGAACCACCAGACACCGCCCGTCACCAAGATCGACCTCCAAGAGCTGGAAGACAGCCAGATCGATTGGTCCAAATTCGAGCCTTCCGAAAAGGCCACCCTAAAGGCTAAGAAAGAACTCCGCCCGCACCAAACCAGCGCCAGGAGCAAAGTCACCAAAGGCTTCGAGACGGAGGACCGCGGCAAGCTCATCATGGCCTGCGGCACCGGCAAGACCTTCACCAGTCTCAAGATCGCCGGGGCGAACAAGCGCGTCCTCTTCCTCGTGCCCAGCCTGAACCTCCTTTCCCAGACCCTCACGGAGTGGACCCAGGAAAGCGCCATCCCGCTCCATTCCTTCGCCGTCTGTTCCGACGTGGAGGTCGGGAAAAAGCGCAGCAAGGACGACGACATCGTGGAAACCTACGCCCACGAACTCCGCTACCCCGCCACCACCGATGCCAAGCGCCTCGCCCATGAAATGAAGCAGCGCCACGACGCCGGCCACATGAGCGTCGTCTTCTCCACCTATCATTCCATCAAGGTCATCAGCGAGGCCCAGCAACTCTACGGCCTCGCCGATTTCGATCTCATCATCTGCGACGAAGCCCACCGCACCACCGGAGCCACCTTCGAGAGCGAGTTGGAAAGCAACTTCGTGAAAATCCACGATGCCGCCTTCATCCGCTCCGCCAAGCGCCTCTACATGACCGCCACCCCGCGCATCTACGCGGACACCGCCAAGGCCTCCGCCGCGCAGGACAACGTCGCCCTCTGCTCCATGGACGACGAGGCCATCTACGGCAAGCAGCTCCACGTCATCACCTTCTCCGAGGCCGTCCAGCTCAAGCTCCTCACCGATTACAAGGTCCTCGTCCTCACCATCGACGAAGCCCACGTCTCCGCCCGCAACCAGGACCTCCTCAAGGACGATAGCAACCAGCTCAACGTGGACGACGTCGCTAGTACGAAAGCCTCAGGTAATAGGAACGCATGCTTATTCAGTGGTGAAACTGAATTGCGTTCAGTAGCATGAAGGCATGAAACTTGCGGCTACAGCAACCCCCAGAGAAAGGCAGGAGGAGTTCGGGCAGTTTCTCACCGCATCGCCTGTGGCCGATTTCATGGCCTCAATGTTCGGGCCACTCCCGCGGATTGTCCGCTTGCTCGATGCCGGTGCTGGCGCAGGCGCCCTGACGTTGGCTTTCGTCTCCCGATGCTGTGGGGAGCACGACCGTGTTCGAGCCATTGAAGCAACCCTCTACGAACTCGATGGCGAAATCTTGGACGCGTTGACTACGACAATGCGCGAGTGCGAGCGCCGCTGCAACGACGCTGGTATTCGTTTCACGTTCACGATTCATTCTATCAACTTCATTCAGGAGATCTCCTCGCAGCTTGCAGGTGATTTGTTCGGTACGCTTCCGCCAACCTTCGACGCCGCTATCGCCAATCCACCTTATAGAAAAATCAGCACCAGCTCCAACGAGCGCCGCGCTTTGCGAACCGTCGGACTTGAAACCAGCAACCTTTACACCGGCTTCATCGCTCTTATTCACCGGTTACTAATCCCCGGCGGGCAACTCGTCGGTATCACGCCTCGAAGCTTTTGCAACGGCCCGTATTTTCGCCCCTTCCGCGAAGATTTTTTAGAACATCTTGAACTGCGCCGCCTTCACGTTTTTGAATCACGCAAAGCGGCATTTCGCGAGGATAACGTGTTGCAGGAAAATATTATATTTCATGCGGTGAAGAACAAAACCCAGCCGATTGAAATCATAGTTTCGAGCAGCAGTGGAGAACATCGCGATATGATCACGGAGACCGTTTTCCCATTCTCTGAAATTGTCCATTCAAACGATGTCGAAAAATTCATTCACATCCCCTCGGCGGAAAGCCACGCCGCGGCAAAGGAGGAAATGGTCGGTCTAAGCTCCAGCCTTGCCACATTGGGGGTGACTGTTTCGACCGGTCGCGTCGTAGACTTTCGATTAAAGCAGGCGCTGCGGAAGGACTCGGAAGTCGGAACCGTTCCCTTGCTTTATCCGTGTCATTTTGGCGGAGGCTCCGTAAACTGGCCCAAGCCTGAGGCCCGCAAACCCAACGCGATCCTAGACACTGACGAGACACGCCAATGGCTCGTTCCCTCCGGAGTCTATCTGCTCACCAAACGATTCACATCCAAGGAAGAGAAACGCCGTGTCGTCGCCTGTTTGTTTGACCCGGATCAAATAGAAACAAAGTGGGTCGGCTTTGAGAACCACCTGAATTATTTCCACGCCAGCGGGCAAGGCTTGGATCGCAGTATGGCAATCGGCCTCTTTGTTTTCTTGAATTCCACTATGGTTGACCAATATTTCCGGCGTTTCAGTGGCCACACCCAGGTTAATGCGACCGATCTCCGAACTTTGTCATACCCAAATCGCGAGACGCTGCAGGCCATGGGCCGCGAAATCAAAGCTCTCGATCTCTCTCAAGAAGAGATCGATGCCCTCGTCACCAAACACCTACATGCCTGCAAATAAACCCGACCCGAAAGCAGCCGCGAGAAAACGACGGCTAGTAGAAACGATTGAAATACTCGCCGAATTGGAGTTTGGTCCAAGGCAGCGAAATGAAATCGCCGCTTACACGTTGCTCGCCCTGCTGGACCTGCAACCAAATGCGCCATGGGCAGATGCACAAGCTCCTCTTCGGGGGATAACACCCACCATTGATTTTATCGCGACCAATTACGGCGTCCGCTACGCGCCAAACACCCGGGAAACCATTCGCGATGACGCGGTCAAATTCTTCGTAGAAGAAGGCTTGCTGATCCGTAATCCCGATGATCCCAACCGTCCAACCAACAGCGGCAAAACGGCCTATCAAATCGAGCCAAGCGCGCTTGCTCTGCTCCGGATGGTCGGGTCATCGAAATGGAAGTCGACATTGAAAAAGTATCTCACCAGCCGCGAAAGTCTCAAACATGAGATCGCTCGCAAACGTAACTCGTCCCGAGTTCCGGTAACATTGCCCGATGGCTCACAAGTCGCACTCTCTCCCGGCGGCCAGAATCCCCTCATCAAAGCCATCATCGAAAACTTCTGCCCTATCTTCGCTCCCGGCGGAATTGTCCTCCACATTGGCGACACTGAGAACAGGTTCGTTCATTTGGAAACGGCTGGTTTATCAGCAATCGGCATCACTATGGATTCTGCTGCCAAAATTCCCGATGTAATCGTCCACCACAAAGCCAAGAATTGGCTTCTCCTCATCGAAGCCGTTACCAGCGCTGGACCTGTGGACGGGAAGCGCCGCAAAGAACTCAAAGAATTATTTGTCGGGTGCAAAGCTGGCCTAGTCTTCGTCACCGCCTTCGAGAACCGTCGCGGGATGCAATCTTTCGCCTCCCACATCGCCTGGGAATCCGAGGTGTGGATCGCCGAAGACCCTGAACACATGATTCACTTCAATGGCGAGAGGTTCCTCGGGCCTTATCCTGATGTGATGCCTTGATCGATCTCGGAAACGCAATAATTAGCGAACCAATGGCGAAACAAACACCAACTAATCTCGGACCCGTCGATGCAGATCACATCTCCCGATGTCTTGACGCAAGCGACGATTTCGCATTTGAGATGCATGTTCTTCACGTTTTGAGAACCACCAATATGAATGCTGTCACGCTCAAGGCAGAGCATGGCGGTACATACACAGATCCCGTCACGGGACTGCCCCGTCAGTTTGATATAAGGGCGCATCTCTCTAGAGAGCGTGATCATAGTCGCCGAAATTGCTTTCTCCGGCTTTCGATCGAATGTAAGCGACTTCACCCCAACGCCCCGTTGGTGATATCGCGGAGCAAGCGGACCGCTGGAGAGTCTTTCCACGACTATATTCGATCTCATTTCACGGCGGGAGTGAAGGTGCAATCGGGAGTTTCGAGATCAACTTCTTCATTGTCACTTTATCAACATGGAGAGTTTGTTGGCAGATCGATAACGGTGGTGAAGAGCTGTCAAGATTTACCGGCGGGAGACGCAGACATTTATACCAAGTGGGCTCAGGCTTTGGCTTCCCTCGACGCTTTAGTTTGGGAGGGTGCCAATGATGCAAGCGGTCCGGCCATTCCCGTGGCACATTCTGCGGCGATCCCGTGTCTGGTAATACCGGACGGGACTCTTTGTACGGTAAATTACGATTTGCAGGGAAATCGTTCGATTCCTCAATCGGCTGAAAGTTGCGAATTCTATGTTGGTAAAACTTCAAGTGGTCGCACGCAGCCAGCCAAGTTTACAATAACCCATCTGCACATATACACGATTAGTGGATTCGAAACCTTTCTTCTACGAAAACTAGCGGATACAGAATACTGGCTTGATCATTTTTCAGATGACTAGGGAGAATTCCATGTCCGCAAGACAAGAGCATTTCCAGCAAGGTTGTCTTGCGAAAGGCTACGCGGACAACCTCGGCAAGGAACTCCCGCGCATCCCCGCCGTGAAGACATATGCTGATTTCCGCGCCTTCTCCCAAGCCGGCCGCGCTCTCGCCCACTGCCATCTGAATTACGAGACCGTCGAGTGTTTCCCCGGCGTCACCGTGGCGGCGGTTTCCAACCGCCAAGCCC
>JBBSUD010000075.1:0-28518 GCA_038235225.1 Verrucomicrobiales bacterium
ACCTTCGAAACGACATACCCCCTGAACGGGGCCAAGGCCTTGATGTTACGGACTTTCACACCCGTTCAAGACCATCCCGGCAGGGGGTGTGTCACCCGCGAATTTCAAACAATTCCGTCATGCACCGGCGACGAAGATCCAAAAATGGGGACGACGGGAATTCATTGTGGCCCCAAGAAGGAGGGGCAAGAAAATGAGAATGACCGGGTCAGGAAGTTCTCGCCCACATCGAAGGATCTTGCGAAGTTCTTCGAGGATCGACCGCGTAAAGACCTGATTGTCAATTTATTTGAAAAAACAACCCAAGCTGATTCAAAACTCGCGGCGATTACCGCTCAACTAAAGGACTATTTCGTCGCCAGAGGTTACAAACGGATTTTTGTTCAGCAAGGGACAGCCGGCTTGGCTCGACCGATATTCCTTGATTTCAACACAGAGTCAGGTTCTCGGAAGTGATTCTCCCGGATCCCACGCCATCCTGTGTTCTGCTCCGTCGCCCTCCACCATCTTCGCCATCCGCTCCCGCCATGAAATCGAACCAACTTCACAGCCCATCCACTCCCGCGGCCCCGGATTGCCGCGCATGCTTACCCTAACTGGATCGAGACCATCTTGCACGGAATCAATATAAAGTTTGGCTGAAATGAAAACCCACAAGCAATTGCTTTACAAACGATGGTGGCGGGGGAATCTGGCCGCGGGGCTCGCCATTGGCGCCTTGGTGTTGTTCCTGACTTTTTCCGGCAGGGTGGAATATGCATTTTTGCTGATTCCAGTGATTTTCCTGTCGAGCTGCTTCGGTGGTGTGAGATGTCCGAATTGCAAGAAGCGTTTTTATATACCTCGCGGATCCGGTGGGTTCGATCGGGTTAGGTATTGTGGCGGGTGCGGGCTTGATCTTAACGAAGGAGCTCCAGACGGTTCCCAACAACCATGAGGCGGATCTGAGCCATGGGGTTGTTGTTGATTCAGGTCGTCTGTTTTTGGTTTTCACCTCTCAGCTTGTTCTTGGCCCGGAACAATGGCTTTTGTCTGATTCGAAATAGGGGCGCGGTTGAAAATGGACGGCTTTTCCGGTGGAGAGATGGACCCGCGAAGCCCGAGCCGATGCAAATCCTCAGCGGAGTGGGACGATGTCCAGTGACAAGTAAAATGACCCACGCTTCAGTGGATCTGGAAACGTACGCCGCCTGGCTGGTGAAGAGGGTGCTGGAAATCAGGCATCGGAGCGATTGGCTGGCTCTTGCCGACCACGATGGGAAACCCGGCTGGCCGGGCCGGTCACGGAATTACAAACGTCCGAACCTCCGAAGGCGCTGCTCGCACATTTGTCAGCAGCCGTCCCATACCCGTGGGGGCTGGGTTCCCGCCTCTGGGGCAAAATCGCGGTTGCGGCGACGGCGGCGGGGACACATAGCCGGAATCGCAAGTCTCAGGGATCTGTCAGTGGATTCCAGACCTCCTTGAATCCCAATCCTCCGAAGTCCTTCAAATTAACCGTGGCGAACCTGATGACTCCTTGTTGCAATAGCGTGAGGGCGGTTCGCCAGTCGAAGGCCCGGCGTCGAGCGAAGTTTTCGTCCCGCAGACGCGGCCAAAAGTTGTCATGGAAACGGAGGCTGCCGGGCGGAAACCCGATGAGTGACCAATTCGGATGGCACCGAAAGGTCTCGCACACAATCACGGCATCGTTGGCTGGAAGGGTCTTCACAAGCACCGCCGGATTTCTAAGGAGCACATAGAGTTCTAGTAGAATCAACTCGCTGATGGCCACATCGGCCCGACTTTGGAGAGATTCGAGAAAAGCGGCAGCTCGGGAATGATGTTTAATTGCGGTTTCGACCGCAGGCAGGAGGATGTTGGTATCGATGGAAATCATCGTATCGGTAGAATGCGGATTTTCTCCTCCGCCGCCATGTTGTGAAGATCGGCAAGTGGAACCCGGATGCCCCCGCCATCCACGGTGGGCAACTGCCAACTGGCGTCGGAGGATCGAGTGTCGGGAAAGCGGGATAAAAAGAGTTCCAAACCGCGACGGGTGATTTCAGCGAAGGAAATCTGACGATCCTCAGCGAATGCCGTGGCCCGCTTGTAAAGTTCGTCCGGGAGCTGGATCTGCGTGTGCGTCATGCTGTCGGAATATCATGATTCGCCCGAATGGCAAGATTCGCAGTTCTTCCGATGCCAGCGGCGCGGTGGAAAGCGGAGCGCCACACCGATTTCGATTGGGAAGGCTTGGCGGATGCAATCCGCCGCCACGGGAGTTACGGCAAAATCATCACGAGGCGGCCGGAGCTGGCCCAGTTGGCGACGGAGAGCGGGACCCAGCGGCGCTCGAAACGGGCGCCCCAGGAATCGCTGACGGCGATTTCCCCGGTAGCTTCGTTGTAGCCGATGATCATGCAGATATGGCGCTTGTCGTCGGGCTTGGGATTGTCCGCGATTTTCGCGGCGGAGGTGGCGAGCGTGGCGGAGTAGGAGTTCCAATCCGTGACCTTGGCGCGACCGGCCGTGTCCTTGTCGGCGGATTTGTTGTATTCCTCGACGGAAAAGAGTGTCCACATGACGGGGATGCCTTGGTCGATGTAGCGTTTCAAATCCCGGATTTTCAATTCCTTGATTTCCTCCTCCTTGAGGCGGCGGCCCTTGCTGAGGACCTGATGGCGGAGATTTTCCAGGAGCAGCTCGACGGAGGTGCCGCCGCCGGCGCCGCTCTGGCCGACCATGGCGAGCAGATACATATCGGCCTCCAGGCCCATGGTGCGCATGACGCGCTCGAAGGTGGCGGGGACGCAGTAGCCTTTCGGCCCCTGATCGACCATCGGGATTTCGGTGAGATAGACATCGCCGTTTTCGGATTTCACGACGGTGGAGAGAAGGCGGGCTTTGACATCGGCGTCCTTGGTAAGGCTGGAGCGGCCGCCGGCCTCGGCGGTGGCGGTGGGGACGACGCCGAGGCTGACGTATTCGCCTTCCTCATTGGAAAGCAGGAAGGAGTAGCCGTTCCAGTCCCAGCGGGAAATCGTTCGGCGGGTGCCGCTGTCGCCGTAGCGCTCGGATTTCGGCTTGCCGAGCACGCCGGTGAGGGCGTTTGAGACGGATTTCTCGTCCTTGGCCATGGCTTCTTCGAGCGATTCGCGGGTGGCGACGGTGCCTCCTTTGAAGTGATCCTCGGCGAAGCCGGCGGTGCTGCCGAAATCGCCCTTGTTCGCATAGACGATGGACATGGCGGTCGCTTTCCCGTCCTCGCCGGCATAGAGGGCGACGGAGTAGGGCATGGCGCCGAAGAGCTTGTAATCCTTCACGTAGGCGGCGTAGAGGCGCCAGCTCTGGCCGAATTTTGTCTTGGATTCGGGCCGCAGCTTGAGTGCCTTGGCAATTTCCCCGGCGTCGCGGCTCGAGAATTTCGTGCCGGTGGCGAGGTCGTGGCCGGCGGCCTTGTTGAGCTGGTCGGCCGCGCCGTTCGCCTGGCTGCCGGCGGATTTCACGAAGACGCGGTCCTCGGCGCTGAGCTTGGCGAGGGCGATCTCGAAGATCTTCCCGTCCTCGCGGCGGAGCGTGGCATTGTCGCCATCGACGGACTCGAGGCTGGCTTTAAGCGGGCGGCCATCGGCACTGTGGAAGGTGCGGATTTCGCCGGCAGCGGCAGTGGCGAACAGGCAGAGGCCGGTGGAAATCGTGAAGACGCTGGCTCGTGAAATCGGGCTTTTCATAGGCTCCAGCCTCCCGACGAGGCGCGGCGGGTCAATCCCTAATCCGCCCGGCGCGCTTACTTGGCGGCGGGTTGGGCGGGCGCGGATTTCTCCTCGGGGCCGTAATTCTTCGCGAGATAGGCGACCACGGCATCGACCTGATCCTCCGGTAGCGGCGAGCCGAAGGTGACGCGCATCTTGTCCACGATGGCCCGCCATTTCTCGGCGCCGAGCGGTGGCTGGGTGGTGAAGTATTCGGCGGAGTGGCAAATCATGCAGTGGCCGAGCAGCAGCTCGGAGCCGGGGCCTGGCGCGATGGCGGGCGGCGGGGCGGGCAATTGGATTTTCACCGGCTCCGCGGTGAGGGCGGCGGCGGTGGCGGCGAGGATGAGGAAGGATTTCATGGGGAAAATCGGCTGGGGATTCAGGCGGAGACGGTGACTTTGACGGACTCGACGACGTTGCGCATGTAGCCGGACGGATTCCACAACGCCTTGTCGGGCTGCGACTCGCCGATGCGGTTGATGGCGCGGACGCGGAGGTCGAGCGGCCCGGCGGATTTCGGTGTGAAATGGGCGGTCCACTCGCGGAAGGAGTATTTCCCGTGGTCCTCGCCGAGGCGGGTTTCGCGCCAGGTTTTACCGCCATCGGTGGAAATCGCGACCTCGGTAATGCCGGCGCCGCCATCGAAAGCGATGCCGCGCAGCTTGGTCTGCCGGCCGGCACGCAGAACGGTGCCATCGAGCGGATTCGTGATGAACGAGCGCACGTTGAAGCGCGCGATCGGCACGGTGGAATCCGGCTTCGTGCCGGGCGGGACGCAGGCGCCGGGCGTGTCCGGGATGCGGTAGGCGGGGTTCATCCAGAAGCCGCCGAAGACCTCGCCGGTGACGGTGATTTCGCTCAAATGCTTGACCCAGTAGGTGCCATAGTAGCCGGGGACGACGAGCCGGAGCGGGTAGCCGTTGAGCATGGGCAGATCCTCGCCGTTCATTTCGTAGGCCAGCAGGACCTCGCCATCCAGCGCGTGGTCGATGTCGAGGGCTTTGACGAAATCCGGGGTTTTCGGGATTACCGCGGTGTCGAGGCCGTCGAAGGTGACCTGTTTCGCGCCCTCGGCCACGCCGGCTTTCGCGAGCACGTCTTTCAGCCGGACGCCCTTCCAGCGGGCGTTCCCCATCGCGCCGTTCGCGAGCTGGCCGCCGGGGACGCGCGGCTCGAAAAAGCCCCGGCTGTTCCCGGAGCACTGGTTGACCGCGGCGATTTCCACCGGCTCGATATCTTTTTTCAAATCCGCCACCGACAGCCCGAGCGGATTGTTTACCAGCCCGCCGACCTTTACCCGGAACGTGTCCACGTCGATTTCCGTGGGAATCCCGGTCAAGTGATAGCGGACGAAAAAGGCGTCATTCGGTGTGAAAACGCCCTCGTTGAAGACCGCGAACGGCGTCTCGAGCTGCGGCGGGCGCGAGGTCAGCAGGATCAGCGGGCGCTTTTGGGGAAAGGTCGCCAGCGGGCGGACGCCATTCGCGAACGGCAGAGTGACCGTCTCCACGGCCAGCGACCGCCACGGCGCAAGCGCCCCGCCGAGGCCCAGTGCCGCGGCCTTTCCAATGATTTCGCGGCGGGTCGGGTGGCGGGGTCGGTTCGGAATCATGGGGAAGACGGTCGGATTTTCCCGGCAGCAGGTCCAGCGGCAATGCCCGCCGCATGCGGCTCCGGGAGATTTCACCAAGTCTCTTGGACCCGCACCCGTCCCGGAAACCGCAGCCAGCGCGTCCGTCGGGAATCGCCATCACCGCCTCCGCGCGCCGCCACCTAACCGAACTTGGCAACAATGCCGGGAATAAGCGATAGCTCACCGCCTCACACCCCCGCAATGGATCTTCGCGCGATTATCACCTTCTTCATGGCCCTGCTTTTGCAGTGGTCCCAAGTGGGTGCGCGGCCAGCCCCCCCAGTGACACCGCCATGTGCCACGGGCGGAGTGCCGATGGCCTGCTGCGACCCCGGGAAATCCTGCCACTGCGCGAGCCAAAGCGAATCTCCCGCGAAACCCGCGCCGCTCGCGCCCGCCGCGCCGGAGCTGAAATTCGCGTTTATCGCGCCGCCGGCCACCGACGATTCCGCCGCGCCAGCCGTCGCTTCATTTCCCCCCCGCGTTTTGACCGCTCTCGGAACCGGGGCCCGGGCCGGCTACGCAGGAGTGCCGCTGTCCGTGGCCTTCTGCAGTTTCGTCATCTGAGTCATTCGCCCCGACAGGCGAATTGCGTCCAGCCGTCCACGCCGACTTGCGGCTGCGATTCCGGACGCTTGGAAATATCCATCCAACGACTCTCATGACACATGAAATCTCTATCAACTTTTCTGGTCTGTTTGCTAACAGCCAGCCGCCTGCTTCACGGGCAGGAATCCGAACTCATTGACCGCCCTTTCCTCGCATCCATGCGGAGCGAGGCCGCACGCCATCACCCTGCCGCCGCATCGGCCGAGATGCGCGCCGCCGCCGCCGCCCGGGACGTCCGCGGTGTCCGGCTTTGGGACGACCCGATGATCGGCCTCTCCGTCATGGCCGCGCGGGCGGAAATGCGGCGCAACGAGGGCGACATCCGCGTCAGTTTTGAGCAGCCCATCCCCAAGCCCGGCCTCTATCAGGCCAGCCTCTCGAAGGCCGACGCCATCCAGCGCGCGGAGGTGGAAAATTCCCGCATGTCCGCCCTCGAAGTGGGTGCCGCCGCCGCCCGCGATGCCGTGGAACTCGCCCTCGCCGACGAGTCGATCGAGCTTCAGGCCGCGCAGATCCGCTGGCTTGACTCCATGGGGGAAAACGCCCGCGAAATGTCGATCAACCCCGACGCCAGCAGCACCGACGCGCTTCGGCTGGAAAGCGAGGTCGCCCGCGAAAATGAAATCCTCGCCGCCGCACGGCGCACCCGCGACAACATCGCCCGGCGGCTCAATCTCCGCCTCGGCCGGCCCATCGAGTCGCCATGGCCGCCGCTTCGCCTTTCGAAAGGGCCGCTCCCGGTACCCGTCGCCGCCACGGAGATCGCCCGCATTTCGCGAGTGAATCCGAAGGTCCGCTCGATGAAGGAAATGGCGACCGCCGCCGGTGCCGAAGTCCGCATCGTCGATACCGATCGCGTCCCGCAGTTCTCGGTGGGTGTCGAGTCCGCGCTCTACTCCGGGGGCGACGTCCGCTCCCTCGGCCTCGGCATGAAAATGAGCCTGCCGTATTTCAACCGCCGCTCCTACGCCGAGAAGAGCGCCGCATCCAGACTCCGGCAGGGCGCGGCCGTCGAAGACATCGAAACCGCCCGGCTCGATGTCGCGGCCGCCGTGCTGGACGCCACCACGGAGGCCGCAAATGCCGCCGCCCAGGCCAGCGCTTATGCCGGCGATATCTACCAGCGCGCGCAGGCTGCTACCGATTCTGTCCAAGCCGCGTGGATCAGCTCCAAGGTCGATCTGACCGCGCTGCTGGACTCCACGCGCCTGCTTTTTTCCATCCGTCTCGAACAGCGCCGCTTCATCGCCATGCAACTCGCGGCTCTCGAAGAACTCAACCTTCTGGTTCCCCATAACTAACATTTCCAGCTCTATGAAAACTTTACTTATCATCATTGTGACCGCCGTCATCGCCGCGGGCGGCATGTGGTTCTACACCGCGAAATCTCCCGCACCGGCAGCCGCTCAGAGCGCTGCCAAGCCGTTGTTCTATCAGAGCGCCATGCATCCGTGGATCAAGAGCGACAAGCCCGGGAAATGCACCATCTGTGGCATGGCGCTCACACCCATCTATGCGGGAGACAAGCCGCTGGAATCCGCGGATGGCGACAACGTCGTCTCGCTTTCCGACCGGCAGTCCCGCGCGATCGACGTGAGGACGGCGGTGGCGGATGTACGTCCGCTGGTCCGTAAGTTGGATGTCGCGGGAATGATCGACGACGACGCCACCCGTCACCGCATCATCTCCGCCTATGTCGATGGGCGGGTGGAGAAGTTATATGTTAATTTCATGGGCGCGGAGGTGAAGAAAGGCGAACCGCTCGCGGATTTCTATAGTCCGGGGCTTCTCCAAGCGGAACGCGAGTATCGTCAGCTTGATGGCGAGTTAAGGAAAAATACCGGCCTGCGGCTGAAGCAAATGGGCCTTCTTCCCCAGCAGATCGATGCGGTTGCCGACAAGCCTTCAGATTCGCTCATGTCGCAAATCCTATCACCCATCGGTGGCACCGTCGTCAGTCAGGATGTCTATGAAGGACAATATGTCACCACCGGCCAGCGGATGTTCGAAATCGCCGATTTTTCCACCATGTGGTTCATGTTCATCGCCTACGAACAGGATTTGCCGTGGATCACTCCCGGTCAGTCGGTGACCGTCTCCACCCCAGCTCTGCCGGGCCGCAATTTTGAGGGCAAGATCACATTCATCGACCCGAATTTCGACCAAGCCACACGCTCCACCAAAATCCGCGTCGAGCTGCCGAATCCCCTCGTCAACGGACGCCGCGAACTCCTGCACAAGCTCTATGCGGACGGCGTGGTATCGGTCGAGGCCCCACCGGTCCTGACAGTGCCGCGGTCCGCCGTCATCGAGACCGGTCCGCAAGCCGTTGTCTATACCGACGAAGGTGGCGGAGCATACAAGCAAACGGCGGTCACCCTCGGCCGCCGCGGCGACGATTTTGTGGAAATCGCCACTGGTCTAACCGCCGGCCAAAAAGTCGCCACCAATGGCAACCTGCTCATCGACGGACAAGCGGAGCTGAATCGTTCATTCATGGATGCCCCTGCCGAGCCGGCAGCGCCCGCCGCCGTCGGCGCGATTTCCCCGGCGCAGCAGGCAGCGATCGGCGATTTCCTCGCAACCGCAGATGCCATGGCCACCGCACTCGCCGCCGATGACCTGGCCGCATTCAATACAGCTGGAGCTACAGCGATGAAGCGCACGGCCGACCTCCAAGCCGCCATCGGAGACCTGCCGGTGCCTGCGGAAATAGTAACGGCTCTCGACGCATCCCGCCATTTTCATGACATCGGCTCGTTAGCGGAAGCGCGGTCGCGGTTCCTTAGCTTCACCATGGCCGCCACCGATGTCCTGAGCCCGCTGCGGAACATGAACGGATTTCCCGAGATGCAGATATGGCAATGCCCGATGGTAAACCAAGTAGTGCCCGGTGCCGATGCCAAGGGACGCTGGATCCAGACCGGCGGACGCGCGATCGGGAACCCGTTCTTCGGTAAGGAAATGCTCGACTGCGGAGTGGAAATCCAACCGGCACAACCATGATCGAACGCATTATAGAATGGAGCCTTAAGAACCGGTTCCTCGTCGCCTGTGCCACGATTCTGGCGATCGCACTCGGCATCCGCGCGTTATATCTAACGCCCGTCGATGCCATACCGGACCTCACCGAGAATCAGGTGCTCGTCTTCGCCGACTGGGCCGGCCGCAGCCCGCAGGAAGTCGAGGATCAGGTGACCTATCCACTCACCACCGGCTTCCAGGGACTGACGGGAGTGAAAGAAGTGCGGGCCACCTCGATGTTCGGATTTTCGCTGAGCACCATCATTTTCGAAGATGGAGTGGATACTTACTTCGCCAGAACCCGCGTGCTCGAGCGGCTGAATTTCCTGCAAAGCTCCATGCCCGAGGGAGTCACCCCGCAACTCGGACCGGACGCATCGGGCCTCGGCTGGGTCTATCAATACTATCTGGCAGTCGATCCCACGATGGCGAAAAATGGCGGTTACGATCTCGCGGAACTCCGCTCGCTGCAGGACTGGCATGTCCGCTATCAGCTCGCCAGCGTGCAGGGTGTTGCTGAAGTCGCCAGCATTGGCGGGTTTGTGAAGCAATATCAGATCGAGCTTTCCTCCACAAAAATGCGCGCCGCCAACGTGACATTGATGGAAGTTATGACCGCGGTGCAAAACGCCAATCTCAATGTCGGCGGCAAGGTGGTGGAGGAAAATGGTGCGGAATTCGTTCTCCGCGGCATCGGCCTTGTGGAGAGTACCGAGGATCTCGAACTGGTCACCGTGAAGGCCATGGAAGGCACGCCGATCTATCTGAAAGATATCGCAACGGTCCAAATCGGCGGGGATTTCCGCCGGGGCGCGCTCGACCTGAACGGCCACGAAGCCGTCGGCGGCACCGTCGTCATGCGCACCGGGGAGAATGCGAAGGCCGTCATCGAGCGCATCAAGGAAAAGATCGCACAAATCCAACCCAGCCTGCCTCCGGGAGTCACCATCGAGCCGTTCTACGACCGCAGCGAACTCATCGACAACACAATCGACACCCTGAAGCACGCGCTGCTGGAGGAGATCGTTTTGGTCACTCTCGCCCATATCGTTTTCTTATGGCATTTCCGCAGCATCCTCATTGTCACGCTGCCGTTGCCGATCTCGATCCTGATTTCATTCCTGATGATGAAGCAATTCGGCATCACCAGCAATATCATGTCACTCACCGGCATCGCCATTGCGATTGGCGTGCTGGTGGATGCCGCCATTGTGGTGACGGAGAATGTGCTGAGGCATTGCGAAAAGGCGGAGGAGAACAAGGGCTCGCAACTGACCTCTCGCGAAACTTGGGAGACCACTCTGGTCGCCTGCAAGCAAGTTGGCAGGCCGATTTTCTTCGCCATGGCCATCATTATATTAGCCTTCGTGCCGGTGTTCGCGCTGACCGGTCAGGAAGGAAAACTTTTCCATCCGCTCGCCTTCACCAAGACCTTTGCGATGGTCGGTTCCACACTGCTGGCGGTGACGCTCGTGCCGGTGCTGTGCTCGGTTCTCGTCCGTGGGCCTTTCCATTCCGAAGATCGGAATATCGTAATGAGGTTCCTGCTTAAACTATACGAACCCACCCTCAACTGGGCGCTCGAACATAAGAAAACGGTCGTCGCGCTCGCGGTCGCCATCCTCTCCTTCGCCATGCTGGAAGCCTTCGGCCTGCCACGGAATGTCGTCCGCAAGCTCGACGAATCCGGCCATCCGAAACTTGCATCCATGTTCACCGGTTTCGGCCGTGAATTCATGCCGCCGCTCAATGAAGGAAGCCTTCTCTACATGCCCGTCATGATTCCGAAAACGGGCTTGTCTGAGATCCAGCGCGTCATGTCATGGCAGGATAAAATCATCGCCGACACCCCCGAGGTTCTCACAGTCGCTGGCAAGCTGGGCCGCTTCGAAACCGCCACCGATCCCGCGCCGACGGAGATGTTGGAAACCACCATCATGTTGAAACCGGAATATGTGCCGAATGGGAAATTTCGCGTGAAGCGCAATCCCGCGTGGCGCGAGGGCATGACGGTGGAAAAGCTCAAGGCCGAGCTAACGGAAAAGATGAAACTCGTGCCCGGCTATGTCCCAGCGTTTCTCCAACCGATAGAAAACCGCATCCTCATGCTCTATACCGGCATCCGTGCGCAGGTCGGCATCAAGATCTATGGCAATGACCTCGACAAGATCCAGCGCAAGGCCTTCGAGATCGAGAAACTCGTCAATGCCATCCCCGGCGCCGCCGGAGTTTCCGCCTCGCGGGTGCAGGGCAAGCCCTATCTTAATGTGAAGGTGGACCGCGTCGCCATGGCCCGCTACGGACTCAGCGCGAAGGATGTGCTGGATGCCGTGGAAGTCTCCATCGGCGGGAAAAACGTCAGCACGACCATCGAGGGACGCGAACGGTTTCCCATTCAGATCCGCGTCCAGCGCAGCGAGCGCGATGACATCGAAAAGCTCGGCCGCATCCTGGTGGCTGCCAGGCCCGGCATGTCGAGCACGGCTGCCGCACCCGCCGGGGGTATGTCCGGCGGAATGGGCAGCGCATCCGCCGCATCTCCCACCATGGCGGGCACCGGTTCCTCAGAACCGGTCCCCTACATTCCGCTAGCCATGGTGGCGAAGATCACACGGGAAACCGGCGCGAACGAAATCGCATCGGAAGACGGCCTGCTGCGGTCCTTCGTCCAGGCGAATGTCCAGGACCGCGACCTCGGCGGCTTCGTCCAGGAGGTGGAGGAAAAGCTGGCGAAGTTCGACATGGACGGCATGACCTACAAGCTCACCGGAGATTTCGAAAACCAGCGTCGATTCGCGAAGACCATGATCTTGGTGTTCCCGCTCGCGCTCATGGTTATCTTCGTGATGCTATACTTCGTCTATCACAGCGCGCTGGAGGCTGCTCATGTCATGCTTGCCGTTCCCTTCGCGCTCAGCGGCGGCGTGCTTTTGCAAAAGCTGCTAGGCTATAACTTCAACGGCGCGGTCTGGGTCGGCTACATTGCCCTTTTCGGCACGGCCGTGCAGACCGGCGTCGTCATGGTTGTCTATCTGGAAGAAACCGTCCGCGACAGGCTGCGGGAAAAGGGCGAGGCCTTTACCCACGCCGATCTCGTCCAAGCCGTGAAAGACGGCGCGCGACTTCGCCTCCGTCCCAAAGTCATGACCGTGGCCACCATCGTCGCCAGCCTGCTACCCATCATGTGGAGCCACCGCCAAGGCGCGGAAGTCATGAAGCCGCTGGCGACCCCGGTGATCGGCGGAATGATTTCCAGTCTGCTGCATATCCTCATTGTGACACCCGTGATCTTCCTCTGGCTCCGCGACCGCGAGTTAAAGAAGGGGACTCTTCATGCCTCGTTGCTCTCTCACCCACACTCTACCGAGTGATGTCATGAATTGTAATATACTCATCCGGAAACATTCAATTTCACCGCAAATAGACCGATGAAACCTAGTTCCTATTTCAAACTCCTCGTGGCGGGTGCTCTCCTGCTGCCTGTTTCCTGTAGCAACTCCAGCACCGCCGGCTCCCATGCCATGGAAGCGGGACTAACCGCCGCACCACCCTCCGGCGCGGTGAATTATTCCATTTCCCCGTCCGCCGGCCCCGACGCATTGGCCCGCCTGGCGGTTGCGCATCATCCGTCGCTCATCGCGGCGAGGCACAAGGCGGAGCGGCTCGCCGCGAAGATTCCCCAGGAGCTTTCCCTACCCGATCCGACGGCAGAGATCGCAGCCGGTTCGCTCGCGGAGACGGCCGCAGGACAAGTCCTCGCGACCGGCGGTGTGAAACAAAAATTCCCATTTCCCGGCAAACGCCGCGAAGCCGCCGCCGCCGCCGATAGTGAGGCCGCAGCCGCCCGCGCCGATGTCCGCACGCTGGAGCTGAAACTCACCGAGCAGGTCCGTTCCGCATGGTGGGATCTCTATCTGGCAGAGCGGACGCAGGAAATCACCCGCACGAGCCGGACCGTGTTGCAAACCCTGCGCGATTCCGTGGACGCCCGTGTCGGCGCAGGTCAGGCCGGCCAGAGCGACCAGCTCCGCCTCGGCAACGAACTCACCCTTGCGGACCGCGATCTCGCCGAAGCCGCGCAACTCCGCGCCACCGCCTCAGCCCGGCTGAATTCCCTGCTCAACCGTCCCGCCGGAGCCTCCCTGCCACCCGCCCGCGATGCGGAAATCCCCGGCCCCGGCGAGCTCGCGGGCCTCCTCGCCCGCGCCCAGGCCCGCCACCCGGAAGTCGCCGCTGCTGAGGATCGCGCGAACGCCTTCCGCCACCGCCTCAAGCGCGCCGAGTTGGAGAAATACCCGGACATCACCGCCGGCCTCGGCGGTGCGGCGGTTTCCGAATCCGGCCTGTCTCCTGTCTCTAACGGCCGCGATCAGATCTACGCCAGCCTCGGCATCAACATCCCGCTCTGGCAGGAACCGCGCCGCGCGATGATCCGCGAAGCCCGCGAGGGCATCGCCGAGACCGAGGCCATGGCCGCCGGCACCCGCGCCGATCTCCGCTACCGCATCGAGGACGCATGGTTCCGAGCCAAGACCGCCCGCGATATTTCCACCCTCTTCGAGACACGGCTCATCCCGGATTCCGAGCAGGCGTACGAAGCCACCCTGAACGACTACACTTCCGGCTCCAAGGACTTCACCGGGATTCTGGAAACCTGGCGCCAGACCCTTTCCTACCGTCTCCAACTCGCCCGCCAACGCGCCCAACTCGGCAAGGCCACCGCCACCCTTCGCGCCGCATCGGGCATCGAATGAACCCTCATTTTCTTATGAAATCTCCCATTAGCCTTCCATTCGCCATGCTCCTCATGCTGGCACTATCCAGTTGCGATTCGAAATCGCCGGACAAAGCCGCCATGGCCGACTCGGACGAGCACTCCGGACACGACGGCGAAAATCCGCTCTATCAGTGCGCGATGCATCCGAACGTCGTCTCCGACAAGCCCGGCGACGGCCCGATCTGCGGCATGAAGCTCCAGCCTGTGAAAAAAATCGACGCCAAGGGCATCCCCGGCCGCGCTCCTGTCGAACTCACCGGCCAGCAGCGGCAGCTCATCAATATCCGCACCGCTGCCGTCGAGGAAGGACCCGTTAGTCAGACCCTCCGCGCCGTCGGCAGCGTCGTTCCAGACGAGACGAAAACCGGGGCGCTCAACAGCCGCGTCATGGGCTGGGTGGAAAAGCTGCATGTCGATACCACCGGCGAGCGCGTCGAGAAAGGCCAGCCGCTGATGGCCATCTACAGCCCCGAGCTGTATACCGCCCAGACGGATTTCATTCTATCAGCCAGTCGGGGTGGCTCGCTTGCGGCTTCCTCCCGCAAGCGGCTGGAGCTTCTCGGCATCAGTGATAAACAGATAGAGAGTCTCGCAGCGGGCGGAGAGGCCACCAATACCCTCGAACTCACCGCTCCGCTCTCAGGCACCGTCATGGAGAAAAACGTGGTGCCCGAGCAGATGGTCCAGCCGGGTATGACTTTGTATAAAATTGCCAATCTGTCGCAAGTCTGGATCCAGGCGGAGATCTACGAATCCGAGCTGCCATTCGTGAGTAAAGGCCAGACCGCGACCGTTTCCATACCGGCCTACCCGGACCGCAAATTGAAAGGCACGGTCGATTTCATTTATCCGTTCCTGGAAGCCAAGACCCGCACGAACCGGGTACGGCTCGTGTTCGACAATCCCGACGGCCTGCTCAAGCCCAACATGTATGTGAATGTCGAAATACAAAACGAACTCGGCGGGCGGCTAACTGTTCCCGCCCGCGCCGTTTTCGATACCGGACGCAGGCAGTATTTGTTTGTCGAACAGGAACCCGGACTCTTCGTCCCGCATGTGGTCACGACCGGCCCGCGCGTCGGCGACCGCCAGGTCATCCGCTCCGGCGTGAACAAGGGGGACGAGGTCGTGATCGACGGGAATTTCCTGCTGGATAGCGAAAGCCAGCTCAAGTCCGCCGCCAGCGGCCCCGATGATGAAATGCAAAACCATATGGGAAAAATGGATATGGGCGGGAAACATCCGCTGCCCAAGGCCGCGGGGGAGGCAACCGGCAAGTTGATGGATAACTATGGCAAAATCCGCGAGGCACTCGCCGAGGACAAGACCGATAACTTGGCGCCACTAGCCGAAGGCATGAGAAAATCCTTGGTGGATCTGCACTCGCCGGCAGCCATGCCGGAACAGGCCATGGATGACTACATGGAAAAGCTCGCAGAGCTGGAGCGGTGCGTGGCCGTGTTTCCTCCGCCAGACATGGAGTCCGCACGCAAGCAATTCGGTGCGATCAGCGCGGCATTGATCGACTTGTTCAAAACGTTTCCGCCGCCGCTCGCCCGACCGCTGCAGATCGTCCACTGCCCAATGTGGAGCAAATCCCCGGCGGACTGGCTGCAAACCGACACCACCATCGGCAACCCGTTTCTAGGCCATGATATGCCATCCTGCGGAGAGATAGTGAGCACCATTGAAGGAGGGGCGGCCCAGTGATCAATGCCATCATCGCCGCCTGTGCGAGGAACCGCTTTCTCGTGATTCTCGGCACGCTCTTCGCGCTGATCGCGGGCATCGTCGCGGTGAAAAAGGTGAATCTCGACGCCATTCCCGATCTCTCGGACGTGCAGGTGATCGTTTTCACCGACTGGCCCGGCCGCGCGCCAACATTGGTGGAGGATCAAGTCACCTATCCCATCGTCAGCGTCCTCGCCGCCGCGCCGAAAGTGAAGTATGCACGCGGCCAGTCGTTCTTCGGCCTATCGTTCGTCAATGTCATTTTCGAAGACGGCACGGATATGTATTGGGCGCGCTCCCGGGTGCTGGAGTATATGAATCAGGCGCGGGCGAATCTGCCTGAAAATGTGAATCCGGTCATCGGCCCGGACGCCACCGGGGTCGGTTGGGTTTACGAATACGCGCTGGTGGACAAAAGTGGAAAAACCAGTCTCGCGGACCTGCGCTCGTTCCAGGACTGGACGCTGCGCTACTATCTGCAGAACACGCCCGGCGTGGCCGAGGTGGCCAGCGTCGGCGGCTACGTGAATGGCTATCAGATCGAGATCGATCCCAACAAGCTGCTCGGCTACGGCATCCCGCTGACCAAAGTCATTTCCGCCGTCCGCATGTCCAACAACGACGTCGGCGGGCGCGTCATCGAATTCGGGGAAACCGAATACATGGTTCGCGGCCAGGGATATATCAAAGACCTCGATGACATCCGCAAGATCGTCATCGGCATGGATGCCAATGGCACCCCCGTCACCATCGGCCAGGTGGGCGATGTCCACCGCGGTCCGGACATCCGGCGCGGCGTGCTGGAGGTGAATGGCGAGGGCGAGGCCGTCGGCGGGATCGTCATCATGCGCTATGGCGAGAACGCGCTCGATACCATCGCCGCCGTGAAGCAGAAGCTCAAGGACATCAAGTCCTCGCTGCCGCCCGGCGTTGAAATCGTCACTGGCTACGATCGCTCCGATCTCATCCTGCGGGCCATCGAGACACTCAAGGGCAAGCTCATCGAGGAAAGCGTGGTGGTCGGTTTGATCTGCATTCTTTTCCTGTTCCATTTCCGCAGCGCGCTGGTGGCCATCATCACACTTCCCATCGCCATCGTGCTGGCATTCATTCCCATGACCGCGCTGGGAGTTTCGTCTAACATTATGTCATTGGGTGGCATCGCCATCGCCATCGGCGCGATGGTGGATGCGGCCATTGTCATGATCGAGAACGCGCACAAATGGCTGGAGCGCTGGAAACACGCCTTGGAAAAACGCGACGCGGAAGGCGATGCCGCGCTCAGTCCCACCGAGCGCGAGGTCGCGGCGATGACACGCACGGAGGTGATGATCCACGCCGCCCAGCAGGTGGGCAAACCGTTGTTCTTTTCCCTGCTCATCATCACCGTGTCCTTCATCCCGGTGTTCGCGCTGGAGGCACAGTCCGGCAGGCTTTTCAAACCACTGGCGTTCACCAAAACGTTTTCCATGTTTTTCGCCTCGCTGCTATCGGTGTCCCTCGTGCCGGTGCTGATGATATGGTTCATTCGCGGTAAGATTCCCGACGAAAACAAAAACCCCGTAAACCGGTTTCTGGTATGGGTTTACCGTCCGTTCGTCCGCTTCGCGCTATCATTCCGCTGGACCGTTATCCTGATAGCACTGGCGGTGTTGGCCGCCTCATGGTGGCCGTATTCCCGCATCGGCTCGGAATTCATGCCGCCGCTCAACGAAGGTTCGCTGCTTTATATGCCGACCAGTCCGCCCGGCATGGCAATCAGCGAATCGAAAGAAATCCTGCAAAGGCAGGATGCCATCATCAAGGCCTTCCCCGAAGTGGAAACCGTCTATGGCAAGATCGGCCGCGCCAGCACCTCCACCGATCCGGCGCCGCTGTCGATGGTCGAAACCGTCGTCACCTTGAAACCGGAGAGCGAATGGCGCGACGGCATGACCTTCGAAAAGATCAAGGACGAGCTAAACAAACAACTGCCGATTCCCGGCATGCCAACCATCTGGTGGATGCCGATCCAGACGCGCATCGAAATGTTATCCACCGGTATCCGCAGCCAGATCGGCATCAAGATCATGGGGCCGGATCTCAATGAGATTCAGAAAATCGGCGAGAGCATCGAGAAGTTGTTGAAGACTGCGCCGCACACCGCATCGGCTTTCGCGGAACGCGTCACCGGCGGATACTATGTCGATTTCAAGGTCAACCGCGACGCCATCGCCCGCTACGGATTGATGGTTTCCGACGTGGAGGAAATCATCGAAACGGCCATCGGTGGGAAGAAAATCTCGTCCACCGTCGAGGGCCAGCAACGGTTTCCGATCAACGTCCGCTACGCCCGGGACTTCCGCAGCGACCTGCCCGCGCTGCGCCGCGTGCTGGTTCCCACGCCCACCGGAGCACACATTCCACTATCGCAACTGGCCGACATCGAACTCACCACCGGTCCGCCCGCCATCCGCAACGAGAACGGCGTCAAAGCCGGTTTTGTATTTGTCGATACCTATGGCACCGACCTCGGTTCCTATGTGAAGGACGCCAAGAAACTCATCGCCGATAATATTAAAATGCCACCCGGTTACTTCCTCGATTGGGGCGGCCAGTTCAAATACCTGCTCAAGGCCAGGGAAACCCTGAAGTTGATCGTTCCGCTCACACTGGTCATCATTTTCCTGTTGCTCTATCTCAATTTCGGAAACGTCGTCGAAGCGCTCATCGTGCTGCTCAGCGTTCCTTTCGCGCTGGTCGGCGGTGTCTGGTTGCTGTGGGCTCTGGACTATAACTTCAGCGTCGCAGTGGCCGTGGGATTCATCGCGCTGGCGGGCGTGGCCGCCGAGACCGGCGTGGTCATGATCGTCTATCTGGACGAGGCGTGGGCCGAGATCACGCGTCACAACCCGCACCCCACGCTCGCGGATCTGCACGGCGCGGTGATGGAAGGCGCGGTTCAGCGCGTCCGACCGAAAATGATGACCGTCTGTGCCATCATCGCCGGGCTGTTACCCATCATGTGGGGACACGGTGCCGGTTCCGAAACCATGAAACGCATCGCCGCGCCCATGGTCGGCGGGATGGTTAGTTCAACCATTCTCACCCTTCTCATCATCCCCGCCATCTTCTTCATCTGGCGCGGCCACGAAACAAGCCGCGAAGGCAACGCCGTCGGAGAGAAGGTATCCCGCCCAAGCTGGAAAAAATGGCTGGCGCTACCCGTCATCGCCGCGCTGCTCGTGGGCGGCTGGTTCGCTTGGACGAAATACGGCGGAGACGGGACCAGCGGACCGACACTCAAGGATTCCATCCTAACATCACAAATCGGCTCCTATACCTTCCAGGTTTTCAGCGATCACCCGCAGCTCGTCAACGGCGACAATCCGGTGCGCATCGAGGCACGCGATGCCGCCGGAAAGCTGACAGACGCGGGCGATGTCACGCTGAGCCTGAATATGGATATGCCCGGCATGCAGATGCAGGCCGACGGGGTGCTTACAAAAAGTGCGGAACCCGGGATCTACACCGGCACCATCCGCACCGGCATGGGCGGCGATTGGAATGGCAGTCTAGGATACGACGGCCCTGATGGGAGGGAACGGAAAGCCGTGACGTTCAATGTGAAACCTTAATTCCAATATCAATCTCTCGAATACACCAAACCACCAACATCAAAAAACAATGAAAGCCATACTTATATCCGCCATTGCCATCGCAAGCCTGACCGCCTGCAAGCCTGCGCCGGACGCTGCCATCGTCGAGCCCGCTGCCACCACTCCCGGAGAATCCGGTGCTGTCTTCAAAGATGCCGCGGCCGGCAAGGCCTTCGATGACTATGCCAAACTCCGCTCGGCCCTCGTGGACAGCGACGCCGTCGCCGCCAAGTCCGCCGCAGCCGCTCTTGCCAAGGACAACGCTGCGGCGGAATCCACGTCCCAAGAAATCGCCGCGAGCGACGACATCAAGGTGCAGCGCGAGGCGTTTTCGCGGCTGAGTCAGGCCCTCCTGCCGATTTTTACGACAAATCTCAGCAGCGGGAAACTCCACGTCATCCATTGCCCGATGGCGCTCGACCACAAGGGCGCGGATTGGATTTCCGAGAGCAAAACCATCCGCAATCCCTACTTTGGCAGCGCCATGCTCGATTGCGGCGAGGTCGCGAGAGACATCACGCCGGTCGCCGCGCCATAAGCCGGCTGCGGCGGATTCCGAAACTTCCGCGGCGGGCGGGAGTTTCCTCCGCAGCCCATTTCCCGCCATGATCCCGCCAGCTCCCACCACTTGGACACCCTTCGAAGCCGCCCATCTTTTGAATCGCGCCGGATTTGGCGGCAGCCCGGGGGAAATCTCGGCTTTCCATGGCCTCGGCCGGCAGCGGGCGGTGGAATCGCTGTTGTCGCCCAAGGAACCCGTGGATGCGTTTCCGTTGCCAGCTTGGAGCGGCATGGAAGCGGCGAGTTCGGAGCGCGAGGAGCAGCGGAAATCCAGGCGCGAGATTATACGCTCCATGCGCGGGAAATCCGCCGAGGAAATCGACATGGCCCAGCGTGCGGCGCGCAAGGAATACCAGCAGGAGGAGCGCCGGCGGATGGTGGAGGCGCAGGCCTGGTGGTTCCGCCGCATGCTGGATTCCAAGGCGCCGCTGCGCGAGAAGATGACATTGTTCTGGCACGACCATTTCTCCACATCTCTTCAAAAGGTTAAACAGCCGGTCCTCCTCATCCGCCAGAACGACCTCTTTCGCCGCAACGCTTTCGGCAGTTCCCGGGATTTGACGCAGCAAATCCTGATCGACCCCGCGATGTTGCTTTATCTCGACACGCAAAGCTCGAGAAAAGGCAAGCCTAACGAAAATTTCGCCCGCGAGGTAATGGAACTTTTCACGCTGGGCGAGGGGAATTATACCGAGCAAGACATCCGTGAAGCCGCCCGCGCTTTCACCGGGTATAACATCGATCGCGAAACGAGCGCCGTCTCGCAAAACCGCCGCCAGTGGGATGAGACGGACAAGACCGTCTTCGGCAAGACCGGGCCATTCGACGGGAAAGCGATTATCGACCTCATTTTTCAAAAACCGGAAGTAGCCCCTTTCATGACCCGGAAGATATGGGAATTCTTTGTTTACGAGAAGCCGGCCGATGCTCCGATCCGCGCGCTGGCCGACGGCTTCCGCGCCTCCGGCTACAATGTCGGAGCCCTGTTGCGGGAAATCTTTATGTCCCGCGAATTTTATTCCGAAGCGGCGATCCGCTCGCAGATTAAATCGCCGGTGCAATACACCGTGGAGCTCCTCAAGCAGCTCGGGATCGACAGTCCGCCGCCCGGATTTCCCGTCATCGCTGGGCAGCAGCTCGGACAAATCCTTTTCATGCCGCCAAACGTCGCCGGCTGGGACTGGGGCAAGGCATGGATCAATACCAACACCCTCCTCGCCCGGTATAACCTGGCCGGATTCATTACCAATGGCAGCAAAGGCCCGGCTTTCGGCATGGGCGATAGGAACAAGGGTGAAAAGATCAAAGGCATGGGGAACGTCAAATTGAAGGGCCGCAACTGGGATGGCCCGGATTACGAAAAGATCGCCCCCCGCGCGCTGCGCGACGATCCCGCGGCGCTTGTCGATTCCCTCATCTTCCGCTTTTTCCAAGGTCCGCTGCCCGACAAGGCGCGCCGCTCCTTCATCGAATATGCCGAGGCGAAGACCGGCGAAATCCTCACCAATCAGGAAACCGCCGAGCTATGCCATCTCATCCTCAGCACGCCCTACTATCAACTCTGCTGAGAAGATGCGTAAGACTGCAAGACCCAAGACATAAGACTCCACTTCTTCCGACTTTCCAAATCTTCCTATTATGAAAACTCGCCGCGATTTCCTCCGCACCACCGTCCTCGGCGCTTCCGCCGCGTGGACCGTGCCCATGTTTGTCGAGCGCACCTTTGGCCAGCTTCACGCCGGGGTAAAGGATCTCGCGATCCAGCCGGTCACCGGCAAAGACGATACCATCCTCGTCGTCCTTCAGCTCGCCGGCGGCAATGACGGTCTCAACACCCTCGTGCCCTATGGGGACGACGCTTATTACAAGGCCCGGCCGCGCATCGGGAAAAAGGAGAAGGAAATCATCCGCCTCAGCGACCACGTCGGACTCAACTCGTCGATGCCATATCTCGGTTCGCTGTTCAAGGAAGGCGGTCTCGGCATCGTGCAAGGCGTCGGCTATCCGAATCCCAACCGCTCCCACTTCGTCTCCACCTCGATTTGGGAAACCGGAGATACGTCGAACCACTCGTCCACCGGCTGGCTCGGCCGCTACTTCGACAATGCCTGTCCCGGCGCGGATCCGACCGTCGGCATCAGCTTTAACAAGACCCAGCCGGAAGCGTTCGGTGCGATGAAAAACCCCGGTGTCTGCCTGAATTCGCCCGAGCTCTATCGGTGGATTCACGGCGGCGGCGAGCAGGCCCAGGCGGAGGAATTCTTTGCCGATCTCAATCAGCCGGACCATGGCGAGCTGGATGACGAAGCGTCCGCGGGCGACTCGATCGCCATTCCGGCCGGCGGCAAGGTTGGCGGGATTTCCGGGGAGGAAAACCTCGCGTTCCTCGAGCGCGTCGCCCTCGACGCCCGCGTCAGCTCGGCGAAAATCCTGGAGCTTGCGGGCAAGCACAAGACCACCGTCCGCTACGAAGGCACCCCGATTTCGCGGAACCTCAATCTCGTTTCCCGCATGATCGCCGGCGGCATGCCGACCCGGGTTTACTATGTGAGCCACGGCGGGTTCGATACCCATAACCAACAGCGCAACTCCCACGACCGCCTGCTCGGCCAGCTCGATTCCGCATTGAAATCGTTCTTCGAGGACCTCAAGCAACAGGGCAACGACAAGCGCGTCGTTCTGATGACATTTTCCGAGTTCGGCCGCCGCACCGCGGAAAATGCCAGCGCCGGCACCGACCATGGCAAAGCCTCCTGCCTCTTCGTCGCCGGACCCGGCGTGAAGGGCGGACTGCACAGCACTCATCCGAGCCTTACCGATCTGAATGGCGGAGATATCAAGCACACCGTCGATTTCCGCAGTGTCTATGGTAGCTTGCTAACCGACTGGCTGCGCGCCCCGGACATCAGACCGATCCTTGGTGGGAATTATCCGAAAATCGGGTTGATCGGGTGACCGGGAACGTCACCGCACCGTCCACGAGTGCCGTGCCCAGAATACTTTCAATTCATTGGAATCGCCGTTGAAGGCGTTGTGTTCGAGCGGCCGGTCCATCGTGCCGAAATAAGCGGGTGATTGCCACGGGCCGTGGCGGTAGTGCTTCGGCACCGAGCGGCCTTCCCACTCCACGCCGGCATATTGCCACATCGCCCAGTCGTTCCAAACGCCGTAAGCGGCCATCAGTTCCTTGGGCGTCTCGAATCCCGAAGTATGGGAATACAGCGCCAGCCAATACGGACACTGGCGGATGCGCTGCTTCTGGGCGGGAGTGGCGGCGCTCAGCGTGCGTCGCAAACGATCGCTATTTTCTAAATAGACGGCGGGCAGCACGCCGGTCCGCAGCTCCACGCGATCAATGAATTCCACCAAGTCCGCGGCCGATGATTTCGTATCGAAATCCCCGACCAGCAGCACCCGTTTGCCCGGCGCGATTTGGCGCAGCCGCGCGATATAACGGTCCGCTTGGACAGCAGCGCTTTCCGAATTCAACACAAAGTAATAAGTCCCCAGCAACATGCCCTGCCGCTCCGCCGCCCGCAGGAAATCGCCACATTTCGAGTCCGGCGCGGGGCCCTTCCCGCAGCGGGCGATCAGCCCCGCCGCGCCATTCCGGCGGAGTGCGGAGACGTCGAATGGCGAGTAGGAATCGCCCGGGCGCTGGCGCTCCTTCGGGTCCCAGGATGACACATTAACCACTTTCGGAGCGTCGCCCAGCGGCACATGTCCATATCCACCGCCGCAGCCCGTCAGAGCCACCGCCGCCACACCTGTTAGCATGAAGTTTCGCATTGCCGAGTGAAACGCCGGGCGGCCGCGCCCGCAAGGCTCCAATCCGCGCGGGACATCGCCGCCCGCAGCGCCCATCCTCCCGGCATGAACGACCTCCGCGCCACCGCCGACGCGCTCGGCATCGGGAAAATCCAGCGCCATATCTTCCTCTGTGCCGACCAGACCGAGCCGAAGTGCTGCGCGAAATCCGACACCCTCGCTTCGTGGGATTTCCTCAAGCGCCGCCTCAAGGAGCTCGGCCTGCCGACCGTCTATCGGACCAAGGCGAACTGCTTGCGGGTCTGCCGTGACGGCCCGATCGCCGTGGTCTATCCGGAAGGCGTTTGGTATCGCAATTGCACTCCGGAAGTGCTGGAGGAAATCATTTCCCAGCACCTCATCGGGGGAAATCCCGTGGAGAAACACGTCTTCGCGCGTTCCAATGACGCCGGATGATCCACTCCGCCACCAGCAGGTTCGGCACGAAACCGAGCCATGCCACCAAGCGATAGACATCCATCGGCGGCGGATGGAATGCCATGACGATTCCATACTTCCACAGCCGCAATGTGATGGCGGACAAGGTGAGGGCATAACTACGGATCATCCAGGCCCGGTGGCATTTCCAATCCCGCTTCAGCGCCGACCGCCAGCCCAGCGCCGTGGTCCCGAGCCATAGCACCGCCAGCAGTGAAAATGCAATCCGCGAGACGGCGCCGCCATTTGCATAACATGCCATGATCAGGCTGGCCGGTCCGGTGACGAAGCATACCGTGATGACATAAGTCCGGCCCATCGTCCGGTGTATCGCCGGCCATTTCCGTAACAACGAAGGCGCGAACTGGGTGAAGCCCGCCAGCAGCGGGATCATGCTGGTGAAGACATGGGTCCAGAATGCCATCCGCCAGTGCGCGATTCCCAAGTATTGTTGTTTGATCTGGAGAAATCCCGCGTCCGGGCGGACGGGCAGATAGTTCAGCGTGATGCGCGCCATTAGAAACGAGAAGAACGCGAGCGCCGCCAGCAGGCAGAACCCGCCGGCCGTGCGGGCGAGCGCGCGTTTCGTGCGGGGGATTTCAAGCATGGGCTTGCATTGGCGGCCTTCCTTGTAGGTATTGGCGGCGCAAATCAAGCGCTTACCCACCATGAAATCCGCCACCGTCGCGATCGCCGCCTGTTTCCTGGCCATCCAAATCCCCGCATTTTCCGAAGCTCCGCCAGCCGGGGAGGAGGAAATCAATACCGCCCACGACGACGCCGAAGCCATGCTCTGCACCTATGTCGGCGCGTTCGGCCCGCGGAAGATCACCATCTCGCTGGACCGTGTGGTCGGGAAATCCGTCACCGGCTACAGCATCGTGGGGGGCAACGAGCGGGCCTTCAGCGGCGCGTGGTCGAAGGAGGGCGCGGACTTCGATGTCATTGCCATGGAGCCGGGTGACGACAGGTAGGATGGCACGTTCCGGTTCACATTCATGAAAAAGGAAAAGGCGCTGGTCGGGGAATGGGAGGCGCTCGACAAGTCGCTTGGAAAGCGCGAATTCAACCTTCCGGCGCGCGCTTTCAAATACAATCCCAAGGCCGGGAAATATCCGGAGAGCTCGACGCGGAAACTGGTGGAGAAGGATGTGGAGAATCTCCGCAGCGAGGATCTGCGAATCATGCGGAACGAGATTTACGCGCGCCATGGTTATAGCTTCAAGCTCGCCGGCATGCGGGAGCATTTCGACAAGCTGGATTGGTATATGCCCGTCGCGGTGAACATTAAATCCGACCTTACCAAGCTGGAGAAAGACAATGCCGCGCTGATCAAGCGCTACGAAACCTATTCCGCCGAACACTATGACGATTTCGGCCGTTAGAAAGTCCAGTAGCCAGTGAATCCCGAGCTGGAAACATTGGTCTTATGTTGTGGGCCGCCGCGGCGCGCGCTCTTTCTCGGAGCGCGGCAGCACGCGGAATTCGCGGCGTGGCCGGAGCTGCTGGGTTGGCAGCCGCACAAGCCGGCGGCGGATGCGTGGGACCGCGTCGGATTGGCCCGCACCGACGCATTGCCATACGGGAAATGGCCGCTGGTGATGGTGCTTCCGGGCAAGTCGCGGGACGAAACGCTGGCTTGGTTTGCGATGGCCCGCGATCGGCTGGAGCCAGGCGGCACGCTGCTCGTCGCGATGCCGAACACGGCCGGCGCGGCCCGCTTCGAGAAGGAACTTGCGAAGGCAACGGGGGGCATAGACTCGATGCAGAAGAACAAGTGCCGGGCATTTCAAGCGAGCGAGAATGGTGGGTGGAACGAGGAGATTTTCGACAGTTGGCGCGCGCTGGGTGAGCCGCGGTTCATTGATGGCACGGATTTCCTGACCGAAGCCGGCGTCTTCAGCAGCGGGAAAATCGATCCCGGTTCGCAACTTTTAGTTGACCATCTGCCTGCCCATTTCCGCGGCGATGTGGCGGACTTGGGCGCTGGTTGGGGATTTCTTTCCAAGCACTTGCTCGCCCGCTGTCCGGGCATCGCGCGGCTGGATTTGTATGAGGCGGATGCCCGCGCGCTCGGCTGCGCGCGACGGAATCTCGCCGAGCCGGGCACGGCCCGGCTTGACTCGCCGCCCTGCTATATCGAGGAGGAATCCAAAGCTCATTTCCACTGGCACGATGTCACCACCGGCCTGCCGCGGAGTTATGATGCCATCGTCATGAACCCGCCCTTCCACACCGGCCAGGCGACCGATGTGGATCTTGGCCGCGCCTTTCTAACTGTCGCCGCCGGAGCGCTCCGCCGCGGTGGGAAATTATGGCTGGTCGCGAACCGGCAGCTCCCCTACGAAGCCGTTCTGGAAACCAGCGGGATGAGCTGGCGCAAAATTGTGGAAGAGGGCGCTTATAAAATCCTGGCTGCGGACAAGAGGTGAAACCAGAAACCAGAATTTCTAATCCCTCTTCATCTGCGGCCGAAATCTCGTCTCATTACTCCAACTTCCCCACCCATTGAAACTCGTAAAACTTCTCGCCAATCTCGGTTATGGTTCCCGCAAGGAGGTGCAGCGTCTGGTGAAGTCCGGGGCGGTCACGGATGAGGCGGGGAATGTGTTGGAGGATTTGCCGTCGCACGGCGAAATCCTGTTTCGCGGCGAGCCGCTGGATCCGCGATTTCCCCTAACCATCATGCTCAACAAGCCGGACGGGCACACGTGCAGCACCGACGATCCGGGGAGCACGATTTACGATTTGCTGCCGGAGCGCTTCGCCCTGCGGAATCCCGGATTAAACCCGGTCGGCAGGCTGGACAAGGACACCACGGGGCTGTTGCTGATGACGGACGATGGCAAACTGTTGCATAAAATCATTCATCCGAAATCGAGCTGTCTCAAAGTCTATCGGGCCACGCTTGACCGGCCGCTGGAAGGGCACGAGGGCGAGCTTTTCGGTTCCGGCACGCTGATGCTGAATGCCGAGGGCCGGCCGCTGCTGCCTGCGGGATTCGAGGCGCTGGGCGAGCGCGAGGCATTGGTAACGCTGCACGAAGGACGCTACCATCAGGTCCGCCGGATGTTCGCGGCGGCGGGAAATCATGTGCTCGACCTACGGCGGATTTCCATCGGTGGCTTGGAGTTGCCGGAGGATTTGGAGGAAGGCGGCTGGCGCCTGCTGACCGGGGAGGAACTCGCGCGGGTATTCGGTTGAAGGGAAGCGAGCCGGCCGTATCGGCGACTCGATCAGCTTGGCGGTCCCGAGCGGGGTATGGCGGGTTTGGTGCGGCGGCCGGCGGTCCAGTGGGAAAACGGCGGGAGGAGGGCGAAGGCGTGGACGAATTCCCCGTCGGCCACGCAACAGCCGGCGGTTAGCAAACTATAACCGCCGATGCGGCAGCGGTGGCCGATGACGATTTCCGCTAGATGCAGATTTTCGCATTCCAGCACATGCGCGTTGAGACGCGCTCCGGCGCCGGTGACGACGCCATCGCCGAAGTCGAGAAAGGTGCGGTCGAGGATTTGCAGGCCGGGTGCCCAGTAAGTCAGCGCGCCGATTTTCGCGCCCCACAGCCGCAGCCAGGCGGAATAGAGGCCGGGAACGAGCCGCAGGATTTCCTCCAACGCCGGCAGCCGGCAGAAAATCGCCTGGGTTTGCGCGGTCGCCCACCACGTGAGGAATTCGGGCGAATCCGTCCGCCAGGTGCCGCCTTCGAGCGGGTGAACTGCCAGGAGGTAACGGCAGAGCAGCGGCGGGGCGAGATAGAGGAAAGCCAATCCGCCGGAAAATCCCCACCAGCCAGGCAGCAGCCAAACGGTTAGCACAACTCCGCAGACATGCGCCAACGGCAGGAAGTTCCATAACAACATCTTCCGCCGGGTCTCGGCGGGGATTTGCTCAGCGGATGATTCGTCCGGCATGTTTGTTTTCCACGTGTTCGTTTGTCAGTTTCGGGCCGCGCCACATTTTCAGATAGGCGGGAAGCACGCGGCCGCGTTCCTCCGCCGCGCCATCGCCGAGATCGGGCAGATGAATCCATGGGACGGTCGGTTGCTGGTGGTGGCGGAGGTGCCAATTGTGATTGAGCCACAAACGGTCAAGCCAGCGCCACGAGCGCAAATTCACCGCGCCGTTCGCAACGTCGCGATCGGTGCCGAAATGGTGGACATACTGCATCGCGCTCCACAGCGCGCCGAACCCGCACAATGTTAAGAACCAGTTTCCGATGGGGATCCCGAACCCATGGATTAATCCAGCGTGCAACAAAACCGCGGCGGCGGATTCCGCCCAAACCCATGGCAGGAACCTGCGGTTGAGCGAGAGGAGCAATGCCTCGGTCGGCCGGTCGGCGGCGAATTTCCGTGGCTGGAGATACCAAGGCCAGAGCAATACCAGCAGATTTCCCAGCACGATTGCAAGCCAGAAGAGGCCGCTGAGAATGCCATAAAGCTGCATCCGTTTCCATAGCGGGTTCTCGCCTTCGAAATAGAAATCGAACGCCTCGTCGTCCGAGCGGTTCCGCATGTGGTGGCCGAGGTGACCTTGGCGGAGCAGGTGAAACGGCGCGGGGAA
>JBBSUD010000076.1:0-28502 GCA_038235225.1 Verrucomicrobiales bacterium
GCCCATGATGTTCGAGATGGTGGCGGTGGGGGCGATGGCGAGGACGTTGGAGTTGCGCATGCCGTGTTTGGCGATTTTCTCGCGGACGACGGACCAATCCATTTTTCCGCCGCGCGGGACGTCGATCTTGCGGCCGCGCTCGGTCTCGAGGAGGTCGACGGTGTCTTGCGGGAGGAGGCCGCGGTCCCATTTGGAGCCTTTGTAGGTGGAGTAGCTGCCGGATTCGGCGGCGAGGTCGCTGCTGGCGCTGTAGGCGTAGTAGGCAATGGCTTCCATGAATTCGTCGTTGAACTCGACGGCGGCGTCGGAGGCGAAGGCGAGGTTGCGCTTGTAGAGGGCGTTTTGGACGCCCATGACGCCGAGGCCGATGGGGCGGTGGCGGGTGTTGGCGGTCTTGGCAGCGGTGGTCGGGTAGAAGTTGATGTCGATGACGTTGTCGAGGGCGCGGATGGCAACGGTGATGGTTTCCTTGAGCATCTCGTGGTCGAGGGCACCGTCACGGGTGATGTGGGTGTCGAGGACGACGGAGCCGAGGTTGCAGACGGCGGTTTCCTCGTCGGAGGTGTTGAGGGTGATCTCGGTGTTTTTTGTCACCATGCCGTTGGCGATCCAACTGTGCTCTTCGGTAAAGACCTGAAGGCAGTAGGCATCCTCGTTCTCGAGGATTTCAAGGGCCTCGAAGGTGGCTTCAAACTTTTGGACGTATCCCTGTTTCTCAAGCTTGCTGAGGAAACGGGCGTTGCCACGAGCGGCACCGATGCCAGTGATGTTTTCGACGATTCGGCAGCCTTGGATGGAGGTGACGAGGAGGCGGTAGAGGGCAGCTTGGATGTATTCCTTCTCGCCGCCATGGCCGTCGGGCATGAGCACGGTGCCGGCTTCACGCATCCGGTTGATGAAGGACTTGATGCCAAAGTTGGCGAGGAGGATCTGAAGTTCCTCAGCAAAAGCACGGTCCTTGGTGGCGACGTAGCAGGTGGTGATATCGCCATCGGCTTGGACGGTGGCATCAGCGAGGTAGAGTCCACGAAGGTAGGCAGCGGCAGTTTCGCGAGTCCCGTTCCACACAAACTCGGGGATGCGGAGTTTGGTTTCTGCGGTGAATCCAAGTCGTGCGAGGACTTTGGCAAGTGGGGCGGAGGCCAGACGTTGTTTGTATTCGTCTCCGGTGAACTTTGGCTCAGCCTTGGAACTCGTGCGAAGCGGTTCATGTGCGATGAGCCGATGGACCATCGCTTCGATTTCCGGAATCACGGAAAACTCGTTTGTCCAAAGATCGACAAGCGCGGTGGTGGTGCCTTCGCGAACCATGAAAGTGCCGTCTCCGGCAATGAGTCCACAGAGGAACGCTTCGTCGGTGCGAGATTCGGTGCCCCACATTCCTTCTTGGTTTTGGATGGCGATTTTGTCGCCTTTGACGAGATTTTGGGCTTCAAGCCAGCCTTTTTCGGCGACCCAGACTTTGTGATCGGGGGTGACTTTGTGGGTGTAACCTTCGCGGGTGTGAATGCGGACGATGGGTGCATCCGGGCGCGGCATGAGCATCGGTCCGGCAGAAACTGGGCCGGAATTGCGGCTGAGGACGGTGTTGGCGATTTCCTGATCCACTTCTTCACCTCCATTGGCAACGACGCGGACTTTGGCCTGCTTGAGAGACTTATTATAAAGATGCGCGACGGTGACGATGCCTTCCGAAGTGATGATTCGCTGGTCGGCGGTCATGCAGCAAAGGTTCGAGCTGTGGATGACGCCGCAGTGGTCTTGCGGGCTGCGGACGTTGCAGGGGTCTTTGAAGGTGATCCACGGGTGGCCGGTCTCGAAGACCATTTTCAGCATGGATTTCCAGAGCTCGAGGGCGGGCATCTGGCGGGACCAGATTTTGCCATCGGCGGCCATTTGCTCGTATTCGCAGTAGCGCTGCTCGAAGGCCTTGCCGTAGAGGTCGTGGAGGTCGGGGACTTCGTTGGAGCGGAAGAGGGTCCAGGTGCCGCGCTCTTCCATGCGTTTCATGAAGAGGTCGGGGATCCAGTTGGCAGTGTTCATGTCGTGGCAACGGCGGCGCTCGTCACCGGTGTTTTTGCGGAGATCGAGGAAGTCCTCGATGTCGTTGTGCCAGGTTTCGAGATAGGCGCAGCCGGAGCCGCGGCGTTTTCCGCCTTGGTTGACGGCGACGAGTTGGTCGTTGTGGAGTTTTAGGAAAGGGATGATGCCTTGGGATTCGCCATTGGTGCCTTGGATGTAGCCGCCGGTGCCGCGGACGGCGGTCCATGAGCCACCGAGGCCGCCGGCCCATTTGCTGAGGAAGGCGTTTTCGGCGATGCCGCGATACATGATGGACTCGATGGAGTCGTCCACTTTGTAGAGGTAGCAACTGGAGAGCTGGCTGTGGAGGGTGCCGGAGTTGAAGAGGGTGGGCGTAGATGAGCAGAAGCGGCGGCCTTTGTAGAGGTTGTAAAGGCGGATGGCCCAGCCTTCGGCGTCTTTTTCCTCTTTTTTGAAGAGGCCCATGGCGACGCGCATCCAGAAGAATTGCGGGGTCTCTATGCGGCGTGGCTTGGTGCCGGTCTTGTCAACGATGAGGTAGCGGTCATACATCGTCTGGATGCCGAGGTAGTCGAAATCGAGGTCGGCGGTGGGGTCGAAGGCGTCGCCGAGTTTGTCGAGGTCGTATTTTTCGAGGAGGTCGGGGCTGAGGCGTTTGATGGCGACGCCGTGTTTCAGATAACTTTTGAAGGCGTGCTTGTGGGCGGCTTTCAGTTTGTCGATGCCGTCGCGGGAAATGCTCCAATCGAGGACTTCCTCGTAGATGTAGGAAAGCAGGATGCGGCCGGCGAATTTCGCGAAGTCGGCGTCCTTTTCGATGAGGGCCTTGGCGTTGAGGATGATGGTGTGCTTGAGGTCCTTTTCGGAAATCTCGTTGCCGACAGAGCGGCGGAGTTCGCGGTCGATCTCGGCTTCGTTGAGGTTGAGATCGAGGCCGATGGAGGCGTAGGCGATGCGCTTGCGGAGGTCGGTGCCGTCCCAGAACGACGAGTCGCCGTCGTCGGTGGTGACGGTGACCATCATTTCCTGGTTCGGGTCTTCGGCGCGCTTCTCTTCTTCGTGGCGGAGGCGGGCGCGTTCGTCGCGATAACGGACGTAGTGGGTGGCGGCCTTGAAATGGCCTTGGCGCATGAGTTCCTCCTGGACCATGTCCTGGACGTCCTCGATGTGGACGAACGAGGAATCGCCACGGCGGATGCGGTCGGTGACGCCGCGGGCGACTTCGACGGCGGGTTCGGGGTTTTCCTTGATGGTGAGGAAGGCCTTGCGGACGGCGACTTCGATTTTCGTCTCGGACCACGGGACGACGTTGCCATTGCGGCGGATCAGGCGGACGGGCAGGGCGTGCGGGCCGACGTGGACATCGACGGTGCCGGTCTTTTGCATGGAACGGCGGAATGCGAGGGACTTGGCGACATCGTGGGCTTCGTTTTCGACGAGGGCCTTTTCGATGAGCAGGTAGAGGTCGGCCTCGGAAAGGCGGAGGCGGCCGTCGGCTTTCAGGGAGTCGGTGAGGAAGCTGGCGACCGAGTGGGCGACGTCGGAGACGAACTTGCGGTTGACGTCGGAGAAGATGGAGGTCTCGTCCTCGCTGCGGGAAATGAGGAGGTCGGCCAAGGAATCGCCGATGGCGTCGGCGACGTCTTCGAGCGAGAAGAGGGAGTCGGTGGTGCCGCGGGTGATGGTGATGTCGGTGACCGGTGCGCGCTTCTCGGTGGAGAGGACTTCGTGCCAGTTGAAGCCGCGGTCGGTGAGGGCGAAGCGGTCGGTGACGACTTGCTTGAGGGCGAGGTCTTCGTTGAGGTTTAGGGAGCGGTACATGGTTTTAAGAGTGGAAAGTGGGAAGAGGAAGAGAGTGGGAAGAAGTGATCGGTGAGCAGTGATCAGTGGGAAGAGGAAGAGAGTGGAAGAGGTGATCGGTGAGCAGTGATCAGTGGGAAGAGAAGAGAGAGAGTGGAAGAAGTGATCGGTGATCAGTGTGGAAGAGAAGAGAGTGAAAAAGAAGAGAGTGGAAGAGGTGGAAGAATTAGGGAACGTCGCGTTTAAGGCGGCGGAAGAGGGCGTTGATGAGGGACTGGATCATGCGGGAGAGTTCCCGGGTTTCTTGGATCATGGCTCGTGAATTTTCCAAAGGTGGTGCGCCAAGACGTTGGCGGACACGCTCGGAGACGAAGAGCTGAGTGCGGAGTTCGCCGCAGGAACCTTTGCTGTAGCGGAGGAAGCGGATGAACTCTGGGGTGGTGTCGCGCTCGCAGCCTTCAGCAATGTTGGACGGGATGGAGAGCGAGGAGCGCTCCATCTGATTGCGGAGCGCGTAGTCGTGGGACTCGGCCAACGCGACATGGACGTCGACCGCGAGATCGCAGCCGCGTTTCCAGACTTCCAAGTCTTCGAAGGTTTCTACGTCGCTCATGGTTGGTTGGGTTTTGGTGGATGGGAGAGAGTGGAAGAAGTGAGCAGTAGCGGGCTAGGTGCGGAGGCTGGGATGAGCAGAGGGGGTCTTTTTCTTCCTGATCACTGCTCACTGATCACTTCTTCCCACTCTTCACTTCTACTCTCACAGATCGTCGTCGTCGGCGGTGGCGAGGGCGGAGGCTTTTTGGTATTCGGTGACGCGGCCTTCGAAGAAGTTGGTTTCCTTTTTGACGTCGATCATCTCGGCGAGCCACGGGAACGGATTGCTGGTGGCCTCGTTGAGCGGGGCGAGGCCGCAGGAGGTGAGGCGGCGGTCGGCGATGTAGTCGATGTATTGCTCGAAGTCCTCGGAGTTGAGGCCGACGCCGGCGACGGGGAGGCAGTCGCGGATGAAGGTTTTTTCGAGGGTGATGCCTTCCTTCATGGTGGCGCGGAGGTCTTCGCGGAAGTCTTCGGTCCAGACATCGGGGTTTTCGTCGATGAGGTCCATGAGGAGGTTGCGGAAGACCTCGATGTGGTTGGATTCGTCGCGCAGGGTGTAGCGGAACATGGTGCCGATGCCGGGGAACTTGTTCTGGCGGTAAAGGCTGAGGATCATGCCGAAGAGGCCGTAGAACTGGGTGCCTTCCATGACCTGGCCGAAGAGGAAGATGTTCTTGGCGAGCGCCTGCTTGTTGGCGGTAACGGTGAGGTCGATGTCGCGGCGCAAGGCCTTGCTGTTGCTCACGACGAAGTTGTTTTTCGCGGTGATGGACGGTACGTCTTCGAACATCGCCTCGCATTCGTGCGGGTTGATGCCGAGCGAGGAAATCATGTAAACCAACGAGTCGGCGTGGATGTTTTCCTCGTGGGCGTGGCGACCGAGGACGAGCTTGAGTTCGGGCGCGGTGACGACTTCGCGGACGACGTGTAGGACGTTGTCGCCGACGATGCCTTCAGCGGCGGAAAAGTAACCGATGCCCATTTTGATGATCCAGCGTTCGACATCGGAGATGTCGTCGGACCGCCACTGCTCGACATCCTTCTGCATGGTGATGTCCTCCGGTTCCCAGTGGTTGTTCTTCATCGTTTTGTAGAGGTCATACGCCCACTGGTATTTGAGTGGGAGGATGTTGAAGAACATGGTGTCCTTGCCGTTGATGACGCGCTTCGCGGCGTAGGCTTGGGCGGCCTTTTCGCGATCGAGGGTGAAAGTCTTGTTGCCGAGGGCGACGGTGGTGGTGGTTGCGGTGGCGGGTGAAAGGGTGGCGTTCATGGTTGGAAAATGCAGTAGGGTGGGGTGGGTTCCGGGGGACGCAAGGATGCCGGAGCGACGTGGAGACTGGCAGGTCAAGGGTGGTAGGGTCAAACCGTTTTTGCTTATGTGGTATGAACAAATTATTCACAATACAACATATGGTGGTATTGAGCCGGTGTTTACCATGTAAAGCGACGCAGCGTCTAGGGATTGCGGCGACCGGGCCGGACGATCTGGGGCGGCCCGGGCGGGGGAACTAACGGAAATGGGATGTTAGGAAAGCGGCGGCCGGGAGGATTTCGAAAAATTTACCACGGATTTCCGAAATATCGGCGCCTGGGGCGGGGGGACGCGGTGAGAAAGCCTTGGGAGGGCAGGGAAAATTTTTAGGAATGCGGGCGGGGGGAGGGCACGACGATGGCGGGTGGCGATCGCAGCCACGGGTTTGGGCGACAGGGGAATTGCGGGGCTTGGCGGTTAAAACCGCCGCCACGGGACCGGTGACCGGGGATCGCCGCTGCGGCTAGAAGGCCCAGTCGTGGGCGTCGATTTCGCAAACGCAGGCGGCCAGAAGCTGGATGCAGGCGGCGAGATCCTCCTTGTGGCAGCTCTCAATGGTCTGATGGATGTGCCGGGTGGGGATGGATACCGCGCCGGCGATGCTGCCGCCGGCAACCATGCGCTGGAGGCTGGCGGTATCGGTGCCGCCGGCGGAGAGGATTTCCGGCTGCCACTTGATCTTGTGGCGGTCGGCGGTGGATTTCATGAAGGCGACCATGCGGTAGTCGCAGATGACGGAGGAATCCATGAGCTTGATGGCGGCGCCGCTGCCGAGGGAGGTGCAGCGTTCGTGGGGATTCGAGCCGGGGACGTCGTAGGCGATGGTGGTATCGAGCCCGAAGGCGAAATCCGGCTGGATTTGCAGCGCGGAGGCCTGCGCGCCGCGGAGGCCGACTTCCTCCTGCACGGTGAAGACGGCGTGGAAATCGTATGCGGGCGTGCGTTTGGAGGATTTCAGCTCGCGCAGGGCTTCGATGAGAAGGAAGACGGAGGCGCGGTTGTCGAGGGATTTGGCGTTCACACAGTCGCCCATTTCCAAGAGCGTGGTGAGGCGGGTGACGAAATCGCCGACCGCGACGACCTTCTCGACCTCCTTTTTGGGCAATCCGAGGTCGATGAAATAGTCGCCGATTTTTACGACTTTGTTCTTCTCGTCCGCCGTCATGATGTGGACCGGCTTGGAACCCATGACGCCGACGATGTCCTTGCGGCCGTGGACGACAACCCGTTGGGAAGTCAACGTTTTCGGATCGAATCCGCCGACGGGATTGAAGCGGACGAAGCCTTGGTCATCGATGTGTGTGACGATGAAGCCGATCTCGTCCATGTGGGCGGCGGCCATGATTTTCTTATCGGACGAGCGGCCGCGGACGAGGGCGATGACGTTGCCCATGTTGTCGGTGCGGATTTCGTCGGCGAGGCCTTCAAGTTCGGTCAGGACGAGCTTGCGGATTTCCTTTTCGAATCCCGGGGCTCCGGGGGCTTCACAAATGCGGGCGAGCAAAGGTAGATCGAGGGTCATGTCGCGGGAACGCTAGGTGACCGGCCTGCGTTGACGAGCGGGAAAATCCGGGCCGGGAATTCCGGCTTGGCGGCCTGCGGGAGCCGCTTACATTCGCCGCATGAAGGGACGATTGACGATCGAGCTGGCAAATCTGCCGGATGAGGGGAGGGAGTATTCGGGCGAGCTGCCGAAGGAGATTTTCGATTTGCCGGAGGACGACGCGCGGGCGGTGGGACCGCTGGAATACGACCTGTGGGTGCAGCGATTCGGATCCGAGCTGCTGCTGAGCGGCTCGATTTCCGCCCCATTCGAGTTCACCTGCGTGCGGACGCTGCATCCGTTTGTGCAGACGATCCGGGTGGAAAACGCGGCGGTATCGGTGGAAATCGGCCGGGATGGCGAGTTGGACGCGACGGAGGCGCTGCGCGAGGAGGTGCTCATCAACTTCCCCATCGACCCGCGCTGCGAGGACGGCGACGTGCCGCAGAAATGCGAGATCGATTCCCGTTATTTATCGGTGGACAAATCCGCGGAGGATGGGCTACCCACTCCGCCCCGCGCCGGGAGCGACGACCGCTGGTCGGCTCTCGACCCTCTCAAGGACAACCTCTAACGAACACAACACCATGGCCGTACCAAAACGCCGCCAATCCAAAAGCCGCCAGAAAATGCGCCGTGGCGCGAACCGTTGGCGTGCGCCGATTTTCAAGCTGTGCCCGGAGTGCGGCAGCCGCGTGCCATCGCACATCGCCTGTCCGTCATGCGGTTCCTATCGCGACCGGCAGGTGTTGGAAATCGAGGCGCTTTGAAGCCGGTACCCCGGTTTTTGCGATTTCTCCTTACCGTCCGGGTGCCGCCCGTTCGGTAATTTTACGTAAGCGCGAACCCGGACCGGGTCGCCCCACCCCGAATTTCCACGTTGCCCGCATGAAAGTCGCCTTGGACGCCATGGGCGGGGACCACGCCCCCGCCATCAACATCGGGGGAGCGATCGACGCGTTGCGTTGCTACCCGAAGCTCAGCCATCTTTATCTCGTGGGGATCAAGGAAGTCTTGGAAGCCGAGTGCCGGCGCCAAGGGCTGGATTTGCGGGATCGCCGGGTAAGCGTGATCCACGCGCCGGAGGTGATCGGCATGTCCGAGCCGGGCGCGAAAACGGTGCGGCGCAAGAAACTTTCCTCGATTTCCCTGGCCATGGACATGGTGAAGGACGGCCGGGCCGACGCCTTTGTCTCCGCGGGGAATACCGGCGCCGCGGTGGCCGCGGCGACCTTGAAGCTGCGGACGCTGCCGGGCGTGGACCGGGCGGGAATCGCCTCCGCGCTGCCGAACGAATACGGCCTCTGCCACATTCTCGATGCCGGCGCGAATCCCGAGGCCAAGCCCGAGCACCTCGTCGCCTACGCCATCATGGGAACGGCTTTCGCCCGGGGCGTGCTGGGCGTGAGGAACCCGAGAATCGGCCTGATGTCAAACGGCGAGGAGGACGAGAAAGGCACCGCTTTCACCAAGGAAACCTTCAAGCAGCTCAAGGCTACGCCGGGCATCAATTTCATTGGAAATGTCGAAGGCCGCGACCTGTTTGAGACCGAGCTCGACGTGGTGCTTTGCGACGGATTCGTCGGCAACATCATGCTGAAGTCCATCGAGGCCACGGCCAAGGCGGTCTCCAAATGGTTGAAATCCGAGATCAAGGGCAACCCATTGCGCATTGCCGGCGCGGTGCTGGCGAATGGCGCGTTCAAGGCGCTGAAGGAAAAAAGCAGCTACGAAACTTACGGCGGCAGTCCGCTGCTCGGCGTGAACGGCGTGGTCATCATCGCGCATGGCTCGTCCACCGCGCTGGCCGTTCGGAACGCCATCCGGGTGGCGGTGGAAACCGGGGAAACCGGGGTGAACAAGTGCATTCAGGAATCGCTCGCGTCGCTCTCCGCGGCCTCCGCCGAGGCGCCGAGGTAGCAGGTCACTTTTCGGTTGTGACTGGCGGAGACACCTTTCACTCTCCCGCGGCATGACTGAAACGACTGCTGGGACGAAGGTTTGCATCGCGGGGACCGGCAGCTATGTGCCGGAGAAAATCCTGACCAACGCCGACATTGCTGACCTCGTGGACACCAGCGACGAGTGGATATTCTCCCGCACCGGCATCCGCGAGCGACGCATCGCCGCGGAGGGCGAAAAGACCTCGGACATGGCCACGGCCGCCGCCCGGCGCGCGCTCGAGCAGGCCGGATTAGCCGCCGAAGACGTGGATCTGATCATCGTGGCGACCATCACTCCGGATACGCTGACGCCGGCGACCGCCTGCTACGTGCAGAAAAATCTCGGCTGCGCGCGGGCCGTCGCCTTCGACATTTCCGCCGCCTGCTCCGGTTTCCTTTATGCGATGAAGATCTCCAAGCGCCTGATTTCCAGTGGTGCGTTCAAGAACGCACTGATCATCGGCGCGGAGAAATTGTCCGCCGTGACGAATTGGGAGGACCGTACGACCTGCGTGCTTTTCGGCGATGGAGCGGGCGCCGCTGTCCTCCGCCTCGCTGAGGACGGCGAAGGCGAAATCCTCGCGACCGAGATGGGCACCGATGGAAATCTCACCCACCTGCTCCACATCCCCGGCGGCGGCACGGCCTGCCCGATTACTGCGGAAAACGTTGACCAACAGTTGTTTGCGCTCACGATGATGGGCAAGGAGGTCTTCAAGCACGCCGTCAACCGCATGAAGGAAGCTGCGGAGAAGGTGATCGAGCGTTCCGGCCTGGCGGCGGAGGACATCGCCTGCGTCATCCCGCATCAGGCGAATTTGCGGATCATCGACGCCATTGCCGACCGGCTGGCGGTGCCGAACGACCGGGTTTTCGTGAATCTCGACAAATACGGCAATACCTCCGCCGCCGCCGTCGCCATCGCCTTGGACGAGGCAAGCCGCGGCGGCTCCTTCAAGCGCGGCGATAACATCGTCCTCGTCGTCTTCGGCGCCGGCCTGACTTGGGCCGCCGCGGCAATCCGGTGGTGAGAAAGCGGCCGGCCCTTGGGGATTCCCTCTCGGAAATTTGTTCGGAAATCTAAAATTAAAGTGACCCGGCGCCTTTGTTTTGACGGATTATCCCCATGTTGCCCTCCCTCTCGCTGGAAAACTACCGCCTCGACCCGAATGCGGACGAGCTTGGTTCCTTGAAGAAGGTAGCGAAGGAAGCGGCCGCGGGGAAATCGGCGGGATCCAGGAAACATGGCGGCGGGAAGCGGAAAATCCTCATCGTCCAAGGCGACTGGGAAGCCGGCATGTCCTTGCTGGCGCTCGATTTGAAGGACGCCGGGCACGCGGTAGGCAAGGTGGTTTTCTGCGCGCCGGACCTCGTTTACAGAGCGCGCGGCCTGCGGACCCACCTCTACCGCCGGCCGCTCGCGGATTTCGAAGGCTGGTTGCGGGAAATCGTGGCGAAGGAAGGCTACGACACGCTGTTCCTCTACAACCACTACCGTCCTTACAATCAGGTGGCGTTCGATCTGGCCGAAGAATTGGACCTCGGCTGTTTCGTTTTCGAGCTCGGCCTCATCCGCCCGAATTGCGTCACCGTCTTCAGCCGCCAGACCCTGCCGCTGCCGACGCTGGCCGCTGAATGGGAAAATCTGCTCGCAGGCGGCGCGGCCCCCCAGCCGGTAGGCACGCCGTCCGAGCTGTGCCAGGTCAGCACGCCCGCCAAGCTGGCCGCCTTTTGCACGAATTTCTTCGCCAGCCGCGTGACCTCCCCACTCTTCCCGCACTTCGTGGACCAGCGGGAAATGAAGCTCTGGAGCCATTTCAAGCACGGTGTCATCCACCTCTGGCGCTTCATCGAGCGTGGCCGGGACTGCGAGTTCGACCCGCTTTTTGCCGGGGAATTGTCCGGCAGCTACTACGCCGTGCCGCTGCAGGTCCACAGCGATACGCAAATCATCCGCTGCTCGGATTTCCAATCCATCGAGCAATTCATCAAGACGGTCGTCCGCTCGTTCGAGAAATTCGCGCCCAAGGACGCCAAGCTCGTCTTCAAGGTCCACCCGATGGACCGCGGCTATAAGGATTACACCGATCTCATCAATGGCCTGAACCACCGCGTCGGCGGCGACCGCATCCTCTACGTGGACCGCGTCCACCTGCCCACCATGCTCGCCCACGCCCGCGGCGTGGTGAATATCAACAGCTCCGTCGGCCTCTCGGGACTCGTCCACCACGTCCCGGTCATCGCGCTCGGTAAGGCGGTTTACGACCTCGAGGACCTCACCCATCAAGGCGGGCTCGATTCCTTTTGGCAGCACGCGAAGAAGCCCAAACCGCACCGCGTCGCCCAGTTTGTGAATCTCCTCCTGCAAACCAGCCAAGGCCGCGGAACCCTTTCCCAGCGCTGCTTCGATGTCGCCGGCCGGTGCAAGATCCAGTGGCCGCGACCGTTCCGGGACAGCTTCTTCTGAAATCCGGCACGCGGGAAATCGATTGCCAGCGCCCGGCTCCTCGGGATTTTGCTCCGATGCGATTTCCCCTTTACCTGCCAGTCCTCGCGGCGCTCGCCCAAGCCGCCACCGCCGGTCCGCGGCTCAACGAAATCCAAGCGATCGGCACGCACAATTCCTACCACGTCGCCCCGCCGCCGGGCGTGCTCGCCGTGCTCGACACCTTTCGCAAAGGCGCCTCAGCGCAAATCGGCCGGACCATGCCGCCGCTCGCCACTCAGCTCGATGCCGGCATCCGCCAGCTCGAACTCGACGTCCATGCCGACCCCGCCGGCGGACTTTACGCCGCGCCGCTCGCCATGAATCTCGCCGCGCTCGCCGGCAAAAAAGTCCCGCCCTACGACCCGGACGGCGTCATGCGGCAGCCCGGATTCAAGCTCATCCACATCCCGGATATCGACTGCTGGTCGAATTCCCGCACCCTCGCCGCCGCGCTTGGCGAAATGTCCGCTTGGTCCGCCGCGCACCCCGCGCACCTGCCGGTTTTCGTGCTCATCGAGTGCAAGGACGAGGCGCACCCGCCGCTACCAACGCGGCCGATCCCCTTCGACCGCGCCCAGCTCATGGCCTTGGAGCGGGAAATCCTCGCCGTCATCCCCACCGCGCGGATTTTCCGGCCCGACGACCTGCGCGGCCCGGAGAAGTCTCTCCCCGCCGCCATCGCGAAACACGGCTGGCCCGAGGTGGATGCCCTGCGCGGCAAATTCCTCTTCGCCCTCGATAACGGCGGGGAAATCGCCAGCCAATACCTCCAGGATAATCCGGCCCTTGAAGGCCGCCTCCTTTTCGTCAGCGCCGATGGCCCGGAATCGCCCGCCGCCGCGTGGTTCAAGTGCAACAATCCCGTCCGCGATTTCCAACGCATCCAGGATCTCGTGAAACGCGGATTTCTCGTCCGCACCCGCGCCGACGACGGCCCGGCAAACGCGGAAATGCGCGACAAAGCCTTGGCGAGCGGTGCCCAGTGGATCAGCACCGATCACGCCGACGATTCCCCGGAATCCGCCACCCGCGTCGCCTTTCCCGTCGGCAAAACCGTCCGCCCCAACCCCATCTCCGGGAAATCGGACCAACCGATCACCCCGTGAGATCGGCACCCAGGTGCCAAAACGGGGAGATAACCATTTTCGTTGGTCGTTATTCGGTGCTATTTCCGCCCGATCGGTTTCAGCCATACCTCGACAAGCGAATCAGGGTTTCCGGCGGGTCCGGGCTGACCGACGGTAATGTCGTGAAAGCTTCCAAAGCCGGAATCTTGGCAGGTTTCCCCAACTGGACGGACAGAACTGGAGGTCCCAAACGGGAGAATCGGGACAAGAAGCGCGGCTATTTTGAAACCGCGGTCCCGATGCACTTCGAATTACGGGAATGAAGGTTGAACCGACAATCTTGGGGGCAACGGTCGCTTACGCCTTAGAGAATGCTGCGAAAGCTCGATTCCGGACATGAGAGGCGAGGTTTTCGGCAGCCTGCCGGGCGGCTGCGTTCACGGCGGGGGGATTTGCGAGCAATCCCTGCAAGTTTCGGGCGGCCTCCTCGCTTAGCTTCCAAACCGTTTCCTCATCCACCACGCGATCTGCTTCTCGCGAAACCACCTCCAGAACAAAGGCGGCGGCCGATTGCCCGCGAATGGCGGATGCCTGCCTCAGCCTTTCCGCCGTGTTCTCGGGAAAGCGCGGTTTGATCCTCACCACCTTTCTCCGTTCGTTTGCGGCACCTCCGTCGTTCACGGCAACAATCTTGCAGACAGCCTCTTGGGATTCAACCCGGATGCGGCAGCGTTCTGACACCAGACCACAGCCTGAAATATTCACGAAAACAATTTCCGGTCCAGCGTTCGGTATTGGATGGCTTCCAAGATGTCGTTTGGGCGGATGTTCTCCGAGCCGGCGAGATCGGCGAGGGTGCGGGCGACTTTGAGGATGCGGTCGTGGGCGCGGGCGGAGAAATTCATTTCCTCCATGGCGTGCTCAAGGTAGCCGGTGCTTTCGGCGTCGAGCTGGCAGTGGCGGGTGACGAGGCGGGAACCCATCGCGGCATTGGTCGAGTTCGGTTCCTTGGCGAAGCGCGCGGTCTGGATGGCGCGGGCGGCGGCCACGCGGTCCCGGATCACCGCGGATTTCTCGCCGGAAGGGGCGGAGGAAGACAGTTCGCGGAAATCCACGATGGGCACCTCCACATGCAGATCGATGCGGTCCAGCAGCGGGCCGGAAATCTTCTGGCGGTACTGCTCGATCTGCCGGGGCGAGCAGCGGCACTCGCGTTTGGAATCGCCATAATAGCCACACGGGCAAGGATTCATGGCGGCCACGAGCATGAAGCGGGAGGGGAAGGTGAATGACCCGGCAGCGCGGGAAATCGTGACATGGCCATCCTCCAGCGGCTGGCGCATCACCTCCAGCGTCTGACGCCGGAACTCCGGCAGTTCGTCTAGAAACAGCACGCCGTGATGCGCCAGCGAGACTTCGCCGGGGCCGGGGTTCGTCCCGCCGCCCAGCAAGCCAGCGTCGGATATCGTATGGTGCGGCGCGCGGAACGGGCGCGTTGTCAGGAAGGCGCGCTTCGGATCCAGCAGTCCGGTGATCGAGTGGATTTTCGTCGTCTCGATGGCGTCGTCCTCGGTCATGTCCGGCATGATCCCCGGCAATCGCTTGGCCAGCATGGATTTCCCCGTCCCGGGCGGGCCGACCATGATCAGATTATGCCCGCCGGCCGCGGCGACTTCCAAGGCGCGCTTGACGTGGTGCTGGCCTTTCACCTCCTCGAAATCCGTGTCGTAGCTGCGGTGGGAATTGAAAAACGCGCGCCGGTCCAGCCGGAACGGCGGGATCACGATGTCGCCAATGAGGAAATCCCACGCCTGCTTGAGCGTGCGGATCGGGAACACCTCGATGCCGTCGATGATGGCGGCTTCCGGCGCGTTTTCCTCCGGCACGAAAAGACGTGCGCGGCGGCAGCGCTTCGCCTCCAGCGCGATGGAAAGCACGCCTTTCACCGGCCGGACCGCGCCGTCGAGGCCCAGCTCGCCGACGACGCAGCAATCGTCGGCATTGAACGGCTTGGTGCGGCTGGCGGCGATCATCGCCAGCGCGATCGGCAGGTCGAAGGACGGCCCTTCCTTCTTCAAATCCGCCGGGGCCAGGTTCACGGTTTTGACGCCATCGTCCAGATGCAGCGCCGATGCGCCGATCGCCGAGGTGACGCGCTGGGAAGATTCCCGCACCGCCGCATCCGGCAGTCCCACGATGATTACCAACGGCTTGTCCGCCCCGCGGGCATTCACCTCGACCTCCACTTCTTGAGCATCGACGCCACGCAGCGTGGCGGAAAAGAGGCGGGTAATCATGCGAACAGACCGTCGCGGAGCGGGTCCACCGGTGGCAAGCCGAAAGCCCGCCCCGTGCGGGCCCCGCCTCGGGCATTTGGCGCGGACTCGGGAAAATTTCCCGCAATTCGTTGTCCCCACTCCGGCCCGGCCCGGTGTTTCATGGGAGAAATGACCGGGGATAGCGACGAATCACTCCTGAAATCCTTCGCGGCCCGCCGCGACGGGCGCGCCTTCCGCCAGCTCGCCGATCGCTACCTTGGCCTGATTTTCCACACCGCCCTGCGCCGGACGGGCGACCGCCAGCTTGCCGAGGAAATCGCCCAAAACATCCTCTGCGCGCTGGCGAAAAAGGCCGCGCCACTCGCCCGCAAACCCGAACTGCTGCCCGCCTGGCTGCACCGCGCCACCCTGTTCGAATCCTCCAAAGCCATGCGATCCGAGTCCTCCCAACAGCGGCGCAAACAGCTCGCCTCGCCCGCCGATTCCCCCGAACCGCCCTCCGTGTGGAGCGAAACCATCCCACATCTCGATGCCGCGCTCGACAAGCTGCCCGATGCCGACCGGCGCGTCCTGCTGCTCCATTATTTCGACAATCGCCCGTTCCCGGCGATCGCCCGGGCGCTTGGGAAGAACCCGGAAGCCGTTAAGAAGCAATCCCTCCGGGCGCTGGAGAAGCTCCGCCGGCTGCTACTCTCGCGGGGCGTCACCGTGTCCGCCGTGACGCTCGCGGCGGGGCTGGGTGCGGAGCTTGCCAAGGCCGCGCCCGCCGCTTTTCTGAAATCCGCCACCGCCGCCGTCCTCGCCGGCACCGCCAGCTATTCCACCTCCGGCCTCACGCTGATGACCGCCGCGAAATCCAAAATGCTGGCAGCGGCTGTCGTCCTGCTCTGCCTCGCGCCGCTCGCCGTCCAACGGATTTTCCTATCCAAAGCCGAGACCCGCATCGCCGCCCTCCGCAGCCACTCTGCAAACCTGGCGCCCCGCCCCGCGAACCAGCGACCGCCGATTTTCCGCCGACGCGGGATTTCCACCAATCTCGACATTCTCGTACTCGCCGACGAGCAGGACGACGCCAGCCGCTTCGGCGGCATCCGGCAGATCGCTTTCGCGGAGAAACTCGCCGCCTTGCCCAAGGAAACCTTGGCAGATCTCATCCGGGAAGGCGCGGCGATCCGCATCCCCCGCGACAAGAAATCCGGCCTCATTCCACCGCGATTGCAAGACCGTCACCGTGCTGTCGCCTGTGATTTTTCTAGTAGGCCGGCGGAATCGGGATAGCTGCGGAAGCGGTTTTCTAATCAACAATCTCGTATTTCGCCGCATCTTCGCATAGCGACAAAACCGGAGCATCTTCCTCAATGAGTCCATCCGCCGTCAATAGGGCTTTGAGGATACCCGTTCCGATACCGAACGCCACCGGCGGGGGTACCGCGTTCCCGATCTGGCTCCGCACCTCGCCGCGATTTCCCTCGAAGATATAGTCGTCGGGAAATCCTTGGATGCGCGCCGCCTCACGCGGGGTGAGGGGCCGGTCCTTTAGGGGGTGGCCATATCTGCCCCGGGTGAAACTGTCAAATCCGCCGGTGATGGTCGGACACAGACCATCCCATTCCAAACGCCCAAAAACGTCCGGCCAACCGCCCTTATCTGTGTCCACCCGCTGGTGGCACGGCAGGCGCAGCGCCTCGGGGATATCTTTCCAGCCGCCGCCTTGGGGGACGTACGAAAACCGACGCACGTTGATTTCGCTAACCTTGGCGTTCTGGTGGTTGGCGATCCGCGGATGCACGGAGTAATCGGCGGGAGGCTCGGGCAGTCCCGACAGCGCCTCACCCACTGTCGTCCTGGATTCGAAAATTCGGCTGGGGAAATGAAACGATCCCTTCACGTCCCGCCGACGGCCGACCACAAGGAATCGCTCGCGTTTTTGGGCAAGGCCGAAGGCGGAGGAATTGACGAAACGCGGAGATATTTCGTATTCGGCCAGCCTGTCGTGCATCATCGCCACGTAGTGCTTCCCGCGCTTTTGCCCGAAGATGGCGACGTTTTCAAAAAAGAAGAACCGCGGCAGAAATTCTCCCACTAGCCGAATGTATTCGGTGACGAGATCGTTTCTGGAATCGCCGAGATGGGCGCCGCGCTTTTGCTTCGAGAAGCCTTGGCAAGGCGGTCCGCCGGCAAATAAGTCCAATTCGCCCCGCCTGACGTTCATCCGCTTCGAATGTGCTGCGCCTGAGACGTTCCTGGCGTCGCTCACAAATCCATGCTCGCCCAAGTTTTTGTTATGGGTGGCAATCGAGGGAGGATCGATATCGAAAGCTCCGGCGATTTCAAAGCCCGCCCGGACTAGCCCAAGCGACATGCCACCCGGACCGCAAAATCCCTCCACGAATCGATACCTGCGTTTTGAATGTGGGAGCGCCCGATCAACTGCTTGCCTGAGGGTGGAGAATTCGGGAGCGAAGCTATTCATCGGGCGGGAAGTTGTCGGGCCGGGCGCAGCGTGTCAAGCGGATGGGGACTATAATCCCCATCCGTTTTCCGTGATAATGTGTAAGGAAGAGGCGTGCCGCAGGAATTGGCTGAAAAGATGGTCCGCTCAGTCGTCGAATCGCTGCACCAGCGAAGGGAGGCGTTGGGCTGGTCGCAGCGGGCTCTGGCAACCAAAGCGGGATTGGATCCGAAGACCGTCAATCTGATCGAACGCGGCGTCCGCAGTCCGACTCTTTTCACGCTGTCGCTGCTGGCTTGCGCTATGGAGGTGTCGCTCGCGGAAACCATGAAGAATGCAGAAAGAGAAGGAAGGCGCCTGTGAAAGACGCTTACGACAAACTCAAGCGGGCCATCAATCGAAAGGGCGGAAATTCGGGCGAATCCGGTGGGAGCTTTGGCGAACTCCAGTTCCCGCTGATCGAAAAACTGCACGGCGCGGCAGCCGCCGAACTTTCGGGATGTGCGAAGCTCGAACTGATTTCCAAGGTGCAGGGAAAGACCTATTTTCAGTTCAAACGCGGCGGTTCGGGATCGCGCCCGGTCAATCGCGGGCTGTTCAATCCAGATCATCAGGCTGCCTTCGCGACATTCGCAAAATTGCTGGAAGGCCGGCGTCACGAGCTGGATGCTGAAGTAGTTACCCGCGATGTCTATTCGGTCGTGATGGCCTGCTGCGCGGCTCGCGACGTGGTATCAAGCGGAGATCAGAAAACTCCGGGAACCATCTTCGAATGGCTTTGTGCCGCATTGATTCAGGCGTGCTTGAATGTGAGACCGGTTCGTTCGCTTCCGGTTTTGAATCTCGATTTGCATGGTTCGCTTCCTACGGATCTCGTTTTCGATTTGGGCGAGGAAAAACCGAAATTCCATGTGCCGGTAAAGACCTCAACACGGGAGCGGATCATCCAGGTATGGGCCCACCAAAGGGTGCTGGATGGCGTATACGGTTCGGGTCGATTTCTCGCTCTGCCGATCGTTCTGGCCGAAACGAAGCTCGATTCGAAAAAACTCGAGGTCACCGAGATTTGCCTGCCGTTCCAGTGGGGGCTCTATCAAATGCACATCGCGGCTTTATGGAATGTTTGCTATCTGGACGCACCGAAAGCCTATCTGAATCTTGACACCAAATTTCCACGGATTGGAGTTTCCACGCTGGGAGACCTGCTGTCAAAAGGCGGCAGGCTCGATGACTTGCTAGATTTTCACAAACTGCTGTAGGATTCACGCCCAGCCGGGGACTTCCAGGCGGAACTCGGGGATGCGGGAGAAAATCCAGTCCCCGGTGGCGGTTTCGCCGAAGAATGCGCCGGTGACGAGGGCGGCGCGGGCGACGACGTGGTAACTATTATAAGAGAAGTGGCCGCCGGGTTCGATGACCGGGGTTTGGCCGACGATGCCGTCGCCTTCGACCACGGCGATTTCCCCCCCGTCCTCGCGCACGACCCATTTCCGGCCGCGGATGGTGACGGGGACGGGCGAGTCGTTGTGGATGGAAATGAAGTAGACGAAGGGGTGCGGCTTGTCCTGCGGCGCGTCGAGGCTGGGCATATAGATCACGTCGTCCACCTTGACGCGGAGGCCTTCAAACTCGCGGATTTCGCCTGCCATGGCGGCCACCGTCACGCGGGCGGCATGGCCTGCCAAGCAAGAATGCGGGGGCGGCGGAATCGGCGGGGTGCGGAAATTTCCGGCTAACATTGCGGGCGTTTCCGTTGTTTGACTAGCGGCGGCGGTTCCCGTGCCGCCCTCCCGAACCATGGCGCAGCCCCTTCACATCGTGCCTTCCGGCGGCGAGGCGGATCCTTCCGAGGATTTCGTGGCGCTGCTCACGCAGCATCAGCAGGTATTGCTGGCGTTCGTGCTGGGGCTGGTGCCGAAGCGGGCGAATGCGGAGGACGTGCTGCAGCGGGCGAACGTGGTGTTGTGGCGGAAGCGCGGGGATTTCCAGGCGGGGACGAGTTTCCGCTCATGGGCGTTTTCGGTGGCGCGGTGGGAGGCGCGGGCGTTCTTGCAGGAGCAGGGGCGGGCGTCGTGGCTGGTATTCGACGACGAGGCGGCGGCGCTGCTGGCGGACCGGCTGGCGGCGGTGCCCGCGCCGGCGCTTGGCGCGAGGGCGGACGCACTGCGGAAATGCCTGGCGGAACTCGGCGAGGAGCACGCCCGGCTGATCGTGGACCGCTACCAATCCGGCTTGGGATTCCGCGAAATCGCGCAGCGTGGCGGCCGATCCGAGGCCGGACTGCGCGTTACGATGCACCGGCTCAAGGTGGCGCTGCGGCGCTGCATCACCAAAAAACTGGGAATTCCACGATGATCCGCGACGACGAGGCGCTCCAGCAGACGATCAGCCGCTACCTCGACGACGAGGCGGACGAGCGGGAAACCGCGTGGCTGGCGGCGCGGCTAGGCGCGGTGCCGGAGGTTTTGGACGAGTTCGTCGAGCGGCTTTTGCTGGAATCCGAGCTGATCCATTTGGGATCGGGCAATGGGTTGGCGGGTGTGCGGCGGGGGGGCTGGTGGAAATCGATTTCCCGGCAGCGGACGGTCGCGATGGCTGCGGCCGCGGCGGTGGCCGTGATGGTTGCGGGGATTTTCGCAATGCGCCGGCCGCAGGCGCTGGCGGTTTGGAGGGCATCGCCGGGCAGTGTGGTGTCGGTTTCCGGCCCGGACGGACCGGCGGGACGGCTGATGGAGGGCGCGACGATGCAGGTGGCGCAAGGCTGCGCGGAGGTGGAATTCGCCGAGGGCGTGCGCTGCGTGGTGCAGGCCCCGGCGATGCTCATGGTCGTAAAAAAGGGGCTGGCGCGGCTGGAAGACGGTGCGGCGCGATTCCGCGTGGAGCCGCGGGCACGGGGCTTCGAAGTGCGCTGCAAGGCACTCTCGGTGGTGGATTTCGGCACCGAATTCGGCATCGACGCCGGGGGCGAGAGTCGCGCGGAAGTCCACGTGCTGAAAGGTTTGGTAGATGTGCGCCCGTCCGGCGGATTTCGCGAGGCGACGCGGGTGGCGGCGGGCAGCGCGGTGGCGCTGGCGGCGGCTGGAAGGCTGGAGGCCGTCCCGAGCGATGGCGCGCGCTTTCCAGCGGATTTGCCGAAAGGCCTGCCGGCGCTGCGGTTTTCCTTCGACCGCGCGGACGGCGGCACGCTGCGCGGAGAGGGCGCGATCGCCCGCCGCTACGGCGCTCGGCTCCAGTTCCAAGGGGCGCATCTGCCGGTCCCGGTGCCCGGCAAGTTCGGCAGCGCGCTGGCATTCGGCGGGGGCGCTTATGCGTCATCGAATTGGAAAGGCGTCGCCGGCACGCAGCCGCGGACGGTGTCGTTCTGGGTGCGGATCGAGCCGCGCGGCCGGCTGCTGCCCTACCCGCTGCTGGGCTGGGGAGTTTTCCGCGAGCGCTCGAAAATGTCGGATTTCGGCATCCGCACCACCGAGGACAGCGGCCATTTGCGCATCGTCTCCGGCAAGCGCTGGCTGGAAGGCGGCAGGAATGTGATGGACGGCGCGTGGCATCACGTCGCCGTCGTGCTCGGCAGCTACCAACGCGGATCGTGGCCGGAAACGAAGCTCTACGTCGATGGCGCGGAGGATTCCCTGATGCCCGGCGAGCCTGCGGATTCCGATTTCGCACCGCTGGATTCTTTCTGGACGGAGGTCGATCACGTCTGGTCGCAGCCGCTCACGATCGGCCGCTTCGGCCTGGATGATGAGCCGTATTTGCCCGGCCTGAGCGGGGAAATCGACGAGGTCATCGTGGCCGAGGGTGTGCTGACGCGCGAGCAGGTGACGGCGCTTTACGAGGGCCGGCTCCATGACAGCGGACTGGATCTTGACGGCGACTGAGCGACGCGGAGAAAATTTTTTCAATCGGGTGGTTAACAATCCGGCCCCGATCCGCTGTGGGAGCGGTGACGGGTGCGTCCCGTCGCAAAAACCCACCCGTCCGCGATTTCATGCCGTCATTTCCTGTCCCATTCCGCGCCGCATTCGTGCTGGCGGCGCTGCTCCTGCCTGCTAAATCCGCGACCATCGTGAAGGGCGACGTGACTGCGGCGATCGGCCCGAACTTCTTCTTCGACGCCGCTGTCATCGGGGACAACAACAACGATGCCACCGATTTCATCCGGGAAATCGACGGCTATTGGGCCGCCGGCGCGACTGTCACCTTGCGCGGCCTCGGCTGGGCGTCTTCCGGCAGCGGCACCTTCGCCACGAACGCCACCGTCACCTTCACCGACGCCGGGCCGGACGGGACATTCGGCACCGCGGACGACGTGGCGGTCGGCGGCGCGAGCGACAATCTCACCTACGCCGGCGCCAGCGAATACGTCTGGGATTTCGACTCCGACGTCGTCTTCACCGCCACCGGCACCAAACTCCGCATCCGCATCGTTTCCAATGACATCATCCGCCGCAAGGCGACCGGCGGCACCGCGCAGGCCGATGTGAAGCTCAGCCTCGCCGGCACCGCGGTTGGCGGCGGTCCGCTGCCGGTGACGTATTCCGGGCAGGGCTCGGGATTTTGGGACGCTCTGGTCTGGAAATCCGGCGGGACGACTGTCACGGGGAACCTCCCTGCCACCGATTTCGCCTCGCTCGGCCACTACCGCACCGTGACCTACCGCGGCCTGCCCGCTGGGGAAACCGTCGGCCGCATCGACCTTGGCGAAGGTGGCGCGGACACCGGCCAGGCAACGCTCGTCGTGCGAAGCGGCACGCTCGGGATTTCCACCGACCTCATTGCCGGCATCGGTGCCGGGCAGAATGACGCCTTTGTCGAAGCGCGCGGCGGCACCCTCGCCATCGGCGGCAGCGCCCGCTTCGGCCTCGCGGATCCGGGCTGCGATGGCTCGCTCACCGTGGCCGGCGGCGCGGTGGAAATCGGCGGGGACCTGGAGCTCGGCGCGTTCGAGAAAGGCGGCTCCATGCTGCGCTTCCACAATCCCGGCAGCTCGCCGCCCGTCGCCGTCGGCGGCACCCTCGCGCTCGGCCGCTGCGCGCTCGATCTCACGTTCGATTCCGCCTACATCCACACGCCCGGCACCGTCATCCCGCTGGTCACCTATGCCGTGCGGGACGGGCAGTTCGGGAATTTCCGCCGCGGCCAGGAGTTCAACTGCGGGCCGAACCGCTTCCGCATCGACTACGACGTCCGTGGCGGCTCCAGCGGGAAAATCATCATTCTAACCGCGCTGCCTAACTGGACCACGCGCGACACGCCCCCGAACATCGTCTTCATCCTTTCGGACGATCAGGGCTATACCGATCTCTCGCTTAATCAAATCCCGGGCTGGAAGGACAAATTTCCGATGCCCCGCGTCGATAGCATCGCCGCCGGCGGCGTACGCTTCACGGATGCCTATGTCACCGGCGGCGTTTGCCACCCCTCGCGCTGTGGCATCCTGAGCGGGCGCTATCAGGAGCGGTTCGCCGCGGAGAACAATCTCGGCGGGCCGAATTACAACGGCGTTTCCGTATCCCAGCAGACCGTGCCGCGGCGGCTTCAGGCGCTCGGCTACCGGACGTATGGCGTGGGGAAATGGCACATGGGTTATAGCGTCGATTATCACCCGAACGTCCGCGGCTTCGATCAATGGTATGGCATCTGGGCTGGCTCCCGGTCGTATTACAACAGCCCCGGCGAGACCGGCGTGTTCCAAGACCAGATGACACCGGATTTCGCCGCGGAAAATACCGATTATGTCACCGACCGCATCGGCGACAAGACCGTCGAGTTCATCGCGGACCACGCCGCCAACCATGCCGGACAGCCATTCTATGTTTACATGTCATTCACCGCGGTTCACGCCCCGATGGACTTGAAAACCATCGACCCACGCTATAACCGCCTCCAAAGCGAATTCGGCCTTACCGCCACGGATTATCAGAATTCACCCATCATTCACGCTGGCTCGAATCAAGCCACGGTCGATGCGAACCGCCACGAACTCGCAGCCATGACCCTCGCGCTCGATGAAAATGTTGGCAAAGTCATCGACAAGGTGGAGCAGCTCGGAATGACGCAAAACACCATATTCGTCTATATGACGGACAATGGCGGGGCCGGCTGGAGTGCGGCGTTCGGCGGAAATTATTCGTATAACATTCCACTGCGCGGCTACAAGGGCGAGGACATGACGGAAGGTTCCATACGCGTGCCGTGCGCCATGAAATGGCCGGCGAAAGTTGCATCTTCCCAAGTCATCTCCACGCCTGTTATTTCGCTGGATTTCATGGCCACCTTCGTCAACGCCGCCGGCGCTCCCGCCGCCGCGCGGAACGGGCTCGACGGCCTCGACCTGCTGCCGCTGCTCAAGGACGGCATGCCGCTGCCCGCCGATCGCGCGCTCACCTGGCGCATCAGCGGAAACCGCCGCGGCGGGTCCGCCATCCGCATGGGGGATTGGAAATTGCTCATCGCGGATGCCGGCCAGCAGGAGACGCTCTATCACCTCCCCGACGATCCCGGCGAGGCGAACGATCTGGCCGCGGCGAACCCGGAAATCGTCGCGAAATTGCGCGCGCGCTTCGACTCGTGGGAGTCCGCCACCGTGCCGCCCTTTTATGGCCCCGGCTCGATCGCGAACCCGGATGCCGGCCTCGAACGCACCGCCATCACCGGCGGCTACCGGCTTCGCCAGCCCGGCACCGCCCTGACTTTCCTCTCCGCCTCCATTTTCCGCACCGCGCATCCGCTGGGGCAGGATTTTCACTTACGCTTCCTCGCCCGCTCCACCGAAGCGGCCACCGGCCCCGCCGCCCAGCTTGCCTGGGGCCTCTGCGATTCCACCGACCCCGCGCAATTCGTCCGCGCAGTCATCGATTTCGGGCAATCCGCCATCCGCCTCGAAAACGGCCGCAGCGGCACCGTCGCCAGCGCGCCGCTCCCCGCGTTACCGTTCGATTTCACCGAATGCGCCCTCGATTTCGACGCCGCCACCAACACGCTTTCCTTCACCGTAAAGGGTGCCACTGTTTCGCTGCCACTCACCGGAGGCTACAGCCTGCTGGCGTATTTCGCCGCCGGCGCCGGCGGCATGGAGGGGGAAATCACCACCCTCGTCCCCACCAGCGGCAGCTCGCTCGGCGAGGGCGCGAGCAACGTCGGCGGCTTCGAATCGCCAAAGGTTTTCGGCTTGGAAACCGCCTTCCCCGGCATGCCGCCGTTCCCGCCCGTCCCCGAGCGCTCCGCGGATCTTCTTTCCTTTACCGAAGATAAGAACGCCCTTACCGAGTCTCTCGGCGGCGGCGCCTATCGCACCAGTTTTCCCATTCTCCCGGTCACGGGAAGCGGCTTCTTCCGCCTCCGTCTCGACCAGCCTTGAACCCATAAATCCATAACGAATATGAAAATCAGAACAAACGCATTCCTGTTGGCCCTCGGCCTGATGGGAGGAAACGCCGGTGCCGACACGATCGCTCCCGGCGATGTCACCGCGGTCCTCGGCCCGAATTTCTTCGTGGACGAAGCGGTCACCGGAGGTGGTGACTTCGCTGCCACGGTTGCCAACTTCAACCGGGATTTCACCATGCCCCTTCTTCCGTCGGGAAGCGGTGGCACGCAGGTGACAATTAATGGCATCGGCTGGGCATGCGCAGGCAACGGTGTGTTGGCGACCTCCGCCACCGTTACGATCTCCTACCTCGGCGCGGATGGGGTGGTGGGTGGCGGCGATGACGTCGTCATCGGCACGCGCACGGATAACGCAACCAAGGTGAACTATGGCACCGAGTATGTCTGGAAATTCACTACTCCGATGAATCAGATCATCACCGGCACCGCTTCAGCAACGATGTTTCGCGTAAGCATCACCAGCACCGGCGGCACCATCAGTTACAAGACCACGAGCGCTTTCGCGCCGGCGAAAATCTCCGTCGCGGGATCGGGCGCCGCCGTCAATACCGTCGATAATGATATGGACGGCCTTGCAGACAGCAGCGAGGACGGCGGCGGCGTCTATCAGAGCGTCACCATGACCGGCACCGATCCCACCAAACCCGATACCGATGGCGATGGCCTGCTCGACGGTGCGGAAGTATTTGGCGACGCCGCCACCGGTTTCACCTCGGACCCCAACAAGATCGATACCGATGGGGACGGTTTGGACGACAAGGCGGAAATCACCGGCTCCGCCAACGGCGCTTATTCCAACGAAGCTACAAATCCGAACAAGAAGGATACCGATGGCGACGGCCTGAATGATAACTTGGAAATCGCGAACGGCACCAACCCGAACGCGGTGGATACCGACCTGGACGGCATCTCCGATGGCGACGAAGTGCTCGTCTATATGACCAACCCGCTTTCGACCGATACCGATGGCGACGGACTGCCGGACGGCTGGGAAATCGCCCATGGTCTGAATCCGACGGTTAGCACCGGGAACGATGGCGCCAACGGCGATCCCGACGGTGACATGCTCGTCAATATCAACGAATACAACCTGGGCTTCAACAGCACCGACCCGCAGGACTCGGATTCCGACAACGACGGTCTGACCGACAAGTTCGAGTTCGATTCAACCGGCTTGGCTCAGTTCCTCGATCCCAATAGGCGGGACTTCGACAATGACGGACTTGGCGATAAGTACGAGATCGACAATGGTCTCGACGCCTTCAGCAACGCCGATTTCGATAACGATACCTATAGCGATTTCGACGAGGTGAAACTTTATGGATCGAATCCCAAGGATCCCGCGAGCTTCCCGGGTGACGGTACCGCTCCGGCCGTCGGCAGCTTCACGCCTATCAAGAAATTCGGTAGCATCTTCGTTGGAGGAACCCTGCCGCTGCCACCTATGGCTGGCGATCCGGCGAGTCTCAACACTGCGATCATCAACGAGGTCAGACAGGGCGGCGGCGACGTGAACTTCGCCAGCGGCATCGCCAGCTTCACCACGGTCTATCCGAATATCATTCAGGCCGCGGGCACGCCCGTTTCCATTACCGGATTGTCGCTCGTGCTTAGCACGGGCGGCTCCAGCGTTAACGCCAGTGGCGACATTCTCGTTGAGTTCTACGATCCGCAGGCAGCCGATGGAAATGCGGATTTCAAAGGCGTCGATCAGGAAACTCTCGTCGGCACAGCGAAAGGCACCCTCGCCGTAGTCGGCGCCACCGGAGTTTACTATTGGGCGTTTGCGAATCCCGTGAATTTCACCAGCGCTGGCAAGAGTCTCGCGGTTCGCGTGTCAAACACGTCCGGACTGTCCTTCAAACTCGACGGCGGCACCGCAGGCCTCCGCTATCCGAACCAGGGCGGCGCTCCCGTCGATACCAATGCCAGCGTCCGCTACACCCTCTTCGGCACCGGCGGAATTATCGCGAATGTGGGTACGAAGATCACCAGCGTCGCCCGTACCGGAAACAGTTATACCATCAACTTCACCGGCACACCCGCAGCCGGGGCCACGTTCAAGGTTCTCGGTTCGCCGGACCTTGTGACCCCGTTCGCCGCCGCCGCCGTGAATGTGCAGACACCAATCGCCGAGACCGCGCCTGGAATCTACTCCGTGGTGCTTGATGTCTCGGCGGACGGTCCGAAGCACTTCTACCGCATCGAAACCACCACTCCCTAATACCTGCCCGCGCCCACCCGCCCGCGGTCCCGCAAGGGACCGCGGGCTTTTTATTGCGAGATATGACAAAGGGATTTATCGCCCCATCAAATCTTATTCCATTCTTCCATCTGTGCACATCCCGTTCATCTGTGGTTGAATCTCTTCCTACATCCCCAATTCATGGTTGGTTTGAGGGGGCAGGCATACCTTGCCGCCGCGGATGATCAATTTGCCTTCGTCGAGCATGGTCACGAGGGTTTTCTTCAAATGGGCATCCGTTTCGCCCAATTCGTCGATGCGGATTTTCGCCAGCAGTTTTCCATAGGTGATGGGACCGGCGGCGAGAGCTTCATAGATGGCGCTGGCGAATCGGTGGTAATGATGGTCCCGCTTCGGGTTTTTCCACAGCGCGGCTGCGATCAGCGCGGCCGCCGCCACCCAGAGATAAGGTGCGCCCATCACAAGGTCGCCGGACGATTTGATATCGAGAAGAAGGGCGATGATGACGATCGCAATGGCACCGTAAGCGAGGGCTGTTTTCATGATGCCTGTGGTTCTAGGAATCGGCCGTGGGTTTGGAAACGATTTTCCACCGGATTTCCAAAAGCCATACAAACGAGAAGTTTTGTTCTTGAAATGCGCGCCCGTGGATGGCAGGTTCCCTCCGCGATGCAAAATACCGATATCGAAGGACGCGCGGAGATCGTTAGGCTGGTAGATCATTTCTATGGGAAGGTCCGGGGCGACGCGACGCTGGGGTTCATTTTCGACGAAGTTGCGGCGATCGACTGGGACGCGCATCTGCCGCAGATGTATGCATTCTGGCAGACGGTGTTATTCCGGGACGGCGGTTTCCGCGGAGATCCGATCGGCAAACACGCGCGGCTGGTGCCACTGACGAAAATGGGGCCGGAGCAGTTCGACCGCTGGCTGGAGCTGTTTTGCGAATCGGTGGACGAACTTTTCGAGGGCGAGAATGCCGGCCACATCAAGCGCTGCGCGGCGGATATGGCAAATGTCATTCACGCGCGCATCAATGCGATGAAACTCCCGGCGCTTGATCCTTCGAAACTCACCGCGGAGCAGCGGGCCCGCTATGCCGCCTACCGGGAAACGACGGCGGTGTGAGCGGGGGATTTCGGCCTGTCTCCGGGGAAGAGACGGGAACCACGAATCTTACGAATCGGGCGAATTGGAAGATGGATTTGGCAACTGCCGGATGCGTCCTCGATAGTGCATCCTTTCTTGCCTAACTCTACTCTGTTATTTGGGTCAGATCCTCGTCGGGCCAGAGGGGTGGCCGGGTTTCGCGGGTTTTCCGGCGTCTTCGGACTTGGTCTTTGAGTCGTTTGGCGATCCGGGATTCGAGCATCCGGCGGA
>JBBSUD010000077.1:0-28302 GCA_038235225.1 Verrucomicrobiales bacterium
CCAGCGGGTGGAACTGATGAGCTTGTCCTTGTTGCCCTCCCGGACGGCGAAGGCGATGTCGTAGAATGCGTTCTCGCGCGCGCCTGTGGGGTGGGATTTTGCGACCTCTCCGGGCTTGATGGAGAGCGGGGTGGTGCCGAGCTTGCCGAGCACCAACTTCTCCGAACGGTTGATGAACAATACGTCACCGGCCTTGAAGGTGGGATCGTCGGTGCGGACGACGATGGGTGTGTAGCCGGCGGGCTTGGCGGTCACGAGGACGATGGCGAAGGATTTCCCGGCTTCCGGCAGCGTGATTTTGCAGAGCGGAAGGTCCTTGGTAACCGTGCGCAGCGTCAGCTCGCGGGCGGCGACGGCGACCGGCGGCGAGAGTTGGTTGGTGGGGAGATCGAGGGGGGCGGATTTCGCGTCACCATTCACGAGCACGACCTGGCCGAGATTTTCCGGCACCAGCTCGGCGAGCAGCTTCACCTGAAGACCTTTGGGATCGTCCTTTTTCTTCTCCTCCTCGGCGGCGGTGAGCGTGGCGGCGAGGCAGCAGGCGAGGGCGGCGGTGTGCAGGAATCTCATGCTCATGAGCGGAGGAAATCAGGCTTCGGAGGGGTTGAGCCAGCGGAATGAGACGATTTCGAAACGACGGCCGAAATTTTTGTTGGTCTTGTTGATCGAGGCATACGGCGCGCTCGGCAGGTCGGCGGTATCGACGAAATCCCCGGTGCGGCGGACGGTGGCCTCGCACCAGGCGCGGGCGATGACGTTTCCGGCGGCGTCGGTCTTCTGGCCGTATGCGCGGATGAGGAAGGAATCCGAGCGGGCGGAAATGATCGGCGCGATGGGAGTAAGGATGTCCGCCTGCTTGACGACGCCGGGGCTGCCGTAGGAACGGGGGCCGTTTTCCGCCGCCGGGAAGGCGAAGGCGGTGGTGGCGGAGAAACCCCGGCCGTTGGCTTGGTAGGCGGCGTTGATGCCGGATTCCGGAGAATCCAGAGCGCTCTGGATGGCGCCGGAGCGGGCGAGGTCCTCATTGGAGCCGGGACGGCGGTTTACGAAATCCGCGAGGCAGAGGAAGGGACCGCGCAGGCGGACTTGCTTGACCAAGGCGCGGGCCAACAGGTCGATTTCCGTGTCGTTCAGGACGCGGCGGCCGACCCATTGGTCCTGATCGGCGGGATCGACGCCGCCTTTGCCGGGCGAAATCGCGCCCTTGAGCGGGGCCAGCAATCCGGCCACAGGCGTGTCCGCGGAGCCAGTTTCCATGCTTTCCGCGCCGCCGGCATCGCGGACGATGATCGGGCGGCCATCGCGACCGCCGAGCAGGCTTTTCCATGCTTCGATGGAGGTCGAGTTCACGTTGAACATGCCCTCCACTTCCATGAGCGAGGCAATGTCCAAGGTGGCGGAAGGGCGGGGATTCGCGCCGGTGAACAATTCGTTGGAAAGCTGCGCGGGTGCTTTGCCATGCAGGACGGGAACGTAGCGGACGGTCGGGAGATTGGCCGTGCCCGAGAGGAAATCCGTAAAGACCGTCCGTTGGTTTCGAGAACGCGCATACGTGGACTTCGATTGCGGACTGACGCCTGAGAGGAACCAAGCATCCCAGAGCCCTTGGTTGGCGAGGTAGGAGTGGTCGGCGAGAGGACGACCGTCCGATGTTGCGCCCTGCACTTGATCCTTGGCGAGGACGGGGCAGGCGACGGAGTTCCCGATGGCGTGAGCAATTTGGGGCAGCATCGGCTCGCGGGCGTTGAGCGTGCCATAGCCATACTTGGGCCTGAGGATATCGAAGCCGTTGGCGCAGGAATATTGAAATTGCCCAAGGGAGACCAGCGGCTCGCGGGGCACGCTGTGGGTGGTGACAAAACTGGTGCCGTCCAACGCATCCAAGCCGCCGCCGAAGAAGCCATTGCCGTTGGTGCTGGTTTCAAGAAACCGGTTCTTCCAGCTCGAGAGCTCCTCCACGGAAAATTCGTAGGGCAGCATGTCGCGCTCCGCCTCGGAGAGATCATAGAAATCCACATGGGCCGCGTTGGGATTCAAGCGGGAGAGGAAGCGTGTGCCGGTGTCCGTGCTGACTTCCGTCTTGGCGTTGAAGGAGAGCAGCATGAATGGCTGCTTGGAGGCGGAAAGCGCCGAGAACGGCATCGTCCGCCCGTTGGTGATGGATTTGAAGATATCCTTCAATTTCGGATTGTCCGCATACAGGCGGGACCCGGAAAGCTTGGTTCCGGCCGCGCCCGGGCTGGATGTACCGCGATTTTCGGAAGCCTTGAGCCTGCGGTTTCCAAAATCCCAGTCGATCGCCATGTTGCCGTAGCCAAGGCTGTCCGAGCTCCGGTCGCTACCTATGTATAGCTCGTGGTGATAGAGGGAAAAGTGGCGGGTGTGGTTGGCGCCGCCGGTAATCGAGTGACCATCCCGATTCGTGGCTCCGGCGGTCAGATTGTTCGGAGTCATTCTGTATTTGATGCTGGAGGTGGGAGACAGATCGAAGTGCTTCCCTGATAGATCGCGAACGGGAACCGCGACTCCGCCGCCGTAATTGAAGCCCGAACTACCTGCCAGCGCATGATCCACCGGTTGTGTATTCTTGACGATGGTATTGCCCGGTTGGGAAATCTTAATGACCTCGCCGGGCTTGAACGCGAGTTGCTGGAGGTTGCCGAACTCCAAGCTAAGGTAGTTGCCGTCCCCGTTCGAGGTGGTGGAGGCGTTGGACTGGGACGCGGCGAGGGGAAATGGCGGGGAGAACGGGCCGCCATCCACGCTGAGGGAGAGGCTGTAAGGGATTTGCCAGTATTTCACCGTTAGATAGGCTCCCGTTGGGATGACCACGGGGACATCCAGAGGATTCCAAAGAGTGATGATCGGGTCGGCCACCAGATGGAGCCGGTTGACCTGCCGGCCGGAAGCCTGATCGGTGACACCGACGATTTTGAAGGAAAGCGCGACCTGATAGCTGATAACGACCGGTTGCTTGAAATAGAAGAAATCGTCCGACTCGGCGGAGTTGCTGCTGCCCCGCACCTTACTTTCGACGGTCAGTGCGGGAGCATCGCTGGGGACCCGGCCGCCGGTGGTGAAATTGGCGCCGCCCCGTCCGAGTTCCTTGTAGAGATTGTAGTAAGCCCAAAGTTCCTGAAGGTTGATGCCGGTTTCCCCGCTGACAGCGTAAAGCGCGGTGGCTGTGGAATTCGGCGGGTTGGAGCGCTCGAGCTCCATCGAGAGATCCTTGCGGAAGCCGCCGGTGCGGACATTGGTGAGGAGACCGCGGCTGGAAGTGGTGAAATCGTGGTAGAGACCAATGGCATCGGAGGGATTCGCGGAAAGCAGGCCGGCATTTTTCCAAGTGGTGGTGTTCTGAAGGCGTTCGTCATTCACCGTGACCAAGGCGAAGGGCTTGGCGGTGCCGGATTTCGCGGCGCGGATGTTGTTGGCGGGCGCCGCTTGCTGGTCGTTGCGGACTTCGGCGAAAGTGGCGGGGATTTCCCGCGGCGGAGCGATGAGCGCCTTCGAGTTGAGGTCGCTGGCCCACCAAGCGAAGCCGTTGGCGGACTTGTTCGTGCCGGTCGTCGAGAGCTTCTGGGCGAGCAGCGGGACGCGCACGGGATCGGCGGTCGCGCCCACGGAATTCTTGGTCACGATTTCCACGGATGTGCCGGTGATGGCGGAAGTGGCGTAATCCCGGCGGGTGAGGTTCTGCGTATCTCCGGAGACGAACCACTGCAGGAAGGATGGCGCGGGCCTCGTGTCCTTGGGCGCGGCATCCGGCCAGGAATCGTAGGCGCCGGCCCACTGGCGCTGGGCGGGGGGCGCGGCGGATTCGTCGGGATTCGGCCCGGCGATCTGGTCGGCGGTGGCGCTGACGCGGGTGTCCGGCCCGAGCTGTTTCTGCAAATCGCCGATGGCCAGCATGAGCGAGAGCCGGGCGTTCGAGCGGGCGGCGTTCATCGCGTCTCCCGCCGCGCCGGTGCGCAGGCTGATGCTGGATAGCGTGAGCAGTCCGACTGCGATCACCGTCAGGAGGATCATCAGGGACAAGGTGACGATCAGAGCAAAGCCACGAGGGAGCCGGCGGCGGGACGCGTGCGTTTTCATAAGGTTTTTGGGTTTGGCCGGCGGGGGCGGTGCCGAAGCCGGACGTGATGACAATGTATGGTCGGCGACCTGTCAATTTCCCAGTCACGCATTCTCGTGACCTGGATTGATCGGCTGGAAATTGCCACCGACTTTCGAACGAAGGCGGGCTTGCCTTCGAGGTGTTCCTATCCATTCTGCTGCCGTGCCAAGAGTTTTTCTCGCGATTTTCACCTGCCTACTCGGATTTCCAGGCGCTACCAGTGCGGAAGTAGCGGCACCGGCCAAGGTCATCGTGATCCCGGTGCGGCAGGAAATTTCGACGCCGGAGCTCTACATCATCCGCCGCGGACTGAAGGAGGCGATCGATCAGGGCGTGAACACGGTCGTGTTGGATATGGAGACGCCCGGCGGCCGGCTGGACGTCACCTTCGACATCCTCAAGGCACTGGAGAAATTTCCCGGCAAGACCATCACCTACGTCAATCGCGAGGCCATGTCCGCCGGCGCCTTCATCTCCGCGGCAACGGATGAAATCTATTTCGCGCCCGGTGCGGTGATCGGCGCGGCGGCCCCGGTAAATGCCGGTGGCAGCGACATCGGCGACACCATGAAAGGGAAAATCGTCAGCTATCTCAAGGCCCGGATGCGGGCGATTTCCGAGGGCAAGGCCTACCGTGGCCAAGTGATTTCCGCGATGATCGACATGGATTCCGAGTTGAAAATCGGTGACAAGATCATCAAGCCGAAGGGCGAGCTGCTGTCGCTGACCGCCAGCGAGGCCATGGCCACCTACGGCGATCCGCCGGAGCCGCTGCTCGGCTCCGGCATCGCTGCGAACCTCGACGATCTGCTCGACCAAATCCACGGCCCCGGCGGCTACACCGTCGAGCGGATGCAGATTTCCTGGTCCGAGAATCTGGCGCAATACCTCAACATGGCGACGTCGGTGCTGCTCGGGCTGGGGCTGCTGGCGTTGTTCATCGAGTTCAAGACGCCGGGCTTCGGCGTGTTTGGGATTTCGGGAATCGCGCTGCTGAGCGTGGTGTTTTTCGGGCAGTTCGTCGCCGGGCTTTCGGGCCACGAGCCGGTGCTGTTCTTCCTGCTCGGCGTGATGTTGGTGGCGGTGGAAATCTTCCTCCTCCCTGGCACTTGGGTCATGGCGATGGCCGGCATCTGCCTGATTTTCGGCTCGCTAGTCTGGGCCATGGCCGATCTCTGGCCGCGCCAGGCGGTGCCGATTTCCGGCGATGTCTTTCTCGCCCCGCTGCTCAATGTCGGCATCGGCGTGGTGCTCGCGGTAGGCATATTCATCGCGATTTTGCGCTTCCTGCCGCGCGGCGGGCTGTGGGGGAACATGGTCCTACACGCCGCGGTAGGGGGCGAACCGGGATCCCGGGCCATCACCGGCGGAGCGCCTGCGGCGATTTTCCCGCTGGTCGGCGAGACCGGCGTGGCAGCCACCGCGCTTTTCCCGAGCGGCCAGGTGGAAAACGCCGGCCGCCGCTACGAAGCGCGGGTCGCTGTCGGCTTTGTGGACAAGGGCGCCGCAGTCCGGGTGACCGGCGTTTCGGGATTCGGATTGGCCGTGGAGGTGGTGGCGTGACGCTGCTCATCATCCTGTTTTCCGCCGGCATCCTGCTGATCCTCGCGGAGGTGATCCTGCCCGGCGGCATCGTCGGCGCGATCGGCGGCATCATGTTGATCGCCGGCTGCGTGCTTGCTTTCGTGGCCTACGGCACCGGCGGCGGGATGGCCGCCGTCTTCCTCGCCGTCGTGCTGACCGCAGCCGCGCTTTACCTGGAATTCCGCTATCTTCCCCGCACGAAAATCGGCCGCAAAGCCTTCCTCACCAAGGAAATCACCGCCACCAGCAGCACCGAATTCGCCGGCGCCGCCGCGCTCGTCGGCCAGACCGCCGAGGCAGTCACCATGCTTTCCCCCAGCGGATTCGTGAATGTCGCCGGCCGCCGCTACGAAGCGTTTTGCCAATCCGGCCAAGCCCCCGCCGGCTCCCTTCTCGAAATCACCGGGGCCGATAATTACCGCCTCATCGTCACCCGTCGCACTCCCACCCTCCAGTAACCACACATCATGACCGCCTCCTTCCTCATCGCCGCCCTCAGCGGCACCGTCAGCACCATCATCCTCGTCGTTCTGGGGATCCTCGGACTCATACTTCTGGGCGTAATCCTGTCGTTCTTCAGCGTCTGGCTCCGCGCGTGGCTCGCCGGCGCCTACGTCGGCTTCACCGATCTCGTCGCCATGCGCCTCCGCCAAGTTCCCTACGGCATGGTCGTCGATGCCCGCATCACCGCGAAAAAGGCCGGGATTGAAATCCCCATCAATGACATCGAGGCCCATTTCCTCGCCGGCGGCAACGTCATCCCCACCATCCAGGCCCTCATCGCCGCGCGGAAAGCCGGCATCGAACTCGATTGGGATCGGGCCTGCGCCATCGACCTCGCCACCAAGGGTTCCGGGAAATCCGTCGTCGAAGCCGTCCGCACTTCCGTTGATCCCAAAGTCATCGATTGCCCCAATCCCGCTTCCGGGCGCTCCACCATCGACGGCGTCGCCAAAGACGGCATCCAGGTCAAAGTCCGCGCCCGCGTCACCGTCCGCACCAATCTCGACCGCTTCGTCGGTGGTGCGAAGGAGGAAACCATCATCGCCCGCGTCGGCGAGGGCATCGTCACCACCATCGGCTCCGCGGAGACTTACAAAGTCGTCCTCGAATCCCCTGACAGCATTTCCAAAGTCGTCCTCCACCGCGGCCTCGACGTCGGCACTGCCTTCGAAATCCTTTCCATCGATATCGCCGATGTGGACGTTGGCGAAAACGTCGGCGCCCAGCTCCAAGTCGCCCAAGCCGAGGCGAATAAAAACATGGCCCAGGCCCAGGCCGAAATCCGGCGCGCGGCCGCCGTCGCCCTCGAGCAGGAAATGACCGCCCGCGTCGCGGAAATGAAGGCCAAGGTCGTCGAAGCCGAGGCCCAGGTCCCGCTCGCCATGGCCGAAGCCTTCCGGAATGGAAACCTCGGCGTCATGGATTACTTCAAAATGGAGAACGTCAAAGCCGACACCCAGATGCGCACCAGCATCGCCAAGCCGGAGGGCAACTGAGCCATGGATTGGATTTTCGATCACATCCAGTTCGTCGTCATCGCCGGCATTGCCATGGCCGGCTGGCTGAAAACCCGGATGGACGCCCGCCAGGAGCGCAAGGACGCCGAAAGTGAGGAATGGCTTCCCGCCGATCCTTACGAACCGCCCGCCGAAGCGCCCCAGCCCTTCGTCCCGCCGCCTCTGCCCCGGCAAGAGATTCCCAGATCCTTCGTCCCTCCCCAGGAAATCCGCCGGGCCGTCCCGCCGCCGCTCGCCCGCGGCATGGAGGACATGTCCGCCGCCCTCCTGCGCCAGCAGGAAATCGCCGAGCGCCTCCGCCTTGTGAAAGAATCCCGCGGCGGCACCCACGGCGGCATGACCGGCACTCATGGCGGCTCGTCCGGCACCCACGGTGGCATGGGGATGGGCCGCCGGCGCATCGCCGCCGTCCCCGTCGTCCCCGGCCCCGCCACCCTCCGCAGCCGCCTCCGCGACCCCGCCGAATTCCGCGCCGCCATCGTCCTCAAGGAAATCCTTTCCACCCCCGTCGGCCTCCGGTGAAGCCCGCCGCTCCGCCCCGCCCGGCCCGGAATTCAAGCTTCAGCTTGCTCTTCCCGCGTCGTCCAGTCGGCGCTAGAGGAAAACAGCCTGAACTCTGAACGTTCGACCGGCATCTCTCGGATTCGTGAAAATGGCAGCGGGATTCCTCACTGAGATGAAGAAGGTCCGAAAGTTTCCCATTCCGAGACCGGGGATGAGGCTGCGCGGAACTGCGGTGCCAGTCGCGAGGCGAATAACCCCCAATCAATTTCATCGGGCAGCGCTTTCACCAGTGCCGCGGCCGTCGCGTCGGGGAGCTGATCCATGACGAGCGACCGAAGCGCGCGGTCCCGGAGCCCCGGGGGGTTTGCCGAGCTTCCCAACTGTCCACGCTGCGGCTTTCCCGTCGTCCTCAAGGGACACGGTTCCCGGAAGAGCGAGCCAGAGTAGATGCCGCCTTCTTCCCCAACCCGGCCAGCAGGAGGCGGCAGTTCCGGCACCGTTTGCTTCCATAGCGGCGCACATCAAGAAATGGGGTTTCGTCTGCCTGCCGCGCCAGCGGCAAACGGCAGTAGGCCCGCACTTCAGTGCGGGTTTTCAGGCTGTCCCGTCAATGAATCGCCGGGCTACGATCGGGTGCGGCTAGCGCGGCACGAATTCTTGGACCTCATGTTCATTTTCCCGAAAAATGACGCGCGGAAGAGGATTTCACGAGACTCGACCCCGTGGGCGGCGGGCGGGCCTGACTCGGATGAGCAACCGTGGGAGCGTTCCGCTTTTCCGCCGGCTTGCCATCCAGCCAGGTGGTCCCACCGACCAGCGCCACGCTACGGCGAACAAGAGGGAAATGGATCCCATGGAAATCTTGTTAGGTCCGATTTTCATGGATCGTGGGCTGGGTGCGGAAAGCCCACCGCGAACTTTGGCTTGTCATCACGACGAAGATCGTGACGATGGACTTCGTTATGAATGACCTAGTCCGATTCGCCCGAGCGCTTGCCGACCCTACCCGTTGGCGGATCGTCCGGCTTGTGATGGAGGACGCGCTGTGCGTCTGCGAGCTCGCGGACATCCTGGAAATGCCGCAATCCTCCGTGTCCAGCCACGTACAAATCATCCGCAAGGCAGGCCTGCTGGAGAGCGAGACCTGCGGGAAATGGACCTACTTCCGGATTCAGCGCGATTTCCGCGGACTCATCCGCTCGCTCGCGGAATTTTTCGGCCACGCTGATGACGCCACCTTCCAAGCCGATGCCGACCGCTCGCTCCAGCGCCTCGCGGTGCGCGCCGGCAGTTGCTGCCCCGGCCCGAAAATCTTGTCCAACCGCCTGCTCGCCATGCTATGAACCTCGCCCAACTCACCTCCCTGCTCGCCGCCCATTCCGGCCGCCATTTCCGCCTCGCTCTGCCGGATGGCGATGCCGTGCCCGTTTCATTCCACGTCACCGAGGTCGGCCGCGTGCGGAAAACCTTCCTCGATTGCGGCGGCACGCTGCGCGAGACCGACACCTGCCTGCTCCAAGTATGGGTGGGGGCGGACTACGACCACCGCATCGAGACAGGGAAAATGGCCGCCATCCTCGGCAAGGCGAAATCCATCCTGCCCGACAATTCCATCCCCGTGGAAATCGAATACGAGGACCGGGTGATCTCCCAATACACGATCGCTGGTCACGCAATCCCGGACGACGCCGTCATCCTGCGGCTCGCGCACAAACACACCGAATGCCTCGCTCCGGAATTGTGCGGACTGCCGGCTTTCGACCGCCTTCCCGCCATCGGTCTCAAATCACCTTCCCGCGGCCCCACCGGCTGCTGCTAGAAATCCTTGATCAATCTTTTCCATGTCCGATGCCGTAGCCGGAAACATGTCATTCACCGACCGTTTCCTGACGGTCTGGATCTTCGCCGCGATGGGACTGGGGGTCTTGTTGGGAAATTTCGTCATTGCCAATCCGGCGGCGTTTTTCGCGCCGGTGACCTTCGGCACCACCAATCTGCCGCTCGCGATCGGGCTGATCGTCATGATGTATCCGCCGCTGGCGAAAGTACGATATAGCGATTTGCCCAAGGTATTCGCGGACACGCGGATTCTCAGCTTGTCGTTAATTCAAAACTGGCTCATCGGGCCGGTGTTGATGTGGGTGCTCGCGGTGGTGTTCCTTCACGAACAACCGGAGTACATGGTCGGGCTGATTCTCGTCGGCATCGCCCGGTGCATCGCGATGGTGCTGGTGTGGAACGATCTCGCCAAGGGCAGCAGCGAATATGCCGCCGGACTGGTGGCGCTCAACAGCATCGCGCAGATCTTGTTTTACAACGCTTATGCATGGTTCTTCATCACCGTGCTGCCACCGTATGTCGGACTCAAGGGCGTGATCGTGCCCGTCTCGATGGCGGATGTTTTCCACAGCGTGTTGATCTATTTGGGCATCCCCTTCACGGCGGGTGTGCTCAGCCGTATCCTGCTGGTGAAGGCCAAGGGAGTTGAATGGTATGAAAAAGCATTCATTCCGAAAATTGCGCCGCTAACCCTGGTCGCACTGCTCTTCACCATTGTCGTCATGTTCACCTACAAGGGCGATGCCATCGTCGGCCTGCCGCTGGATGTGTTGCGCATCGCCATCCCGCTGGTGATTTACTTCGCCGTGATGTTTTTGGTGAGCTTTGCCATGGCGACGAAACTCGGCTCCGACTATCCGCGCACCGCGAGCGTTGCCTTCACCTCGGCGGGAAACAATTTCGAACTTGCCATCGCCGTTGCCATCGCAGTGTTCGGTCTTGAATCCGGAGTCGCCTTTGCGGCGGTGGTCGGCCCGTTGATCGAGGTGCCCGCATTGATCGGGCTGGTGCATGTGTCGTTTTTCCTGAAACGCAAATTCCACCCCGCATCCTGATTTATGAAGCCGCCCGTAATCCTGATACTTTGCACCGGCAATAGCTGCCGTTCCCATCTCGCCGAAGGCATCCTGCGCGCCGCTCTAACCGATGGCTTCCGGGTTGCCAGCGCCGGTTCGGAACCCGCCGGGCACGTCCATCCGTTAGCCATCCGGGCGATGGAGGAGATCGGCATCGACATATCCAACCACCGTTCGAAGCACCTCGACGAGTTTCTAACCGACGACGTGGAAACCGTCATCACGGTTTGCGGCAACGCCAGCCAAGCCTGCCCGATTTTCCCCGGGCAGGTGAACCGCCACCACTGGGGCTTCGACGACCCCGCGCGCGCCACCGGCGCCGAAGCCGGGCAGCTCGCCGTCTTCCGCCGCGTCCGCGACGAGATTTCCCGGGTCTTTCAAGCCTACGCGGCAGGGAGATTGGATAGCGGCCAAACAAGGCATCTCGTCTGAATGGAACGCCGCGTCGCGGGCGATTCCGCCGGCGGCTCCCGCACCTGTTAGTCCCGTGACCGCGCCGCGCTCCCGCTGCCGGACCACACTCCGAGGCCTTGCGCGGATGCGCCTCCGCGCCTAGAGCGCGCTATGAATTTCAAAAGCGCGCGAGTACATTTGGGATGGGGATTGGCGGCGGCGGCGGCCTTCGCGGTGGGATCCCAGCGGTCCGGAAAGGCGGGAAATTCCGACTCCGCGGGCGGGGATCCGGTCGCCCGCACGAGTTCGGGTTTCCGAAGCGCTGCTGGTGGGGAAATCGAGGGAGATCGGCGCGCGAGGCCGGGGCAGAATGGCCGGACCGATACGACTGGTCGGATTTCCACGCTCTTCGGGATTGGCGATGGGATGGACCTCGACGCCTTGGCCGTGAAGGCTTTCAAGGATGCCAATCCGATCGTCCGGCGTCTGGCGTTCAGCAAGTTGCTTGAGTCAATGACTCCGGAAAATGCCCTCGAACTCCGCGGTAAGATGCTCGAAATGAGGGCGGGCGGCGATGAATGGGACGATTTCAACTACAGTTGGGGAGCGCTGGCCGGCAAGGCGGCCTACGATTTCGCGGCCATTTCCGAGGAACATGACCTGGCGTTGACCCTGACCGGTTGGGCTGCCGCGAATCCCACCGGGGCGCTGGCCATGCTCGACAATTTGCCCGCCTCGATGGCCGACCAACGTGGCGAGCTGGCGGAAAGCATCATTTCCGGGGTGGCCGACAACAATCTGGCCCTGGCGACCCAGCTTGCGATCCAGTTCGCTGCGGAGGGGAAGGGAAATCCCGATCGCTTGAGCCGCACGCTTGCGGACGAAGCGCTGCGGACCGGAAGTCCGGCGGAAGCCGCGGCGTGGGCGGCGGCTCTGCCTGACGGCAAGGTGAAAGGCGCCGCGTTGGGCCGCATTGCTGGTGCGTATGTCCGGAGCAACCCTGCGGAAGCCGCAGGTTGGATCGGGCAATACGCCGGGGATCCGTCTGCCCGGCGGGCGATTGCGGAGGTGGGCCAGGAGTGGGGCAAAAAGGAGCCGCTCCCGGCGCTTGGCTGGCTGGAAACCCTGCCCGCGAGCGGCGGACAGGCGGATGGATTCCGCTCGGTTTTCGGAGATTGGGAGGACACCAATCCAGTGGCCGCCAGCGAATATCTGGCGAAAATGCCCCGCTCCGCCAAGCGCGACGCGGCCGTCAGCGGATTTGCCAGCGGCTATGCCTGGCAGGACCCGCAGGCATCGATTCAATGGGCACAGGATATTTCCGATCCCGAATTGCGGCAGGAAACCCTGACCCGGGCGGGTCACGCTTTTTATCGCCGCGATCCCGAGTCGGCTCGCACTTGGCTGGATGGCAGCGGACTGTCGGCCGAAGCCCGGCAGGCGATCATGAATCCGCGCCGGCGCTGAGGAACGGCGCGGGATAACCCGGTTTCGGGTTGCGGAGCGGGACCGGGCGGAGACGATGGCGGCGCATGGCGTACACGGCGGATAAGGCATTCGAATTGATTTCCTCGGCACACGAGCGGGGCCGGCTGGCGCACGCGTTTCTCATCAGCGGCGCGCATGGCTGCGGGAAGGAAAACCTGGCGGCGCGGATGATCCAGTTGGTGAATGGCGGCGCGGCGGCGGGCGGTGTCGATTTGTTCGGCGCGCCGGTGGTGGTGGAGACGCCGGCGCTCGATGAACTGGAAAGCGGCTGGGTGCGGATTATCCGGCCGCGCATGAAATCCCGGCGGATCGGCGTTGATGAAATCCGGGATTTGGAGCAAACGCTGCATCTGGCGGCGCCCGGCGGCGCGTGCAAGGTGGGCGTCATTGCGGAGGCGGACCGGATGGCGGACCAAGCGGCGAACGCATTTCTCAAAACTCTCGAAGAGCCGCCGAGAAACACGCTGCTGATGCTGCTGACGGCGAATCCGCAGCGCCTGCTGCCGACGATTCTCTCCCGCTGCGTGCGCCTGCCGTTGCTCGGCGGTATGCCCTTGCTGGCGGATGGCGGGGGCGAATTGGTGGCGGCGCTGAACGCGGCGGCGGCGCGCGGGTTCGGCACGCCGGTCGCGGCGCTGCACCTCAATGCGGCGTTCACCGGATTTCTCGGCGACCGCCGGACCGATGCGGATGCGGCCGCGAAAGCGGCGGAAAAAGAGGAGGTGGCGGCCTACCGCGACACCACCGACGGCCGCTGGCTCAAGGAGCGCGAGGATTTCCACAAGGCCGCGGCGGAGGCGGAATACCTCGACGCCCGCGGCCGGCTCTTCGACGTGCTGATGGCCTGGATGGCAGATTTGCTGCGCATGAAGGTCCGCGGCACGGGCCTGGATTTTCCGGAATCGGCGGAGGCGCTGCGGAAAATCGCTGAGAACGAAACCGAGCGCCGCCTGCTCAAACGGATGGATGCGCTGGATTCGCTGCGGCGGACGCTGGAGACGAACGCCTTCGAAGCGCTGGCCATCGAGGTGGGATTCCTAAAGGCGTTCGGTTAGAAATCGCCCTTGCCGCGGGGCAGGGCGGATTCCGGCGTGGCGATCGAGAGGAGCAGCCGTTCGAGGCCGTCGAGCACCGTGGAAATGCCGTCCGCCCAGCGCGCGTTCTGCCAAGCCGGGCCGGCGAGCTCGAGCAAATGGTCGAGCGCTTCGGGCTGGAGAAATGGCTCGAAGCCATAGCCCGGGACGATCGCCGCCTCACCCCGGTGCGGGTCCAGCACGAGCAGCAGCGCGCGGTTGGAACTGCCGCGAAGGCTGTCGCCGGCGAAATTTCCCGCGTTAAAAAGCCAGAAGGCGTGCAGCGAAAACGGATGCTCGTGGGGGAACGCATGCACGGCGATTTGCAGGATTAGATCGGGAAAACGGTCGTGGAGGAGGTTGGCGCGCTTGCGGAGTTTTGCGCGCTCCGGGTCGGCGAGGGTGCCGGTGGAATCGAACATGACGGGCGTGACGCGCGGCACCGCGCCAAGCAGGGTGGCGGTGCGCGGGTAGGTCAGGCGGCATTCCTCGCATTCCGCGGCATCGACAGCGACGGGGGCCTGGCAGTAGGGGCAGCGCATGGATTGGGGATTTTCGGAACTCCGGCGGCGGGGGAGCAGGCAAACCGAACGCGCCGCCGATGTCGATACCAAGGCGGCGGCCGTGCAAACGGTGGATTGATCTTCCGGGACGGGCGTGGTTGAGTGCGCCGCACCCATGACCCGCCTCCTTCCTCTGCACCTCATTCCCGTTCTAGTCGCCGCCGCTTCGCCTGCCGCGGAAATCCCCGTCGAACAGCGACCTTTCGCCGTGACCAAATCGTTCTCCGCCACCGTCATGCCCGCCAATGGCGGCATCGCACTGCGGCTCGATCCCCAAGGCTGGAAGGATTTTGAGATCGAAACCATCGCGGATAACGGCGCTGCCGTGGCCAAGGGAGACACCGTGCTGAGCTTCGTAACGGAGGAAATCGACCGGAAAATCGAGGATTTGCGGCGCGCCGCGGAAACCGCCGGGCTGGCCGTGGCGCAGGGCGAGCTGGACGCGAAACTCCTCGCCGAGACCGGACCAGCCGCGCTGGATGCCGCCCGCCGCGCTGCGGAGACGGCCAAGGAGGAGAACGAATATTTCACCAAAACCCGCCGCAAGTCCGCGGAGGAATCCGCCGCGCAGGACCTCAAGCGTCGCCAGGAAATGCTGGAAAACCAGCGCGAGGAACTCCGCCAGCTCGACAAGATGTACAAGGCGGACGACGTCACCGAGGAGACGGAGGAAATCATCCTGACCCGCCAGAAGGATGCCGTGGCCGCGGCGGAATTCGCCCTGCGCATGGAGACGCTCGACCACCAGCGGATGCTCGAAATCAAGCTGCCCCGTGAGGCGAGAAATCTGGCCAATGCCGAGCGCGATGCCGCCGTGGCCCTCGAAAAAGCCGAGAACGAAACCCCGCGCGCGCTCGCTACCCAAAAGCTGGCGCTGGAGGGCGCGCGAACCGCCCTCAAGCGCGCGCAGGCCGACCTCGCGGAGCTGGAGGCGGATCGCAAGCTCTTCACATTCAAAGCGCCGGCCGATGGCACGCTTTACCACGGCTCCATGGAAAAGGGCCGCTGGACCATCGGGGATTTGGCCAAAAACCTCATTCCACACGGCCATCCGGCGGCTTTCACGCCGCTCGCCACATTCGTGCCCGCGGATGCCGGCCTCGCCCTCATCGCCTTCCTCGATGACGCCACCGCGCGCTCGCTTCAGGCCGGGCAGCCGGGATCCGCCACTCTCGCGGGCCGCGAGGAATTGGAAATCCCGGTCAAATTCGCCGAGCTCGCCAACGTCCCCGGGGCCGATGGCAACTATCGCGCCGATTTCTCCGTGGAGTGGCCGAAAGACGCCGCGCCGGCCGCCGGAGCGACCGCGACCGTACGTGTAATTACCTACAATCAGGCCACCGCCATCGCCGTCCCGAGCAAGGCGCTACAATACGGCCCGGCCGGCTGGACCGTGGAAATCCGCTTGGCCGACGGCAAAAACGAACGCCGCCCCGTCAAGCGGGGCCGGATTTCCGGCGAGGACACGGAAATTCTTGAAGGCCTCGAAGCCGGGCAGGTGGTCGTCGTCCCATAAAGACTTAAGACGACAAGTCTTAAGACGTAAGAAAAGACAGACCGTGCCGAATCCCCACCTTCCCTGCCGCAAGCCGCTCCGGCCTCTGCTCTCTTCTCTTGTGTCTTGTGTCTTATTGTCTTCCGTCTCTCTGGCGGACCCCGCTCTCGATGGCGCGATCAAGCGTGGCGTGGATTACCTCGTCACCCACCAGAACAAGAATGGCTCGTTCGGCAGCGCGCGGCGCACCAAGGATTTGAACATCTACGCGCCGCTGCCCGGGGCGCATCAGGCGTTCCTCGCCGGCGCTTCCGGGCTGGCGATTTCCGGCCTCGTCGATGCCAAGGACAACCGCCCGGAGGTCACAGCCGCCATCGCCCGCGCCGGCATCTGGGCGGCGGAAACTTTGCCGGAACTCCGCCGCGCCGACCAAACCACCACCTACAATGTCTGGGGCCACGCCTACGGATTGCGCGCCATCGACCGGCTCTGGCAGCGCGAGACGGACCCGGCGAAAAAGGCCGAATGGGTCCGCCTCGGCCAGCAACAGGTCGATCTCGCCAACCGCTACGAAGACGTGAACGGCGGCTGGGGTTACCTCGATCTTTTCGACGGCCTCGCCACCCAGCGTCCCTCCGGCCTGCCGACTTCGTTCACCACCGCCACCGTCCTGCTCGCCATGTTCGAGGCGAGCGAGGAAATGGGCGTGAAGCTCGACGACAAGCTCGTGAAGCACGCGCTCGCCGGCCTGAACGCCCAGCGCGAGCCGGATTTCTCCTACGTATATTCCTTCACCCACCGGATGCGCCCGCGCTTGGATATCAATCGCCCGGTGGGATCGCTCGGCCGCTCGCAAGCGTGCAATGCCGCCCTGCGCGTCTTCGGCGAAAAGGCCGTGACCGACGAGGTGCTGGTCACGTGGGCGGACCGGTTTCTCGCCCGCGAGGGCTTCTTGAGCAACGGCCGCAAGCGCCCCGTCCCGCATGAGGCGCCGTTCCGGATCGCCGGATATTTCTATTACTACGGCATCTACTATTTCACGGAATCCGTCCGGCTGCTGCCCGCGGAAAAGCGCCCGCCGTATGCCAGGCGCCTCGCCGCGCTGCTCGTGGAGCGCCAGGAAAAGGACGGCTCATGGTGGGATTATCCGCTCTACGATTACCACCAATCCTACGGCACCGGCTACGCCCTCATGGCGCTGGCATGGTGCCGGGACACCATCGCCGCCGGCGGAAATTGAAACGCGATGCCGATCCCACGGGAGAAGATCGAGCGCCGCGCGCTGAAAGCCGGCATCCGCGCCTCGAAGCGCCGGCATCATGTGGTTTCGCTCGAAGAACTGCTGGCGCTGAAAATCCAGATTGTCCCGGCTTCCGTGCGGATATTCGCAGTGCTCGCCGGTGCCGGACTCATCGCCGGCGCCTGGTTCGAGTGGCCGTCCGCGCGCAATCTTGTCTGCGGACTGGAGGCCGTGGCAGGGATTTTCACCGCGCTTTTCGGCATCTTCGGGGTGCGCCGCACGCTTTCCGGCTTGCTCGATGGCGCGGGCGAAGTGGTCGTGGAAATCCTCGGAGAAATCGCCGGCGCCCTTTTCGACAGCTTCTGATTTCCCCTGATGGCGACCCGTCCCGCCGCCGCTGGCTCACTCAGCGGACGCGCTGCGGGCGGCCAGCAGGTAGGCGAGCACCGCTTTTTCGTCGGCCGCGGTGAGCTTCGCTTTCCGCGCCATCACCGGCATGATGTCTTCCCGCAATTCGTCCGGAGTGTAATCCGCCGGATCTTCGAAGGCGTGGCACTTGGCGCATTTCAACTGGTGCAGCTCATACCCGCGCGCCAGTTCGCTGACCGGCGCGCGGGTGGTCTTTGCCAGCGCTGGGGTCACTGCCGGCGCTTGATAGCTCGGTCCGCAAGCCAGTTGCGCCAGCGCCACCACTCCGGGGGCACCCCAGGAAATGAGTCGGAAACGTGTTCGCGAAGCAGTCATCGGGTGGAAATCCGGGATTTCAGAAATCGATCGCGAAAATCGTGCGCAGTTGGAAATCGGGTTCGTCGGCCAGCGCCGTGACCTGCCACATGCCGCTTACCACCGCGGAGAACCGCTCGCTCCGCCAGCTCACATTCGGCCCGACGTAAACCGCGCTATCGCCGATGGATTCGACATCCGGCACCACGATCTCGTGCAATGCCTCCGCACCCAGGGACCACGCCGGGCTGAGTTGATAGCTCACGCCCAGGCTCTGCATCAGTTCGGCTTCGTCCTCCTGATAGTCGTCCTCCCATTCGACCGCCCCGCCGACGTTGTAAACGAACATCCATTTGCCCAGATTCTTCTGCAGCAAGAGCTTACCCTCCAGCTCGATGAAATCGTCGCTGCCCTTGATTTCGCCGTAAACGGCGGAACCGAACGCGCAGGTATTCGGGTCGGTCAGATTGTAAATCGCCTCCAAGGCGACATCCCGGAACTCGGTGCGGCCGCCTTCGTTCGCATTCTCCTCATACCGCCAGTCGGCGAAGTAGAATGCCAACTGCAGCCTGTCGGTCACCCCGTATTCGAACTCGTGGCGGATGTCGAAGCGCTCGAAGTCCGGGTCGCTGGCTTGGTCCGTTTTCCAAGTCACCCAGCTTTCCAGCTCCATCGCGCCTTTCGCCATCGTCGTGGTCTCATAGCTGTAGCTGAAGCGGCGGCTGTTCGCGGCGGCGGGATTTGCCAGCGCCAAGGCGCCGAGTGTGGCGACGAGGGTGCGAGCGCTGATTTTCGTTTGACTGATTTTCATAATAGGATGGTTCGTAGCGATGAATCCGTCGCCTTAATGCGAACGAGTCTCATCTGCGGGAGAGAACAGCGATCGCCGGCCGGCGTCAAACGGAAAAATCCAATAGGCTGGCGCGTCCGGGTTTTTTTGACGTTGCTCCCCTCCGGATCCCGTTGAGTTTGGCCGCTTCCGCTCCTGCATGACCACCTTGCCCTCCCTTGCTTCACCCGCTTTCCTTCTCTCCTTCGACTTCGATGGCACCCTCCATTTCCCCGGCGACGAACCGCCCGTTCCCACCGGATTTTTCGAAGAAATCCGCCGCATCCGCCAAGACTATGGCGCGCTCTGGGGGATCAATACCGGCCGCTCGATGGCGCAGACCATCGAAGGCATTGTCGAGAGCCGCTTCCCGTTTTTGCCGGATTTCACGATCGCCCGGGAGCGGGAAATCCATTTCCCCAACGCCTTCGGCCGCTGGCTGCCGCTCGATGGCTGGAACAAGCCGTGCGATAAGAAAATCCACGCGCTCTTCAAGAAATCCCGCAAGCTCCTCAAGCAGGTTCGCCGGGAAATCGAAGAACAGACCGGCGCGCAATGGATCGAGGTCGATAGCGATCCGGCGGGCATCGTCGCACAATCCGACGACGAGATGGCGTGGATCGTCCGGCGGCTGGAGGAGATGACTGTCGGCGAGCCGCAGCTCGCGTGGCAGCGCAACTCGATTTACCTGCGCTTAGGTCACCGGGACATCCAGAAAGGCAGCAGCCTCAGCCACTTGGCGGGGCGATTCGGCCTCGCTCCCGGCGCCGTCTTCGCCATCGGGGACAGCCACAACGATTTCGAAATGCTCGATCCCGCCCACGCCGGCATGGTTGCCTGCCCGGCCAACGCCGTCCCTGACATCCAAGAAAAAGTCCGCACTCACGGCGGCTTGGTGAGCCGCGCCAAGCACGGCCACGGCGCCATCGAGGCCCTGCGCCACTATTTCCCGGCGGCGGAGTGATTTTCAGGCCATCCCGCAGGCCAACGATCGGGCCGCCTCACGCGGCCAAAAACATTTTGTAAATCTTAACGAAATCCGCCACGGTCCGCGCCGTGAAGCGATTTTCCCTCCTCCTTGCGATCGTGCTTCCGCTGGCCGGCGGCATGGTTTCGTGCTCCAGCCAGGTGAAGGCGAAGCAGCCGGTTTCCTATCGATTCATCGACGGGCGCACGGCGAAATTGAACAACGGCGTCGCCTACGCGCCGCGGCGTGCGCCGGCCGCGGTGAAGCGGGCGCTCGCGGCCGGCAACCGCCTGCAAGGCAAGCCCTACAAGTGGGGCGGCGGGCACGCGCGGGAGGCCGATTCCGGCTACGATTGCTCAGGCACCGTTTCCTATGTGCTCCGCGAGGCAGGCCTGCTCAAAGGCAGCATGCCGTCCGGCGATTTCTACGGCTACGGCAAGAAAGGGGAGGGGAAATGGATCACGATTTATGCCCGCAAAGGCCACGTTTTCATGACGATCGCAGGGCTGCGGCTCGATACCGGAGGCTCGGGCAGTCGCGACGGACCGCGCTGGAAACCCGAGACGCGCCAAGGCCGCGGGCATGTCATGCGGCACCCGTCGGGCTACTGAAGCGCCGCCGCCAGCGAGGACAAATCGCGGAAAATCCTATCCGCCCCGGCAAATTCGAGACCGGCGGTGACGCGGTTCGGCACGACCCGCACCGGCATCCCGGCGGCGATCGCGGATTTCACGCCATTGAGCGAATCCTCGATGACGAGGCACTCCGCCGGCTCCAGCCCGAGCCGGCGCGCGGCCTCCAGGTAAAGGTCCGGCGCGGGCTTGATTTGCGGAGCGTCGCCACGGCAAACGGTGGTTTCAAATTCGCCGGAAATCCCCAGCTTCGCCAGCCAGCCATCGACCCACTGGTGCGACGAGCTGGAAACAACCGCGCGCCGGATGCCCGCCTCAGTGAGCTTTCTCAGGATTTCCAGCACGCCCGGCATCGGTTGCGCGCTTTCTAATTCCGCGACGATTTCCGCCTGCCGCCGCGCGTCGAGGTCATGCCAATCGAAGCTGCCGCCGGTCAGCTCCTCCAAGTGCGTTTTCGGCGACCACGTCGCGAAATCCGAGCCGATGCAGCGTGTGTAGATTTCCAGCGGCAGATCATGGCCGTGCTCGCGGAAGGTGCGCAGCCACGCCTGATAGATCGCCCATTCGGTGTCCACCAACACCCCGTCGAAATCGAATAACACCGCGGAAAATCCCATGCCGGGGGAATGCCCTCGCGCGCCCCCGCGGGCAAGGAAATCATCCCCATTTGTGCGACCAATCCGCCGGCAGGCGCAGCGGGCGGCCCTCCGGCATGCGAACGAGCGCCAGCGATTGCCGCGCGGTGACGAGCAGGACGCCATCCGCCTCCCGCCGCATTTCGAAATCGCACCAGAACCGGGCGCGCGAAACCTCGCCGAGCTTGCCGTGGATCGATAACCAGTCCCCGAGTTTGGCCGGGCGTTTGTAATCGATTTCCGTGCGGGTGACGACGGGGAAAATCCTCGTTTCCGACATGCCGCGCAGGTCCATGCCGAGCTGCGCCGCGAGGCGGGTGCGGCAGACTTCGATCATCCGGAGATAGGCGATGTTATGGACAACGCCGCCGCAGTCGGTATCGAAAAACATGACCTCCTCGCGGGAGGTGTGGGTGGGCGGGGAATCAGGCATGATGAATGATTTACACGCCCCGCTCACTCCGGCAACCCGTAGAGACCGATGAGTTTCAAAAGCACTCCATTGGTCCAGCCGAAGCCGTCCTGCGAGGGATATTCGCCGCCGCCGCTTTCGCGATCCATGTCGATAACATCGTATTTCTCCATCAGCCGGCCGGTGTTCTTATATACTTTCACATTCAGGGAAATCCAGCGGGTGGTAATGTCGCGGGCGAGGTCGTCCTTCTTGTAGTTCCGCAATCCTTGGATGGTCATCCATTGCAAGGGAGCCCAACCATTCGGCGCATCCCATTGCTGGCCGGTGTGGGCTAGCGTGGTGACAACTCCGCCGGGACGCAGGAACTTTGCTTTGATGACATCCGCGGCGGCTCCGGCGCGATCGTCCGGGGCGATTTGGAAAAACAACGGTGTCACGCCGGCCAGTGTCAGTTCGGCGGAGGGTTTGCCGGCCTTGATGTCATAATCAACATACCAGTGGTCTTTCTCCGACCAACAATAGCGACCGATCGCTTCTTTCCGCGCCGCCGCCATTTTGTCGAAATCCTCAGCCGTGTCTTCATCGCCGGCGATGCGGCTGGCTTTGGCGATGGTGGTTTCCAAATGATAAAGCAGGCAGTTGAGATCAACGGGAACGAGTCCGGTGGTGCGGATGCTGGCGAGGCTTTTGCCATCGGCGAACCAGCGGCTGCTGAAATCCCAGCCGCTTTCCGCCGCCGAGCGGAGTTCCCGATAGACCAGCTTCGGCTGGCGGTCCGATTTCGCCGCAGCGGCCACATCCTCCGCCCAGCTTTCCTGACGCGGGATTTCCAAGCGATCGTAGTAACGGTTCAGGATTTCGCCGCCGGGCATTGTTACGACATGTTTCGTCCGCGCGGTGCGGTCCATCCAATAGTCATGCTCGGCGCGCAGGGACGGAAGATAGGTTTGGTAAACATCGTCACCCTTCATTTCCGCCAACAGCTCCACCATCAGCGAAAAGAACGGCGGCTGCGAGCGGCTGAGGTAATAGGTGCGGTTGCCGTTGGGAACGAATCCGTAGGTTGCAATGAGATGGGAGAAATTCGCCACCATGTCCTCGATGGTTCGCGCCTCGCCACTTTCCCGCAGGCCGAGCATGGTGAAATAGGAATCCCAATAGTAAATCTCCCGGAACCGTCCTCCCGGCACGATATAAGGGTGCGGCAGCGGCAGCAGCGAGCTGCCGGGCACCGCCACATCCGCCTCGCGGCGCAGCATTTTCCACAAGCGTGAGATATGGCTTACCACATCGTCCTGCGGTACGAGGAAGTTTGCCCGGACGAATGTTTCCAGATCAAAATCCAGCCCGCCTGCGCGCGCTTGGTAATCCGCGACGATTTCCTCCGGCGCCCGTTTCGGCACGCAGTCAACGAAGGTTTTGCTGTCCGGAAACACCCGGCGCATCTGCACGTCCCGGAAGAGCTGGCCAAATATTTCGTCGGGCGGCGGCGGTGCCGCGGAGAGGTGCAGAACCGATAGAAGCAAGATCGAAACGAGCGCGCGCATGCCGGAGCGTAGCGGCCATCACCCGTCGCTGCGAGGCTTTGCCGCAGGTGGAATCCGCCTCAGGAATCCCCGGTTTTCGCGCTCCCGCCGGTTGAGACGGCTTCGGCGGCGGCAGGTTCTTCCACGACCTTCACCGGCGCGCCGTCCGGGGCGTAGGGCAGGCGGGAGGTGGCGAGCCAGTCGCCTTCCTGGAAGCCATCGCGGACGATCAGGAAATCCGCGGTGCTGAGCAGCGGCTCGACGTCGGTGCGCTGGATCTTGCTTTCGGCGCGATCGATGAGGAAGACGCGGTTCACGCCGCGCAATGCCTCGCGCGGCAGCACGAAAACGTTCTTCAGCGTGATGCCATCCACATCCGCGCGGACCGGCTGCCCGATCCGCAGTTCGGGATTTCCCGACACCAGCCCGAAGGGGTCCGAAATGCGGGCGATGGCGAACAATTCGCGCGAATCCTCATCGAGCGAGCCCTCCGTGCGTACGATTTCCGCCTGCCACGACTGCGCGCCGCCGACGCCCGAGCCGAGCGCGTCGGTGAGCGTCACGCTGACGGGCGAATCGTCGCCGCGGTCCGGCAGGCGCACGAATCCGAGCTGCGCGGCGGCCAGCGGCAGGCGGATTTCCGCGAGGTCGGTGGCGAATATCACACCGAGCTGCGTGGTCCCGCCGACTGCCTGGCCGAGGCCGACCAGGCGGGATTCCACCCGCCCGTCGAATGGAGCGCGGACCTTGGCGCGGCCGAGATTTCGCTCCGCCTGATCGAGATCCGCGCGGGCGGCGATGACGCGGGCGTCCGCCTCTTTAAGCTGCGGCACGCGCAGGACGAGCGGCGATGGCGCGTCCTTGTAGCCCATGTCCTCCCAGTTCAGCCGGGCCTGTTTCGCCCGGGCCTCCTCCTGCGCCAGCGCGGCTTCGGCGGTGGCCAACCGGGCTTGGGTGCCCACGGTCTCCGCCTCCAGATCCGCCGGATCCAGCTCCAGCAGCACGTCGCCTTTCGCGAAGAATGCGCCAACTTCGAACGACGGACTCACCACCGCCACCACGCCGGTCACCTGCGCGGTGAGCGTCGTCGTGTGGTGGGCGAGCACCGTGCCCTGCGTGTGGATGACGACGGGGAAATCCGTGCGGCGCAGCTCCAGCTTCGTCGTTTCCAGCACCTGCGGCGGCTGGCGCTCCGGCTCCGGCGCATCGACCGGGCGGCCAAGCAGCCACCATGCCCCCGCGCCGAGCGCGAGGATGAGAACGGGTAGAAGGATGCGGGAAATCAAAGCCATGAAAGCGCGGGAAAGTTCCCCGGATTTCCGGGGCTGCCAATTACGAACCCGCCACCCCCGCGCTTTCGCCGATTCCCGGCGGAAATCACCCTTGTAGGAAGCGCGGCACCTTCGCCCGCAGGATTTCCACCAGCGCCGGGTCCATGAAATCGTAATTGTCCGGGATGCCGAGCACGATCACGCGCTGCCCGTCGAGGTGACGGCGGAAGCGGCGGTTCAGCTTCTCGCGGTGCGCCCGTTCCATCACGAAAATCGTGTCCGCCCAGGCGAGCTGCTCCGGCGAGAGCGGCACCGTCGCGTCGTTGTCCAGCCCCGCTGAATCCGCCTCCACGCCCGGCCACTCCGCGAAAACCGCCTCCGCCGTGGGGCTGCGGAGGCGGTTGCGCGAGCAGAGGAATAGAATGTGTTTCACGGGCTGGCAAAGAACTGTTGAGGCCGGCGCGTTCCTTCATAAACTCGCAGGATGTTCGCGAGGATTTTATCGACAACCCTTCTTCTATCAATCGGCACGATCGCCTCCGCCGCGGAGCCGGCGGGATATCGGCTGGAGAACTATGAGTATCCGTTTCCCGTCACCATGATGAAGCTGGAAAGCCAGCGCCAGAAATTGGAAATGGCATACATGGATTTGCAGCCGGCAACGCCCGACGGCGAAACCGTGGTGCTCCTCCACGGCAAGAATTTCTGCGGCGCTTACTGGGGCCGCACCGCTGGGGATCTTGCGGACAAAGGCTATCGCGTGGTCATCCCCGATCAGATCGGCTTCGGGAAATCCTCCAAGCCGGAGCACTATCAATTCTCCATCCACGCCCTCGCCGACAACACCCGCGCGCTGCTCGACGAATTGCACATCAAGAAAGCCCACATCCTCGGCCACTCGATGGGCGGTATGGTGGCGACGCGTTTCGTGCTGATGTTTCCCGAGCGTAGTGAATCGCTGGTTCTCGAAAATCCCATCGGTCTGGAGGATTGGAAACGCCTCGTGCCCTATCCCGGCATCGAGCAATGGTATGCGAACGAACTGAAAGCCGATGCGGAATCAATCAAGGCCTACCAGGTGAAAAGTTACTACCACGGCACTTGGAAACCCGATTACGAGAAATGGGTGGAACCGCTCGCCCGCATGGCCGCCAGTGAGAACTACGAGCGCGTGGCATGGGATCAGGCGCTTACCTATGATATGATTTACACCCAGCCCGTGGTTTATGAATTCCCGCTGGTGAAAGTTCCCGCGCTGCTCATCATCGGCCAGCTCGACCGCACCGCCTTGGGCAAGAATTCCGTCCCGGAGGAAATCGCGAAAACCATGGGAAACTATCCCGAACTCGGCCGCAGAACCGCCGCCGCCATCCCCGCTTGCAAACTGGTGGAACTCGAAGGAGTCGGCCACCTGCCGCACGTCGAGGCGTACGATCGTTTCCTACCCCCGCTGCTGGAATTTCTGGATGCGAAGTGAAGGTCGCCTCTCTCCAATCCGCCATGAATTCCAGCTGGACCAAGTAGGAAATGAATGCCAGCTTCCGTTTAGCAATGAAGACGGGAAGTTGGCAAATGGAAGAGGCGGAATGCAGATTCGGCGAGTTGGTCGAGCGTGCATTGGCGGACGGCCCGCAAACGGTGCGCAGAACGGGAAAGGCGGCTGTCGTGGTAGTTTCTGAAAGTGAATTTCGCAAGACTGCGAGGCCTGCCAAAACCTTGTTCGCCCTGCTCCGCGAATGTCCCGAAGACCTGCGGGAAATCGTCCCGCAGAGGAGCAAGGAACCGGCCCGGAACACCGGGTTCGAATCATGACGGCGGTCTATCTGCTCGATACAAACGTTGTTTCTGAAGCGGCGTCCAAATCACCAGAATCGAAAGTCGTTGCATGGTGTGAACAGCATTCCCTCACAAGCTGCATTTCGGCAGTAACTCTCGGAGAAATATGGAAAGGGATCCACCTCATGCCAGAATGCAAAAGAAAGTCCCGGCTGGAACGATGGGCGATCCGTCTTGAAGTCGAAGTGAGCGAACCGCCGCTTGCCTTGGACGCCGATGTGTTCCGGGTTTGGGGTGCGCTCTATGCAAGGAATCAATCGATAGGATTCAATATGGGGATCTTGGACAGCCTCTTGGCGGCAACCGCCCTGCACCACGGCTTGACTGTGGCCACACGGAATACTTCGGATTTTCCTCCGGAGGTGGGCACGTTCAATCCTTGGATCACTTGAACGAGAACGGGGATGGGGTCTGCCTGTCGGTCGATAGATTCAATTCGAGAACGATCCAAAAAAATATCATGAATATCATTACCGGATATCCCCATCCCATAAGCGAATCCGACACGATCCCGAAGAACGTGAAGCCGTCGATGTAATACCATGCCGAAAACATGGTCGCCACAGCCAGAACGCAGGAAATCACCACAAGCGGCGCGCGCGCTTTGCCTTTCCCATGCCATGCAAGTCCCGCGGCCAGCAAACCTGCCAAACAAGTGGTGCCGGTGAAGATGCGGAGGTCGCCGACGACCTTGCCGAGAACTTTGTCATAATACGCCCGCACCTTGACTTTCCAGCCCGCGATCCGCGCTGCCGGCGGGCTGTCCAACAGACCGGATTTCTCCGCGGCCGCCTGCTTGGTTAGTTCGGAAATATATCTGGCAGGATTGCTGTGGTAATCGGCGATTTCCCGCGCGATGGCGGCTTTCCGTGGTTTTGAAAGCAGGCGCTTGGCCAAGGGATCGTCCGCCGCCTTTTCCGCCAGTCTTACCAAAGGTTCGGAAAATTCCACCGTTTTCGCCGTGACGAACTCCCGGGCGGCGGCATCAATAGCGCCCCTCGCGAAGAACGTGAGCAGGAACGCGAGAAGAAACAGAATGCCGACGGCCGAGTTGAGAAAGACGAGGAAGTAGCGCATGGGAATCCGCAGCCGTGTTCAACTGCCGAAGATGAATTTCACACCTTTGCGGCTCCAGGACTTGGCGATGTCTTCCTGAAGCTGGGAGAAGGTCCGGCCGTCGAGGAGAAGGGGGAAGGAATCGACGGGATTGGCGCCGCCATGGAGAGCTTTGAGGAAGGCTTTGACGCGTTTGGCATCGCCTTCGCCATCCATGTGGAAGAAGTAGTTGGAGATGAGAAGTCCGCAGCCATAGTTGTATTGGCCATTGGAGGTGAACTGGCTGTAAGGCTGGGTCATGAAGGCTTCGAGGGAGGCCATTTTGATTTCCTTGCCGAGCGCCCGGCCGCCGCGGTCTTTGGTGCCGTAGCCGGTGACGTAGTCGATGATGTCGTTCTGGTTCGAGCGCACGTTGAAGCCGCCGGCGCGGTAGGGGGTGGAGGAAATGTATTCGGCGAGGCCTTCGGTGAGCCAGCCCATGCAGCCTTTCTTAAAATAATTTTCCGGCGTGAGCTGATGGGTGAGTTCGTGGCAAAGGGTGCTGCTGTCCTTGTCATGATCGAACATATACCCGCTGCCGACGGGCCGGACCCCGAGGCTGACGAGCGGGACCATGACGACGCCGCGTCCGCCGATGAAGACGCCGGCGCTGGAGGGCGGGCCGCCAGCTTCCACATAATCTTCGAATTTCTCGAAGAGCAGGATCTGGTTCTTTTTGGAGCCATCGCCCCCGCCATCGATGCCGAGCGGGAGGCTGCGGCAAAAGAGATGGGTGGCCTCGAACATGACGGCGAAGCCTTTGACGACGGATTTCGAGAGCCGCACGTCGCAAATATACCGGTAGTGGGCGCTCTCGTAGATGAAGCGGTTCTTGGCGGCGTCCTCCTCAATGGTGGCGATTTCCGGGTCCTCGTCGAATTTGATGCGCTCGGGCCAAGGGCTGGTGAAATCGGTCTTAGAGGCGGCCGGAGGGGCGGCGGGGCCGGGCTTGGGTTTCGCGAGCGAGGAGGCGGTCAGCTTGACATAAACGGAATCCTCGGCGGAGAGCTTGGCGAGCGGGAAGGGGACTTCGCGGCCGTCGGCGAGTTCGAGAACGACGGAATCGCCTTGGATGCTTAGCAGCTTGGCCTGGATTTTCCGATCCTGGTTGTCGGTCCAGGTGCGGGTCTCGGTGGCGTGGGAAAATCCCGCCAGGATGAGGAGAAGGGAAAGGGTGCGCATGGCGGGGAAGGGGGTTGGGGGCGAAGGCTACGCGGTCGGAGGGGGGAGTCGAGCGCGGGGTGGATTCCAGCTTTGAACAGGGGCTTTGCTGGATGAAACGCGAAGGCGCGGTGGTCGCTAAGGGTCGCGAAGGAGACTTTTTGGGGATGGAAATCGAAACGCGGAGATCGCGGAGGCGGGGTGAGCGGGGCGGGCGTGTTCGATGGTGCGGTGCGTGGCGGGGTGGGGGGAGGCGGGCCGGATGCGGGACGGAGTGCATGAACTCGAATTTCATGATGATGTGCGGAGGGGTGGTGGGG
>JBBSUD010000078.1:0-28133 GCA_038235225.1 Verrucomicrobiales bacterium
CCCCCCCCCCCCCCCCCCCCCCGGCCCCCCCCAGGTAACCCGTTTACAACCCCCCCCAAAACCCCCCCACCCCCCCCCCGCGCGGGGTTAAAAAAACCCGGGCCCCACGACTCCACCCCTCCGGTGTCATTTTTCATTGGCGCAACACGCCGCCTCCCGCCATTGATTTGCCGGGTGCGGGAATTGCCTCCAGCACAACGATTTTCCCTCATGGCGGGCGCTTCATCGTCCGGGATTTTCCCAAGCCAGTCCGGCCTTGCGCTGGTTCGGTTTCCGCCATTCGATGCCGCCCATGCCCACCGTAGCCATCGTCGGACGCCCGAATGTCGGCAAATCCGCGCTCTTCAACCGCCTTGCCGGGAGGAAGATCGCGATCGTCCACGACCAGCCGGGCGTCACCCGCGACCGGATTACCGCGCCCGCCAAAGCCACCCAAACCGCCTGCACGCTCGTGGATACCGGCGGCATCGGCGGGAATATCGACGATGGCTTCGACGAGCAGGTCACCATCGAGGCGGACATCGCGATGCAGACCGCGGATCTTATCCTTTTCGTCGTGGACGCGCACGACGGACTCACCGCGGTGGACCAGGCGCTGGCCCACAAGCTGCGCAAGGCCAAGCCGCCGGTGCTGTTGGTTATCAACAAGGTGGATGACGACAAGCACGAGCGCTCGTTCGCGGATTTCACCCGGCTTGGCCTCGGCGAGAGCGTCTTCGTGTCCGCCGAGCACGGCCGGAATTTCGGCCATCTCTGCGATGAAATCGATGCCGTGGTCGCGCCGCTCGTCTCCGAAACCGAGGCCGTCGCGGAGAAAGCCGAGGCCGTCGGCATCAAGCTCGCCATCGTCGGCAAGCCGAACGCCGGGAAATCCTCGCTGGTCAACGCCATCCTCAAGGACGAGCGCACCATCGTCTCCGAAATCGCCGGCACCACCCGCGACGCCGTCGATCTCCCCTACTCGTTCGCCGGGGAAAATTTCACCCTCATCGACACCGCCGGCCTCCGCCCGCGGGGCAAGCGCGACAACTCCGTCGAGGTTTTCTCCGCCATGCGCACCGAGAAGGCCGTCCGTCGCGCCGACCTCTGCGTGCTCGTTATCGACCTCGCCGCCGGCATCACCTCGATGGATCGGAAAATCGCCCAGCTCATCATGGAGGAGAAAAAGCCGTGCCTCATCGTGCTCAACAAGTTCGATCTCTTCCACCCCGGCGCCAACCGCACCGCGCGCCTCGAAGAAGCGACCGCCCACGTCAAAAAGGAACTCTTCTTCCTCCATTATGCTCCCTTCGTCGCCTGCTCCGCGAAGACGGGCGGATCCGTCGAGCATGTCCTCAAAGAGGCTTTGAAAATCAAAGCCGGCGCGCAGGCCATCCCCACCACCGGGCAGCTCAACCGGATTCTTCAAAGCGCCTTCGAAGTCACGCCGCCGCCCATCGACAACAAACTCCGCAAGCGTCTCAAGCTCTACTATGCCACCGCTGCCGTGGAGGAGAAATACAGCGTCATCCCGGTGCCGACCATCGTGCTTTTCGTCAATGACAAGCGCCTGATGGCAGCCAGTTACGAATCGTATATTGTAAATAAATTCCGCGTCGCGCACCCCTCCCCCGGCATTCCCGTGGTTCTATCCGTCCGCTCCCGCTCGCGGAAAGAATGGGAGCCGCGCAAGAAACCGCAGGGCCATTAACCGTTCCGCCCTCTTTTGTCACAGACGGGAAATCCGGTCTGCGGCGTTAGATCCAGAAATCCCGCCAAGTAGCGGCTCCAACCATTTGTACCATGTCCCCACGCCTGATTTCCCTCATCCTAGCCGCATCCGCCGTCATTTGCTCCGCCCAGCCGCGCATTTGGAAAAGCTCCGATGGCACCCACTCAATGCAGGGCGAATTCGTGAAGCGCGACAAAACCACCGTCACCCTGCGCAATGACAAAGGCACGGAAATCACCGTCGCCTTGGCCAAGCTCCATCCCGATGAAACCAAATGGCTGGACCTCCATCACTCCATCGATCCGGCGGGCGCCGAACCCGATCCCAACGCCGTTTTCGATACGTTGAAATTCGGCGATAGCCGCGATCAGGCGCTCGCCAAACTCAAGGCCAGCAAGATTGTCGAAATGATAAGCGACGAAGCGTTCATCGGCCGTTCCGGCATGAACGGAGTTTTCAAAACGCGGCAGAAAATTGGCAAACTCCCCGCGTTTCTCTACTTCGACTGGGATGGCGACGGCGGATTGAAAGAACTCACGCTGCAAACAGTTAACATCCCTTCGGAAAACTACGAGAGCGAGTTCGAGCCGAGCTGGAAGGAATTTGTAAATCTCATCAATACCTTGTATGGCAAACCCGTCCAGAGCGGACCCATGCCATCCATGCAAAGCATACCCGACGGCTCCCTGCTTCCGTCTCACCTCTGGGCCTTGGAAAACGGCACCAGCATCCTTCTCGGCACCGCCCGCGCCGGCGAAAAATACCAACTCGTCGTCCGCTTCACGCAGAAGAAGGTCCGGGCGGTGGAAATTCCCTAGTCCGCGCCGGAAAATCGATACCATGAACATTGTTATTTCCCTACTGCTCCTCGCCACCAGCATCACCGTCGCGGCAGATGTGCCCCGGCCGAACATCATTCTCATTCTCGCCGACGATCTCGGATTTTCCGATGTCGGCTGCTATGGCGGGGAAATCGCAACGCCGAACCTCGACCGTCTCGCCGCCGGTGGCCTGCGCCTCACCCGATTCTATAACTCCGGGAAATGCGAACCCACCCGCGCCTCGCTGATGAGCGGCCAATACTGGCAGGACACCGGGCTGGGCGTGAAGAAAGGGCCGACCCTTGCCGAGGCCATGAAGCCCGCCGGTTATGATACCTTTGCGATCGGCAAATGGCACCTCGACGGCAATCCGGTGGACCGCGGATTCGACCACTTCTTCGGCCACCTCAGCGGCGCCACCGACTATTTTAAAGGCGACCGCAGCCATCGCCTCGATCGTGCCATCTATCAGCCGCCGGCGGATGGCACGTTTTACACCACCGACGCGAATGCCGACCACGCCATCCGCTTCATCGATGACGCCCACCGCGCCGAGCCCGCCAAGCCGTTCTTCCTATATCTCGCCTTCAACGCGCCCCACGCGCCGATTCAAGCGCCCGCCGCGGAAGTGGCGAAATACCGGGGCAAATACCGGATCGGGTGGGACCGCGTGCGCGAGCAGCGCTACCGCCGCCAGCTCGAGCTCGGCATCATGAAGCCCGGGTGGAAGCTCGCCCCTCGCCCGGCGACGATACCGGCTTGGGACACGCTTACGGACGCGGAAAAAGATTTCGAGGACGGCCGGATGGCGGTTTACGCCGCCATGGTCGATCGCATGGACCAAGCCATTGGCAGGGTCCTCGCGAAAGTCCGCGAGCTCGGCGAGGAGGATCGCACTCTTGTCATCTTCACCAGCGATAACGGCGCGAGTCCTTACGACCACCAGCGCGATCGGAAATCAACTTGGGAAACGGCGCGCTGGGAATACGGCCTTGGCTGGGCGAATGCATGCAACACGCCCTTCGCCCACTACAAGCGCAACATGTTCAATGGCGGCAACTGCCCGCCATGCATTGTTAGCTGGCCCGGTGTCTTGAAAAAGCCCGGTTCCCTCGTTGACCAGCCGACACACATCGTCGATTTCATGGCTACTTTCACAGATGTCAGCGGCAAGCCGTCCCCTGCAACGGCTGGTTTTCCCGGCATCTCGCTGGTCCCGATCATCACGGGTGAACGCCAGGAAAAATCGCGAATCTTATATTTCCACCTCTTCGACCACCGTGCTGTCATGGATGGCGATCTGAAACTGGTTTCCGACTGGGGCCGCCCGTGGGAATTGTTCAATCTGGCGGAAGATCGCACCGAACTCCACGACCTAGCCGAAACGCAGGCCGACCAAGCCGCCCGTCTTGCGAAGTTATGGCAAGACTGGGCCGGTCAAAGACCCCTGACGAAACTCCAGGCCATCGGCGGCGAGCCGATCTATCGGCATCGTGCCGATGTCGGCGAACGCTTCGTAGGCGACCGACACTCGAAAAAACCGGGGAAGTAGTCCGGCGCTAACACACCAACCCGCGCGCCCGCATCGACACGCGCCTCGCGATCGAAGATGGGGCGTTGAGGCTCTCCTGCACGGGCGGCAACCCGGGCATCGCCTTGGATTCATTGCCCGGCTTGGAGCAACCCGACCCCCGCACGCCGACGTTCCGCGACCGCGGCAAGGCCGCCGGCCATGCGGGAATCCCAGCTTCTTCGAAATTCGCTCCCCGCATTCTGTTAAGATTTCTGCCTGACCCTATTTCCACGGAGTGCGCTTGCCAAAGCAGCCAAACGAAGCAACCTGATTTCATGACTTTGATTCTCGAACTCCCTGATACATGGAAGCGACTGCTCGGTTTGGACACCGACGATGCCGCCGTCCGCGCTCGTGAAATGCTGGTCATCGAAGGTTACCGTGAAGGTCGCCTCTCACGCGGACAAGCTGCGGAAATGTTGGGGCTCGGCTTCTACGAGGCGGAGGCTCTCTTCAAGCGTTACGGTGCAAATCAGCAACCGACGTGGGACGAGTTAGAACATAGCGCCAGAGAACTCAGACCGCTCCTCGACGCGTGAATGCGCTCGGCGCGGTGGTGGCTGACACCACTCCATTGAATTACCTGATCATCATCAACAGAGTGGAAATCCTGGCTTCCCTCTTTGGAGGAGTGATGGTCCCCGAAGCAGTCATGGAGGAATTGCGGCACCCCATGGCACCGATAGCCGTGAGTCGGTGGCTTCAAGATCCGCCTGCTTGGCTCCAGATCACGCCCGTCCAGCATCTCGACGAGAGCATCAAACTCGGAAAAAGTAGAAAACGAAGCCATCAGCCGTGCAATCGAACGGCAGGTGAAAATCGTGCTCATGGATGAACGTCTCGGCCGCGGAGCCGCAGAGGCGAGGGGCCTGATTGCTGTTGGCACGCTGAACCTGATCGATCTTGCTGATGAAAAAGGCCTGCTCGATGGTATCGCGGCACTCGACGATTTGCGCCAAACGACATTCAGAGCGGATTCAGCTCTGCTGGAACGATTCGAAACTCGAATGAAAGCCAAGTAGGTCTGACAGGCGCTGGGTTTTCTCGTTTCAAAACGGCGCTTACCCGCCAGATCCCGCGCTTCCCCCCACTACTGGCCGTTCGCCCTTCTTCTTATCCTGCGTCTTGCGGCTTGAAGTCTTCTTTCTCAAATCCGCCGCCTTGCACACGCCAATCCAAAAGTGTGCAGGCTCGATCACCGGAAACCCGGCAAGCGCCGCTTCGGCCTCGGCGATGCGCCAACAGATTTGAAGCTCAAAACGGAACATCTCCAATCAGTTCCCACTGAGGCCTGCGGGGGGTATGCGGTTTTCCTATTGATAATGATTTTTCCGCGAGTGTTCCCGCGGCGGTGAGAAGGGATTTGCCGCCGCCGGGCTACTCGATGCCGTGTTCTTTCATGAACGCCGCCTTGCCTCTGGAATCGTGGGCCGGCCATTGGTCATTGATGATTTTCCAGATCGAATCGCGGTCCTTGCCGGGCGGCTGGGTCGCGGCCCAGGTGGCGGCGGATCGATAGTCGTTTTGGACCCATTGGTGGATGAGATTTGAAATCCGGGAATCAGTCGGTTCGGAAGGAGGCGTCTGGCGCATCCATTCGATCCAGTGGCCGGTTTCGACGCCGACGGTTACGGTGATGAAGCCATCGAGAAAGGGTTCGAGTTCCAGCGCGTTGAAATTCGCATCGGCGATCCAGCGGGTGGCGGAATTGAAATCCTCCCGTTCCAAGTGTTGCGAAAGCATCCTGAAACAGGTTCGCAGTTCGTCGTTGCGGGTGCTGTCGTCCGGAATGCCGGCCAAGTATTCGCGCAATCCGGCGAGGACGGCGGATTTCACTTCCAAGGTGCCGGCGGACCCGACGATTTCCTGAACTCCCGAGGCCGCGCGCTCGAATTTGAGATCCCCGACCAGACGAAAGGCAAGCAGCGGATCTTGGGGGGCGACGGCGGAAATCATCGCGCGCTTTTCTTCGGCGGTAACTAGTTCGGGATATTTCCCAATCCATTCAATGGCGGACGCCGGATCGCTTGGCACCAGACTGACGAGCGCCGTTCTAACATAACTCATCCTGCTCCACCAATTATCGATAAGTTTGGGATTGCGGACGAAAAGCTCCAACGCCGCCCGCGGATGATTGCGGGCGAGGACGCCGATGCCTTCAGAGACGAACATCCGGCCCGGTACGGATCCGAAACGTGTATCCGCTCCGATTTCTGCGAGGAAATTTTCCAAATCCTCAGCGCCGAGGACGGACAAGCTGTCGAGCAGGCGGAGATAGTTCTCATCGCCGGGGGCGTCACGCACCGCTTCGGCGAGCGCAATCAATTCGGCGGAGGAGAGTTTCGGAACCGCGGCGCGGGCGAAACGCTTTCGCTTGGTTGGGCGGGCGGGGTCGGCATCGTCGGGAATCCCGAGTTCCGCAGCCTCTTGGGCCAGCGTGTGACGGGTCATTTCCATATCAGCGAGCTGCCGACTGTTGTACCAGCCGAGGCCTGCGGCGACGGCGATGATGAGAAGGGTGGCAGTGATGGAAGCGCGCATGTTCCTATTTTAAAAGATTGAGGATTTCCTCTCGGCGGGATTCGTCGGAAATGCGTTCGGCGAGGGCGCGCGCTTCCGGCTTGTGGCGTCGCGCCTCCATCCCCGTTAGAAACGAGGCGAGCGTCGCGTCGCCACCGTCCGCGGCCCCATATTCCACCGCAAGTCCGGCGGCGGTGGCGAAGTCCATTCCGCGACCTCCCGCAGCCGCTTCGGCAAGAGCCTGACCGGTAATCGCTGCGACCGCGTCCGGCGCTTGGCGGGCGGTCCACTCGCGCAGGGCATCGAAATCCCCGCGGGTGAATCGGTTTGAATTTGGGTCAGTCGGGCGCATGTTTTTTGCCGCGGTTTCCACGCAGGCGAACCGTTCGGCCGGGAGTGCGTCGATGCGTTCCAGATAGGCATCAACGGACGAGAAATTTCCCGCGCCCACCAGATTGATGACTTGGGCTGCGATCGTCTCCGCCCGCTTCGCCACCGGCACCAGCTCGCGGATGAGCCGGGCGTGGGCGGCCTGGATTTCCTCTGGAACGGTTGTTAGCGAATACATCCGCATCGCATCGGCGCGCCGCTCGGCGGGTAGGGCGGCGAGGCGGCCGGCGGCAGCTTCGGGCGACCTGAGGAGGAGTGCGCCGATGATGGCGGCTTCGAGCTTTTGGCGGGAATCGCTCACACCATCGAGGCGTTTGCTATCGAATTTCCCGGCGGCGATCTGCAAATCGAACCAAGCGCCGGCTGCCGCGGGATTTTGCGCCGTCCAGGTCTGCAAGGTGTCGGAGAGAAGATATCCGAAAGCGAAATTGTCGATTAGATCGCGATCCGCGATTTCTTGGAGCGCCAGACCGGGATTTTTCCGGGCCAAGGAATCGAGGAGTGTCCACTGGAGACTGACCAGAGACTCGGGCGGCAAGCCGAGGGTCGCGATTTCATCCAATGTGGTGCCGATTTCCGAAGCGCTCATCGCTTCCATCCGCTGCCGGAAACGCGTTTCGACCCGCGGGTCCGGCAGCACATCCCCGATCACAATGCTACTCGACATGCTTGGCTCTCTCGGAAAATACCCGGCGATTTTCTGCCATTCCGCGGCTTTCCGGCGCTTCGCCAACGGGTCGTGACGATCGTCGTCCGCAGTCGGAATGGACATCGCTTTGCCGGCTGCGATGCGGGTTCGCAAGCGCGCGCATCCGGCTTCGACAGTCATCATTTGACGATGTTGGAAGCCAAGCAGCACGACTGCCAGCACGAGCGCCTCCACTGGCAGTGCCAGCGCTGAGGATTTCACCATGGGAAAGATTGCGGACCCAGAGCGCGGAATGGCAACCATGAAACCGCTGCTGCGAACTTCCGTCCGCCTGCCATCGGATGGCGCGGATGTCAGCTTGGGCGCGAGGGAGCATGGTTTTCACGGCCACTTTTCCAGCGCCGCTCTGCTGGGGATTGCTAGATCGACCGCGTCACCGCGGCCGAATTCGTGGAAGATTTCGTAAGGGTCGAGGAGTGTCGGGCCAAGACTCCCCAGGAACATACTTGGGCGAGGCGCGCAAGCTACGATGAGCGTTTGCATGGCCTCCGGAGAGAGCCCGTCCCGCGGGAAATGCGGCCGCCGCATCAACTCCGGTTCAGACCACCTCGCATCCCCAACCTCACCATCTCCGCGCCATCTCCACGCCATCTCCCTTGAAAACTCCGCCGTCATTCGGGAAGCTCCGCCATGACCGAATCCGATCTTTTCTCCGCCCCCGCGGCTGCTTCGCCCGAGCGCCGGATCGGCGAACTGCGCGAACGGCTGAATTACCATAACCGGCTCTACTACACGGACGCCGCGCCGGAGATTTCCGATGCGGAATACGACGCGCTGTTCCGCGAGCTGGAGGATCTGGAGAAAAAGCACCCCGAATTCCACGACCCGAACTCCCCCACCCTGCGCGTCGGCGGCGAGCCGATCGACGGGTTCCAGCAAATCCGACACGCGGTGCCGATGCGCAGCATTGACGACGTGTTCGAACTGAGTGCCGAGGCTATGGAGAAATCCGGTGCGCCGCGGCCCGAGGTGGAGCTGATCGCGTTCTATGAGCGCCTGCGGAAAAACTTGAAGCGCGAGGACATCGCCGTAACCGTCGAGCCGAAGATCGATGGCGTGGCCGTTTCCCTGCTCTACCGCGACGGCCGCCTCGAAACCGCCGCCACCCGCGGCGACGGCCAGACCGGCGACGATGTAACTCATAACGTGCGGACGATCCGGAGCATTCCGTTGGAATTGCGGGCGGCCGACCGCGATTCGTGGGAAATTGACTTGGAAAACGCACTTCCCTACCTTCCCGCCCGTGGCGGAGAAACCAAAAACCCAGCAGCTCGCGGAACGTCTCCGCAAAGCCCGGCAGACAGCCTCGCGCAAAGGATCGGCGCTGACCTCGCAGGAAAAAATGGCGTTGATCTTCGCGAACGGCTCCGACAGGAAACCCAATCCATTCTTGAATGGGGAGCTGAATCCGGTCGGATGCTCGACCCGGAAAAATTCCTCGCCACGGTCAGCAGGTGGACAGAGCTAGGAGGACAATCCGAGCACACCGCCTTTTTCATCGAAGGTCTGGCGCGGATCATCAAGTTCACGCTCCCGCCTAACTTCGGTGCGCAAGGCAGCACGAACTATTTGCGGAACATCGGCGCGTCGGATCGCCTGTTCGGCGATGACATCCGCCTTCACGGGATTTTGGACACCGACAGGGGACCGACTTTCGTCATTTCCCAGCCATTCGTCGCTGGTACCGCGCCGACGATCGAAGAAGTCGCCGCATGGTTCGAAGCAAATGGCTACCGTTCCAAAGGTCACAACCGCTGGATCAACGAGGTTTCCGGCGTCGAAATCGCCGACGCTCATATCGGCAATCTGATCAAAACCGGTGACGGTGAACTCGTTCCTATCGACCTCCAAGTTCTGAACGAAGGCGATGCCACTTCTTCATTCTCGAACCCCGATCTTCGATCCGCCGTCCCCGCGCTCCTTGAAATCCGCGGGGAAATTTTCATGCCGAACGAGGCCTTCGCGGCGTTGAATGCTGAGCGCGACGAGGCGGGCCTCGCGACCTTTGCCAATCCGCGCAACTCGGCGGCGGGGACGTTGAAATTGCTCGACCCGAAAACCGTCGCGCAGCGGCCGCTGGCATTTCTTGCGCATGGACTCGGCGCTTACGAGGGGCCGGCGCTCGACTCGGAACTCGATTTCCACCATCTGCTCGATACCCTCGGCATCCCACGCAATCGGCCGATCCATGTGGCCGCGAATTTGGAGGAAACGCTGGCTGCCGTCGCAAAAATCAACCGCGACCGCCACGACCTCGACTACGGCACCGACGGCGCGGTCATCAAGGTGCTCGACCGCGCCGAACGCGAGCAACTCGGCGCCACTTCCCGCGCCCCGCGCTGGGCCGCGGCCTACAAATTCCTGCCGGAACAAAAGGAAACGACACTGGAAAACATCATCGTCCAAGTCGGCCGGACGGGCGTGCTGACGCCGGTGGCCGAGCTGACGCCGGTGCTTATTTCCGGGTCCACCGTCTCCCGCGCGACGTTGCACAACCAGGACGAGATCGACCGCAAGGACGTCCGCATCGGCGACACCGTGCTCATCGAGAAAGCGGGGGAAATCATTCCGGCGATCGTCAAAGTGATCCGCCACGGCGAGGGTTCCGCGCCATTTTCCATCTATAAGAGCGTCGACGGGAAATGCCCGTCGTGCGGCGGTCCGATCTCACAGGAAGAGGGATTCGTCGCGTGGCGATGCACGAATTTCGCCTGCCCGGCGCAGGCCGTCACTGGCATCCGGCATTTCGCCGCCCGAAAGGCGCTGGATCTCGACGGGCTGGGCGAAATCGTCGCCGAAGCGCTTGTCCGCCACGGCCATTGCGCGACGCCGCTGGACCTGTTCCGCCTCGACGAGGAAACACTGGCCAACCTCAATCTCGGCACCGACGGCGCGCCACGCCGCTTCGGTGAAAAGAATGCAGCCAAGGTCCTGGCAGCCCTCGAAGCCGCGAAATCCAAGCCGCTCAGCCGCTGGCTTTATGCGATGGGCATCCGCCACCTCGGCGAATCCGCATCCCGCGAGCTGTCCCGGCTGCACGAAAAACTCAGCGAAATCCCGGACTCGCCAATCCTCGCCGAACTGCTCCGAGACACTCGCGCCGACGCGAAAAAGAAGAACGATTTCCTCGTGAAGCACGCCATCGCCGGCGACGTCGGCCCGGCTGTCGCGGAAACGATTATCGCGTTTTTCCAATCCGACGCCGGTCGCCACGTGCTCGCGCGGATGGCCGAACTCGGCATCGATCCGGTCTCGGACAATTTCCTCCCCATCGCCGCCGAAGCCGATCTTTCCGCCCTGTCGCTGGCCGGCAAAACCTTCGTCATCACCGGCACGCTCAGCGTGGATCGCGATGAAATGAAAGCGCGCATCGAGGCAATGGGCGGCAAGGTGACCGGCTCGGTTTCCGCGAAAACTGACTACGTTCTCGCCGGCGAGGGCGGCGGCTCGAAGCGCGACAAAGCGGAAAAGCTCGGCGTGTCCATCCTCGATGAGGCTGCATTCGACGCTCTTCTCAATGCGCTGACGACTTGACAACCCCGGGAATCATCACAATTTCGTGACGTTATGAAAACAGCGACTGTCCGAGATTTGCGTTACGATTTCCCGAAGATCGAGGCTTGGCTGGCAGGTGGGAATGAAATCCTGATCACCAAACATTCCAGGCCGATTGGGAAATTAGGACCAGCCACCGCACCTGCGTCCCACGAAATGCCGCCGCTGCCGGACTTTGCGGCAAGGCGCAGGAAAACGTGGGGCGATCGCTTTTTCTCCCCGGCGGAAGTGGAAGAAATGCGGGCATTCGAAACCGGCGAGCCATGATTCACTACGCTGATACCAGTTTCCTGTGTTCGAGCTACCGACAGCAGGAACATACGGCTAAGGCGGACCGGATTCGCGAGTCGCTGGACGAACCACTCCATTTCACGAGTCTCCTCGAGTTCGAGTTTCTACAAGCCATCGAGTTGCAGGTCTGGCTCCATTCGTGCGACAAGACCAAGGGCTACAACCGCCAGGATGCGGACCGCATGATCCGCGATTGGGAAAGCGACATTGCCACTGGAATCAACCGGCTCGTCCCGTTTGATATGAATGCCGTGCTGCGGCACTCGCGGTTTTTATCCAAGGAAATGACAGCGAAAGGTGGGCATCGCACGCTCGACATTTTCCACGTCGCCACCGCAGTGCATCTCGGGGCGAAACGTTTCCTCAGTTTCGACACCCGGCAGCGGGCGCTCGCCCAGTATGCCGGTCTGGAAGTGCCGGAGTAGCCGGATGAATTGGCTCAATTGCCTAACGGATCCCGGCGAGTTGCGCGCGCTGCCGGAGAGTGATCCTAACGGCAAATCCGTTATCTATCTTCTGCCTTGAGCGAATGCCGTCACCGCAAGCAGCACCATCAGCAAGAGAAAGACAACAAGTGCGATCCACACCCATTTCGCGGTGCGGTATTTCATGTGCGGCGTGGCGGCGATGACTTGCTTGTATTCCGCGGTGAAGACGAAGCGTCCTTTGGGGCTGAAGAGCACAAACAAAATGAGCGCGCCGATGATTGTGCCGATGGGGAAATTCATCATGCTGATGGCGGACATGATGCCGGCGGCAATTTGCGCCCAGCGCCGCAGCCGCCGCAGGCCGACCCCGGTGGCAACGTTCAATCCGACGATCCCGACCATCAAAGCGGTCATGGCAAGCTGCTGTTGAGATTTGTCCGGCAGAGTTATTAGAGTGACCGCCTGGAAGCTGACGAAAATCGCGGCCAGGTAGTAAAGAATGCCGAGCGAGCGGATCGACGCCTCGGTGTTCAGGTGCTTCTCGCGAATGGTTTCCGGCAAGGTCATCGGAGGACCGGAAACGTCGGAGGTTTGGGGCGGACTGTAAGGATTTTCGCTCATTCGGGGCTGGATTGGCAGGAAGGACAACGCTTTGAGGCATGGGAGTCAACCGTTGGGGCAAGGCCGTGGGCGTTCCGGCGCGGGGTTCCTTGCGTTACCAGCGATTGATCTTCTCGCCTTGCGAAGAACGGATACGGGAAAGCGGAATCCTCTAACAGCGTGAGCATAACCACCGATTTACCTGATTTCAGTTTGTGGCAGAACGCGATTCAAGGATTTCCACATTTCCTTGTCAGTAGATCTGGCTTGCGAACGCTCAAGCGATTTCCCCGTTCATCTGGCCGGACTACGCCAGTCGTAGTGCTCAATCGTCCAGCACGCCGGTGAGCGGGCCGGCGAAGACGAGACGGTTGCCATCCGGGTCCCAGACCACTGCGATTTCGCCGAGCTGCGCGTGATCGATCCGCTCGAAGGCGACCTGCCGATTCGCCAAATCCTCAAGCTGCGTTTCCAAGCTCACCACGGCGAAAATCATGGTTCCCTTGCCGGCCCGTTCCTTCTCCTCGAAAACTTCCAGCCAGCCACCCTCGCGGAATTGCCAGGATGCCACGCCGTCCATCGGGCGGTTGTCAGGCGGTCTGCCGATGAGGGATTTGTACCAAGCGACGGCGGCCTCGATGTCATCGACAGCCACGGCGGCGAGGGCGTTTTTGAAGTTCATGGGGACGGTTTGGGTTTGCGCGCGCGCAGGCTGGCACAATTTTCCCGGCAATTCACCCCGAAAGTCAGAGGCTATCGCGCGTCCGGCAGTTCCAGCCGGTCCGCTTGCTGGTAGAATTCGCCCAAATCCCCGCCACAACGGCGGAGCAGATCCCGGAAGGAATCCATCTGGCGGTAGTACAAATCCAGCGAGACGATGTGCCCGTTGTTGATGTTCTCATGCAGCCAGCCTTCAAGACCATGGCCGCCCCAGCGCCGGCGCAGCTCGCGGAATTGCTCCTGAAGCTGCCGCAGGACCGCCGCTTTTTCCCGCCGCATTTCCGCCTCCGGGCGGCCGGATGCGTAGAGCCGCCGCAGCCGCTCGCGAGAGATGTCCACCTGTTCGTAGAACTCCCGGCGGCGGACGAGGCGGATTTCGTAGTTCCGCAAATCCGCAGTGCGGTGGCGGGCGGTGAGCCAGCGCCGGACGCCCTCTTCGCCCACGGTATTCGCCAGGCACTCGTTGAAAACGGTGTCGCCGCGGTGGAAGATTTTCCGATGCGTCAGTTCGTGGAAAATCGTCTCCGCCAGGTCGATATCCGGATAGCCAACGAAAGTATTCAGCACCGGATCGTGGAACCAGCCGAGCGTCGAGTAGGCGTCCACCCCGCCGACATACACGTCCCATCCTTCCCCGTGAAGCTGCGTGGCCAGCGCCTCGGAATCCGCCTCGCGGAAATAGCCGCGGTAGTTCAGCGGGCCGACCGCGGGATAATACCACGTCTTCGCCGCCAGCGAGAATTCCGGCGCCGCATACAATACCCAGACGACGTGCTCGCGCCCGAGGTCGGCGTATTTGCCGTATGCCTCGCCGCCCGGTAGCTGGAGCTGGCGCGTCGCGAAATCGCGGATTTGCTCCACCGCTTCGAGCTGGCGGCGAAGCTTGGGCGACGTCGCGGGATCGGCCATGACCACGGAGTTCGGCCGGCTTTTCCGCAGGATTTCCCACTGCCCGCCAACTGCTTGCCCATAGAAATTCAGGGTCCGGCATGCCGGGAGCAGCGCCAGCAAAAGCGATAGAAGGGAAATTCGAACCATGCGTGCGCCGACCGTGGCAGCGGCCGGGCGGGATGCCAGAGGCGATTTCCCTTTCCACCTCGCATGCCGCCTGCCTCAGACTCGCCGGACTATGAGTCAGATCGCATTGTTATTTTCCGGGCAGGGCGCGCAGAAAGTCGGCATGGGCCGGGATTGGGCGGAATCGTCCGGGACCGCGCGCCGCTTAGCGGAACGGGCCGATGAGGCGCTTGGATTTCCGCTCTCGCAAATCATGTTCGAAGGCCCCGAGGCCGAGCTGACCAAGACTTCCCGCTGCCAGCCCGCTTTATATCTGCACGGCATGATGGCGCTGGCGCTCGTCCGCGAACGCCTGCCGGATTTCCAGGCCGGAGCCGCTGCCGGGCTTTCGCTCGGCGAATTCACCGCGCACGCCGCCGCCGGCACGTTTTCCTTCGAAGACGGGCTGAAGCTCGTCGCGCGCCGCGGCGAATTCATGGAAGCGGCCTGCGAGGCGACCGGGGGCGCGATGGCCGCGCTCATCGGCGGCGACGAAAGCAAGGTCCGCGAACTCGCCGCCGCAACCGAAGTGGACGTTGCAAATCTGAACGCCCCCGGCCAGATCGTGCTCTCCGGCACCGTCGCCGGCATCGATGCCGCCATTGCCCGCGCCAAGGAATTCGGCATCCGCAAGGCCATCAAGCTGAACGTCGCCGGTGCCTACCATTCCCGCCTGATGCACAACGCCCAAGAGCAGCTCGCCTCGGTGCTGGCCCGCGTGGAAATCCACTCCCCCGCCCTGCCCGTCGTCTGCAATTTCGGCGCGTCCGTCGTGTCCGATCCTGCGGAAATCCGCGGCATGCTGGAGCGCCAGGTGACCGGCTCCGTGCGTTGGACCGAGTCCATCCAGCAGCTCGTCGCGATGGGTTACCGCCATTTCCTCGAACTCGGCCCCGGCAAGGTTCTTGCCGGTCTCGTGGGGAAAATCGACAAGGACACCACCGTCCATTCCATCGAGGATCTGGCCTCTCTGGAGGCCGCCGTCGAGGCCCTTTCCTAACGGGAAATCGGGCTGTTGGAAAAATGCGAAAACGTCCAAAAAAGTGATTGCGCGGGTCCGGGGTGCTCCATAGCGTCCGCGCACCCGAGGGGGACATGGAGCGGTAGCTCAGTTGGTTAGAGCGCCAGCCTGTCACGTTGGAGGTCGCGGGTTCGAGTCCCGTCCGCTCCGCCATCCCCTTCGAGATACCGGCCCCGCCTGCAAAGGCGGGGTCTTTTTTGTCTAACCCGTGGCGGCGGTTTCCAACCGCCAAGCCCCCGCGTCATCACCCGATACCCAAGTCCAAAACGCATCAATCTTATCCCACTTCATCTGCGTCCATCCCGTCCATCTGCGGTTGAAAAATTCTTCCAAAAATCCCCACCCTTGCCCGCCCCCCGGGCAAATCGTTTCCTCCCTTCCATGCTTCGCGAAACGATCGCCTTGGCCATCCGGCTCGTCACCGGAGTGCGTCCGCTGCGGGAATCCGCCGCTCCCGGCACGGCGCGCATCTATTTCGCCAATCATTCCTCGCATCTCGATTTCGTGGTCATCTGGGCTGCTTTGCCCGCGGATTCCCGCAAGCGCACCCGCCCGGTGGCCGCGGCGGATTATTGGGAGCGCGGGCCGGTCCGGCGCTGGCTGGCCGGGCGCGTCTTCCACGCCGTCCTGATTCCGCGCGGGAAAATCACCCGCGACGACGACCCGATCGGCCATATGGCCGCCGCGCTCGACGACGGCTGCGATCTCATCATTTTCCCCGAAGGCACCCGCAGCCCGGACGGACAGATGGCCGAATTCCGCGCCGGGTTGCACGCGCTCGCCCGCCGCCACCCGCAGGCCGAACTCATTCCCGTCTTCCTCGAAAACCTGAACCGCATCCTGCCCAAGGGCGAAATCCTCCTGGTCCCGCTGATGGGCACAGCCAATTTCGGTCCGCCCTGCGAGGGTCCCCGCGCCGGCGAGACCCGCCACGATTTCCTCGTCCGCGCCCGCGAATCCGTCCTCGCGCTCGCACCCGCCCATTTCGAGAAATCCCCCATCGCCGCCGCCGATGCCCATTGACCCCGAACTCCTCGCCATCGCCGGCGGCGTCGTCGCGCTGCTTGCCATTTCCAGCGCCATCGCGGAAATCCTGATCCGCCGGGGCGGGCCGACCCCGACCCTGCGGAACCTCCGCAGCCGCGTGAACGCTTGGTGGGTAATGGTCGCCGTCTTCGGGATTTCCATTGCGCTGGGGAAGAACGGCGTCTTCGGACTTTACCTGCTGCTGTCGTTTTTCGCGCTGCGCGAGTTCCTCACGCTCAGTCCCCTGCCCCGCGGCGACCATCGCACGCTCACCTGGGTTTTCTTCGTCATCCTGCCGCTCCACTACCTCTTCGCTTGGGCGCCTTGGTATGGAATGTTCACGATTTTCATCCCGGTCTATGCCTTCGTTTTTATCCCGATCCGCTCCGCCTTGGCCGGCGAGGTCGATCGCTTCTTGGAGCGCACCTCGCGCATCCAGTGGGGCGTGCTGACCTGCGTGTATTTCCTCAGCCATCTCCCCATGCTCCTCTTCCTGCCGATCCGCGGCTACGAGGGGGAAAATGCCAAACTGCTCTTCTTTGTCGTCATCGTCACGCAGCTCAGCGATGTCTTCCAATACGTCTTCGGCAAGACCATGGGCCGCCGGAAAATCGCTCCCGCCGTCAGCCCCGGCAAGACGTGGGAAGGACTGATCGGCGGCGGACTGGCAGCCACCGCGCTCGGCGCTTCACTGTGGTGGGCCACGCCGTTTTCCCCCGCCGCCGCCGCCGCGATGGCGTTCATTTTGGTAATCGCCGGATTTCTCGGCGGCTTAGTCATGTCCGCGGTCAAGCGCTCGATCGGCGCGAAGGACTGGGGCAAGGGCATCCCCGGCCACGGCGGCGTGCTCGACCGGCTCGATTCCCTGCTCTTCGCCGGCCCGGTTTTCTTCCACCTCACCGGCTACTATCTGAATTGCGACATGGCAGCCACCTACCGCCAGCCCGACTGGATCCGCCACATTCTCACGTTCTGGATGTAACGGCGCCGGGCGGAAAGACGGCGGGCGGCGGGCGCGTTTCGCGTGCCATGAAAATTCCTCCGCTGCTGCCGGTTCTCTGTCTCTGCGGTCCCATGAACGCGTCCGGCGCGGAGTGGGCGCGGCAGGTCGTCACGCCGGATTTCCTCACCGAGGGCGCGGCCGCCGGCGATATCGATGGCGATGGCGCGGCCGACATCGTGGCCGGATGCGTGTGGTACAAAGGGCCGGATTTCAAGGAATCCCACAAGTTCCGCGACGGCGGCCCGGTGGCGACGACGGTCTATCAGGAAGAATCGTTCCTGAGCTGGGTGGACGATGTCGATGGCGACGGTCGCCAAGACATTTTGATGGCATCGCGCCCCGGCAAGCGGATCACGCTCTATCTGAATAAAGGCGGCGCGGGAAATTGGCCGGCATTTCCGGTGATGGAGGAAGCGTCCACCGAGTGCCCGGCGTGGGTGGACGTGTTTGGCGATGGGAAAAAGCGCTTGGTATGCATGCAGGGCGGCGCGTTCGGTTATGCCGGGCCGGACGCGGCGGATGTGACGAAACCGTGGAAATTCACGGCGATTTCCGAAAAGCGGACCGACAGCCCCTATGTCCATGGGCTTGGCGCCGGCGATTTGAATGGCGACGGACGGCAAGACATCGCCGCCGCGGACGGGTGGTTCGAGCAGCCCGCGGAGCGCGACGGGAAATGGGCTTGGCACGCGCTGGAGTTCGCAAATCCGGGCGGCTCGCAGATGCTGATTTTCGACGCGGATGGCGATGGCGATAATGACGTGGTAACCAGCGTCAGCGCGCACGGTTATGGATTGGCGTGGTTCGAGGCGGCCCGGCCCGATGGAAACGTGACCTTCACGCGCCACGAAATTCTGCCGTCGGATCCCGCAAAATCGGGCGAAGGAGGGTTGCAATTCAGCCAGCTTCACGCGCTCGCCAGCGGGGATTTCGACAAGGATGGCAGAATGGATTTCGTGACCGGCAAACGCTTTTACGCCCACAACGGCCACGACCCCGGCGCGAACGATCCGGCGCTGACTGTGATTTTCCACAACCGCAAAGACCGCACCGGCGTGCGCTGGGAGCCGGAAGTCATCGCCCGCGACTGCGGCGTCGGCTGCCAAGTTATCGCCGTGAATCCGGATGGCGACGGCACGCCGGAAATTCTCGTGGGAAGCAAAAAGGGCGTGAGCGTGCTAAGCAAGATGGCGGAGTGATTCCGACATGAGTCAATCTGGTACGGACCAGGAAGTTGGATTTAGCTTTTCGAAATGCACGAGGCTACACACTCCATCCACTTCATCCGTGCGACCCGGGGTTAAACAAACCTCCTGGATTTCAAAAAATTGAACCATAGATCACGCATGGAGCACAGATGGATTTGGATCAAGAATCCTGGTTGGATCCACCGTTTCCAAATGTCCGAGATCTTATTCTCTTCATCCTCTCCATCCTCTCCATCCTCTTCATCCTCTTCGCATCCGCCGCTTCCTTACGGGCGGGTTCCAGGTTATTTGAAAAGGAGGTTTCGGGCGATCTTGCGGCCGCATGAACTACCCAGATTCCGAAGTCTTGAACCCGGAGTCTTCGCACCTTGTAGCGGGTAGCTGAGCGAACCGGCCGCCGGGAAAATGCATCCTAAACCTCCCACTCCTTCCTCCGGGATGCGCAGCTACCCTTGTTTTCCCGAACCGCTGGAATCGCTGCGCTCAGCAACCGGCTACAGGCTTTTAACCCTTCCGAAACGGCGAGTAACGAGTCATTCTCGCAATCACACCGCTTTCCGTCCCTCACCGTCCAAGACGCGCGGCAGCGCAGTGTTGGCCCAGCTCCTTATCGGGCTGAACCAGGATCAGAAATCCACAATCCAAGGCCTGACCCCACTGATGACCCCACTGAGGCGGCAGCAAACGAAAATCCTCGAAGTGATGGAAGCGATGCTCGCCCAACAAGGCACCGAGTGATCTTCCTCTTAGCCGCTTGCCTCTGTTTCCCGAGGGTGGGGCCGTGCGGGGCGGTGTTGAGCTCTTTTGCGAACACCGCCCCGCTAAAGGCCAAGGGCGGGGGATGGCTGGGGTGAATGCGAATGGCGGGTTGAAGCCAAACGGACAGCCAGCTAACAGATGGCGGCCCGAACGATGCTTGCCCAGCCGACTTCGCCCGGCCACCCGGGTTCAGTGTTCCGGGATGAGCTTGCCGAGCTTGGTGAGGCGCGAGCGGATCGCACCGCCGGTGCGGCCGTGCAGCTTCGCGAGTTCGGCGAATCCCGCGCCACCCTCGTAAGTCGCGACAAGTTCCGCGTCCTCCTCCTCGCTCCATGGATTGCCCGCCTTCTTCGGCAGCGAGGTCCGGCGGGCTTCGCGCCTGCCCTGCTTTTCCATCGCCTCCTTCGCCGCAGACAAGGCGCGCCGGACCTTCGGATCCTTGAAAATGCTCGCCTCGTCGAGTTCGTCGCCGGTCATCGGATGGACGCCGTCGGCCAATGACTCGACGATGGCGAGATTCCACGCCGCCACGTCTTCCTGCGGCTCTGCGGCGGGGTTTGTTGGAGACTCACCGGACATGCCGCCGAGTCTGGCGAATTGTTGTGCTGATTCAATGCCCCACATGGATTTTGCGGAAACGCAAAACCGATAGGTGCTCTTTGCCACCTCCGGGCGCGGGGTCAAGTGATCCCGCAGGAATGACCAAGCTGCACAAGTGACGAAGTGAGGCACGAACGAAGGAACGCGGAAGCGCCGGGAATGACGAGGACAGCACTTGACGCCGTTAGCGCCCGGAGGTGGCTGCGCGAGCCTCCGATGTGGACGACACGTTAGACGTTTCCGAAGCGCAATTCCCGGCGCGTTGCGACGGTGGTTCTTGGGGGCCGGAGGCATGTTGTGACCAGCGGACGAGCGCAGCGATTGCAAGCGTCCGGGAACACGATGCCGCAGGCCGGGGTGCGGAGCATCTTCGGCGGGGGGTGGACGGCGAGGCGGGCGGCGGTGAAGCGGAGCGGAACCGGGGGGGCGGGAACCGCCGCCCGCCTGGCCGTGGGGGGTGGAGGTGGCCGGAGGATGCGAGTGATAACGAGCCTGGAATCGTGCTGGCGCGGGGACTGCAGGCCGCAGGGGACTTGTGACTGCGTCGGGTAATGCTGCCGAGGGTATTCCCCGAGGGAACATCCGGTGAGGGAGGGACCCGCTTGCGGGAGGCACCCGAGCCGAGATGCAGCATTACCCCGCGCACGTCACATGGCACCGCAGGCTAGCAGCACGCGTGACAGCACGCAGCGGGATGCTTGGCGGTGCGGAGCGACGATCTTGGAAGGAGTTGAGCCAGTGGCCCGGAGTCAATTGAATTTAACGTGTTAATCCGTGTAATCTGACCCCATTCACCAAGTCCAAATCACCGATTACCACTGACCCGCCATGGAAACCATGCCTCTTTCCAACGCCTTCGTCGAAAATTTGTTGAAATGCGACACCTGACCCCGACGACGTCGCAGCGGACCCCGACGACGTCGCAGCGGACCCCGACGCAGCGCAGATGGGGTAAACCTATGGAAGCCGGGTAAATTCTGTCAAGATTTGCTGCCTGACCCCGGTTTCCCTTTTTCGTGAGACCCTTTTTTGTTGCGACGAATAATGTAGAGGGCCACTAGTACGGGGGGTTCGTAAATGATCAGATTGAAAAAAATCATGTATCTTATGAACTCATCGGCGTGAATGCCCGGGAAGATCAGGGCAACAAAGGTTCCGGGCAGTAAAATCAGCTTTACACTATCACTCACTGGCTCAGTCGTTTGACGGTCAAGCATGATTCCCAACGAGAATAGCAGCACACCAATGACGATAGCAAGAAGCAACAATAACGTCTCTTTTGATTTCACCATGGTGTGGAATGATAAGTTGTCTGGTAGAAATTGCGCATGAGTTTGACTATGCCGCGCCACTCATCTCCAAGCGCCTTCTCTTTGTTATGATGCTCAATGGCATCGCACATCCGCCATTCTTGGAAACCGCTGTGAGATGGTGATGTCATGTCAGTGACTCCATGTAATCCCCTTCCGAAAGCGTAGAGAGAACTCGGTCGATCATTGTTGCTAGCTGCACTTAGTCTGAGACCCTCCACATACTGCGAAAATTTTACAGCCGCGTTGCCTGCACCTTCCCCCGGTTGCGCCATTGCGTGCCAATGGCTATTCCTGCTGAGTTGTCCTGGGCAGAGGCTGTCGGCGTCGCTGCTGGCTTTCTTGAGTATGTTGCGCTCAGACTCAGGTAGGTTTGGAAAGGCATGGTCGATAAGCCATTCATGAATTGCGGTGGTCCATAAACCCAGCGGATCAATTCTATTTATTGGATCATTTCCGACATATCCATACAAGTTCATCCCGCCCTTTTCCCCAATAGGATCGGCAGATAGCCACCTTCCCGCTTGCGGGTCGTAGGCTCGGAAGGGGGCGAGCCAGAGGTTGGAGGGCTGGTGACGGTAGTGGCCGGTGTAGCCGAAATCTAGGTCGAAGGTGCCGGAGACGGGTTGGAGTTCTCCCCACGCGGTGTAGTCGTAGCGGGCGGTTAGAGCGCCGCTGGAATCGACTACTTCGCGGATACTGCCCAGTTGGTCGGTGCGGTAGGTGTAGGTTCCGGCGGTGGGGCCGGTTAGGATTTCGACGCCTTGGGGGAAGAAGCGCTTGAGAACGGTTTGGCCGTCGGCGGCGCGTTCTTCGGCGATTTCGAGGCCGTCCCAAACGAAGCATTTGTCGGAGGTGATGGCTTGGGAGGCGTCCTTTTCGAGGATGCGGACGCGGCGGGAGAGGCCGTCGTATTGGAACTCGCTGCGGGTGTCGTTTTCGTGGTCGATAGCGATGAGGCGGTCGAGGGCGTCCCATTCGTAACCTGTGTTTCCGGTGGCGGTGGTGCGGGAAGTGGTGTTTCCGTTGGCGTCATATCCGAAGTCGGTTGAGGCGGTGGCGGCGACGGTAACTTGGTAAGTTTTGATGATGGAGTTGTCGCTGAAATCGCGCGCTTCGATTTCTACCTGATGGGTGCCGGGCGGCAGTTCGAGGTACGCTTCGAATGACGTTAGGTTCCGCATTTCCGCGGGTTCGCCGTTGATGGTGACGGTGCCGGGGTTATCGAGGGTGCCGGCGAAGCGAAGCGGGCCGGTGCCGTTGGTTAGGAGCTGGTTGAGTTCGTTGTGCGCGGCGGGGACGATGCCGATGGAACGGTTGTAGGCGAAAACCCACATGCACTTCCTATACTCGCAATCGGTCGAAATCCCTGCGAACAGGAAAATCAACAAAGCCAGGAACCGGTTGGAGACGCAACTCAAGACAGGTTTTCTCTCAAATCGAAGCCCGCAAGGGAAGCACAAACCAGGCTCCCTCGTGATATCATCGTTGGCCTAACCACCGTGCCAGCTCATTTGGGATTTCCATCGACTGTTAGGTATCAACATTAGCGTTATCCACGATCCAACGACCGCAACCCCAATCCCCGTGCATCTCACTGGCGGACTGTCAGGTGAGCTGCTGCGCGTGGGGTCATGTGACGTGCGCGGCGTAATGCTGCATCCGCTTCCAGGTCTTATTTGGCAAGCCGGGTATCTCCCTCCCAGGAGGTTCCCTGAAGAATATCTAGGCAGCATTACCAAGCACAGTCACAAGTTCTTTTGGCCTTGAGGCAACCCCCGCCAGCCCTCATTCATGGTTCGCGCTGCTCGCATCCCATGCCAACAGGCAAAAGTCGGCCGGCGGCTCCCGCCTGCCCACGCTGCTCTACACCACCGCCCGACTTTGCCACCACCTCCCACCCAAAAGTCCTCTCGCAGCGTTTCACCCAAGAAGAAAAATTACCGGATGCTTGTTAGTCGGGACTGACCCAAAAGCACGTTTATCCGCGAGGCCCGACCCCATGCATGCCAAATTCAAGCCTGATCGGCATTCCCCGGATCATCTCCGCCTATCAACCTAAGTAATCTCTTGCTAGCTCCAAACCCATTTTGCCAACCATATACATTCAGCCTAGTTTCTGAAATTTCGAATCCATTTGGCCAATCTCTAAATCCTGGTTGCATTTTCAGACTGTTGACGGCCGCCACAGCTCCATTACGACTGCTAAAAACACCAATGTGTTTAAGATAATCGCAGCCGTTCTCCTCATACTCGTGTTGCACCACAAAAATAACTTTGTTTTGATTTTCCATTAATATTCTATGTTAAATTTGACAGGGCTTTCACTTTCCTTAGAAAGGAGGATCTTGCCATGAGCGATCAACCCATTTTTTGAGCTCGCTAAATTCCCTAAATGATTTATCCCACCCATTGGGATATTTTTTATTCATCAATCTCTTTGCAAAATCGGTTCCACACTCCCCCACATTAGGAGTATCATCAGTCCAGGATGGAATGTCCTTAGATCCATCCTTACCACTCACTTTAGACTTCTTAATTTTCTTAATTCCAGCTTCTTGGGCAGTTTTAAGAGCTCTTTGATAATCACTAATCTGTTTTCGTGCCTTTATTAGAGCATCCATTTGTTCTTTGGTCTTTTTCCCTTTTCCAAGAGCGCTGCATACTTTCTGCGCATCTTTTGCCAATGTCGCAGCTTTACCCAAAGCAGTTAGGAGAGCGGCCTTCGCCGCTGCAGAACCGGCTGGCGGAAGTGGGGAGAGACCATCAGGATCCCACAAATTCAATGGATCATTTCCGACATACCCATACAGGTTGATTCCCCCTTCCTCCCTGATCGGATCGGCAGATAGCCACCGTCTTACCTCAGCATCGTAAGCGCGGAAGGGGGCTAGCCAGAGGCCGGAGGGTTGGTGGCGGTAGTGGGCGGTGTAGCCGAAGTCTAGGTCGAAGGTGCCGGAGACCTGTTGGAGTTCGCCCCAAGCGGTGTAGTCGTAGCGGGCGGTTAGGGTGCCAGTGGAATCTACTACTTCCCGGATGCTACCGAGGTGGTCAGTGCGGTAGGTATAGGTGCCGGCGGCGGGGCCGGTGAGAATTTCTACGCCCTGCGGGAAGTAGCGCTTGAGGACGGTTTGGCCGTCGGTGGCGCGTTCTTCGGCGATTTCGAGGCCGTCCCAAACAAAGCGTTTGTCGGAGGTGATGGTTTGGTCAGCGTCCTTCTCGATGATGCGGACGCGGCGGGAGAGGCCGTCGTATTGGAACTCGCTGCGGGTGTCGTTTTCGTGGTCGATAGCGATGAGGCGGTCGAGGGCGTCCCATTCGTAACCGGTGGTTCCGGCGGCGGTGGTGCGTGATGTCATGTTTCCGTTGGTGTCGTATTGGAAGCTGGTGGCGGCGGCGGATGCTACGGTGACTTCGTAGGTTTCGGTGGTGATGTTGTTGCTGAAATCGCGCGCTTCGATTTCCACCTGGCTGGTGCCGGGCGGCAGTTCAAGATATGCCTCGAAGAGGGTTTGGTCGCGCATTCTCGCGGACTCGCCATTTACAATGACGGTGCCGGGGGTATCGAGTGTTCCGGCAAAGCGGAGGGGGCCGGTGCCGTAGGTTAGGAGTTGGTTGAGTTCGTTGTGCGCGGCGGGTACGATACCGGCAGGAGTTTCGGTGCCGATTCGGTTATCTCCGGGATCGTATTGCCAACCGTGGGATTCGAGGACTACTTCAGCGGGATTTTTCGCAATCGCGGAGGTGAGCCGTGTGGCGTCGTCGTAATCGTAATGCCAAGTGCGGGCGGGCAGGCCGCTGCGTTCCTGGTGCCATGTTTCGATAGTGCCATTGGGATCGTAGCCATATTCGTGGGCGGCGAGGATGCCACTTCCTGACAGGCGGTGCTCGATGCGGTCCAGCCGGCGATCCTGCAAGTTCGGCTTGTAGCTGAAATGGGTGGATTGGCCGTCGGGATAGGTGATGTCTTCGGGTTGGGAGGTTTGATTCACATATTGGTAACCGAAAGCGCCGAGGGTATTCGATTCGCTTTCCAGACGGCCGAGGGCATCGAAGACGCGGGTGAGAGAGTTGGCGGAGCCGTGGATGGTTCGGGTTTCGGGCCTGCCCAGTTTGTCATAGATGCGGATGATAGTGTCGTCGGTCAGTGGCCCGTCGATGGTATCGATTTGGCCCGCGCCGAAGGTCGAGCCGTCGTAGGGGTGATACGTCCACTGTGTGGTGCCGGTGCCGTCGGTCAGCTTGGTCGGACGTTCGAATCGAGGATCCCATTCCCAAGAAATCGGCGCGGTAGGGAGGATCGCATTCGGGAAAGAAATGGTGTCGGGATTGTCGTCGATGAAGTATGTATATTCCTTGGTTTGACCAAGGGGGTCCGTGGTGGATTTCAGCCTGCCGCTGTCGGGATCGTATTGATAGGTGACGGTGGATTCGTCGGGGAAAATCTTGTCGGTGACGCGGCCTTGGATGTCGTATTTCCAGCGGGTGACGTTGCCATTGGGATCGACCAGGCGGTTGATCGCGCCGCAGGAGCAATAGTCGTACTGGGTGATGCGTTTCTCCGGGTCGGTCGCGACCATGAGCTGTCGGATCGAGTTATACAGGTAGGTGGTGCTTCTGCCGATCCGGTCGGTGGAACGATATGGATCCAACGAGGGAACGATTGCAGAGGAGGGATCGCCGGAGTCCGCGCGCCGGCCATAGAAGATTTCCTCCGTGGTGGTGTCGGGATAAATGGTTTTGACGAGCCGGTCGAGGTCGTCGTATTCCCTGGTCACGGAGTATTCTTCCGAATCGGTGACGGTGCGGAGGCGCCCGGCGCTGTCGTAGGTGAAGTTGGTCTCCGATCCCGCGACCGGGCCGGAGATTTTGTAAAGATAACCATAGCCCGAAGCTGTGTCGTTCGCCGGATCGAAATTCAGCCGGTGGTCGTAGGTATAGGTGGTCGTGTCGTCGTTCGCATCGGTCACGGACTTCAACTGCCCGCGGCTGTTCCACGCTAGATCGGTGGTTTGGCCGGAGCCGTCGGTAACGATGGACGGTCGGTGGTTTGCATAGCCACCGTAAGTCGCCATGGTTTCCCAAATCGGCTCGTAGGGAACTTCATCTTCGATATCCTCATCATCGATTCCGTTGTCCTGCTGGATTTGCAGCAAATCAAATTCCGTGGCAGGATCATAAATCAATTTTCTTTCGCGGCCTGCCGGATCGATGTAGCGGGTGAGGTGGCCGAGATCGTTGTAGCCGAACTGTTCGATCCGGGAGGTGCCGGTGGTAACGTCCGAGTGGTCAATGGCGCTGGCGATTTTTGAAACCAGAGCGGTTCCATCCGCGATGGAGGGCGAACCCTGACCTTTGTAGTTGTAATAGAACCGGTTTTGCAATGGCGGTTTTTCCGATTCGAGAATGGATTCCGCGCCTGGCAACCGGTCCGAATGCAGCCATTGGTAAATATGCGCTTTTTGGTAGTTCGCGCTAAAATCGTTCCCGATGGAACGCATGGTCTTCGTATCCCAGTAAAATGTGTTGCGAAAGTTCCTGTAGTGATCGGAAGATCCGGATACGGTGCCGATCACACCATCGAGTCCGGATGTATTGGAACTGCTGCGCGGATAAGGAAGCGGATATTCTGACGATGCGATTCCGGGCGCTTCACTTCTGTACTCGACCCGCTGCTTCTGTCCGAGCGGATCCGTTATCACCAGCCAACGGCGGGTGTCACTATCGACGTTCGGATCCGGATCGTCCCTCTCCTCACCCATTTGGAAGGTGGTATCTCCGTAAGGTGTGGTAAGCGTTTCAATGAAGTCACCCGTGCCATAAGTAAATTCCGAAACGATCTCTTCCGGATCGGTGATGGTTTTCAATCGGCCCGAAGCGTCATAAGCAAGAATGCCCTCGCGACCGAATGGGTCGGCAATCTTCGTGATTCTTAATGGCGCGCCCGTGTTTTCATAGAAAATCGTGGTAACCTGATCAAGACTATCGATGATTTCCGTGAGCCTCCCATTTGCATCCCATGTGTAATGAATCGCGTTGCCTTGGGGATCGGTCCGGGACGCCATGAAAATCCGCCGCGGCCATACTACCGCTCCATCCGGTTCATCGAAGACGTCCACTGTTCCGTCGTTGTGGGTCAGCGAATAGGAGGCAAGACCGGTCCTTTTGAGAAGGGACTGGGACTTGTTCTGGCGGCCAAATTCGCCTGCGGAAAATCCGGTATATTCTTCCGCACCGCCACCGGGCAGATAATGTTTCACATCCGCATATTCGTCATCGGGATCGTCGATGATTGCGGAAATCCAACCGGCGGTCCACTTGGGACCGAAGTTCGGGTAGGCGAAGACGGACGGTTGGTTCGCCTCGCGCTGGTTATACGTAATGGTAAGATCGAGGGCCGGTCCAAAAGGGGGCGCATAGGAAACAGGCGTGTCGGAGATGTTCAGGCTTACGGCGAGAAGATGCACATTCCATACCGCCATCGCCTTGGACACTCCGCCGCAGCCGATGGAAGTATCGCAACGGCCGGTGGCGTCCTTGTCGAAACCATAAACATAACCTCGTCCCCATACTTCATCGGCCTGCAGCTCGCCTGCGGCACTCCAGCCGGGAGGCGGATCGCCGCCATTGTCGGGGATGAGGAACCAGCCACTGGCCTCGTCCTCGAGCGCTTCCGGGCGGATCGAAAGCGAGTCTTCAAAAGTGCCATCCTTGATATGGTATCGCCCATTCTTCAATTCGGTGATCGCGGCGAAGTGACCGCTTTTCCAATGCACCACGGCGGGCAGCGGAATTGCCGCGCCGGGTTGGCGGCGTGCGGGGCGGAGGGCCA
>JBBSUD010000079.1:0-28049 GCA_038235225.1 Verrucomicrobiales bacterium
CCTTTTTCCGCACCGAGCTGTTGCGCGCCGAAGGGAAAATCCTCGGCCGCTTCGACGGCCGCGTCGCCTGGGACGCCACCGATCCGGCATCTCAGTATCCGACCTACGATCCGTCCTACTCGCTGGCCTACGGCGCTTTCGCCACCGCCATGCTCGACTACCTCGGCCGCGGTCTCGGCTACAAGGACGAGCAGCCATACGAAATCCTCACCGGGAAAGTACAGCCATGGCAGTGGAATTCCTCCAACCAAGTGGTCAATCTCACGGAACAACTCGGCACCGCGATGCGCGACAATCCTTCCCTGAAAGTGCTCGTCATGGGCGGCCGCACCGACCTCGCCACGCCGCCCGCCGGCGTCGCTTACTCCATCCGCCACATGCTCGATCTGTCCGCTGACCTCAGAAAAAACATTTCCACCGTTTCGTTCGACGGCGGCCACATGTTCTATTTGAATCCTACAGATCGCGAGAAATGCCGCACCGATCTGGTGAATTTCATCCAATCCGCCGTGCCCGGGAAATGATGGCATAACTCCTCCGCCCCGGCGCGGGCATTTTCTGTTAGTTCGGGAATGGCATGACTCATCCTCATGCGGCGCGGAAAAAGACTTCACCCGCCGGCGCGGTGCCGACGCGCTTGTGGCAGGCGGCGCGCTTGGTTGGCTCCGTTCCCGATACCGAGGAACGCACCACGCCAACACCATCCATCCATGAACTTCAAAGCCGCACTCTATCTGACCACAGCCGGCCTGCTCCATGCGGGAAATCCGGATTTCGAGACGCCGATCGCCGCGCCCGAGCCCGAACCTTGGATCAAGCCTGTCATCGATATACGCGGCCGTTACGAAATTGCGGATATCGATGGTTTCGACGTTTCCCACGCACTTACAATTCGCGAGCGGCTGGGTTTGAAGACGCAGGCGTGGCATGGCTTCAGCGCCTTCGTTGAAGGCGAATTCTTGCAGGCCGTCATCGATGACTATCATGGCGGAGCGCCCGGCGCGGATCCTTTCGATCCCGCCAATTCTGTAATCGCAGACCCGGAAACCAACGAACTCAACCAAGGTTATTTACAATACACGGGCTTCGATACCACTGCCAAGATCGGACGCCAGCGCATCATCTATGACAATGCCGCCTTCATCGGGAACGTCGGCTGGCGCCAGAACGAGCAGACCTATGACGCGTTCTCGCTGGCAAACACATCCATCGACAAACTCACCTTGAATTACGCCTACGTCGGCCAGGTGAACCGCATCTTCGGCAGCGACGCCGACGCGCCTCTCGCCCTCACGCCGAATGTGCAGGACATCGGTGCCGACGTCCATTTGTTCAACGCATCCTATGCCGGCGTCGAGGGCGTCACGTTCGGCGCATATGCCTATATCATGAACTTCCGGGACAAGCCGAACTGGGACAACAACACCTTCGGAGGAAGCGCCAAAGGAACCTTCCTTAACACCCAGCTTTATGGCGAATTCGCTTGGCAGGACAAGGCCGGACTGCTTGGCGATGAAAGCGCGCTCTACGGTCACGTCATGGCCACCAAAACCCTTGGCAAGCAGTCCCTCACCCTCGGTTTGGAGCACCTCGACCAGGGTTTTAAAACTCCGCTGGCCACCGTCCACGCCTTCAACGGATTTGCCGACGCCTTCATCGGCGGGCGCCTCGAAGGTTCTCAAAAAGGCCTTACCGACGTCTATGTCTCCCATACCACACCGCTTTTCTATGGCATCAAATGGACCAATGTCCTGCATGCTTACGGAGATGACGGAGTGAGCGCCGGCTATGGCTGGGAATACGATTCCGTCCTTGTGAAGAAATTCGACGAGAACTTCACCGCCATCGCCAAAGCCGCCCATTTCGAGTCCGAAGGCGATGTCTATGCCGGGGCTGCGGCTTTGCCGACCACCACCCGCTTCACCATCGAGCTCGACTATACTTTCTGAGTCGCAGTAGTCATCGCTCGGAAGTCACGAAGGCCGCCGTGGATCCCGCGGCGGCCTTTCCTCAATTCGCATTACGGTTCACCGGCATCGCCGCGAATGCCATCTCGCACAAGCCGATGAATGCTTCCTCCACCAGGCTCGGCTCGCGTTTCGCACTATGGAATACGCCCCATTCCCGCTCGATTCCGGGTTCGTCGATATCAACCTCCTTGAGGCTCCCTTCCTCCAGTTCGCGCGATGCGACCCAGGGCGCGACGATCCCCACGCCGATGCCGAGTTTCGCCATTTCCTTGATCGCCTGCATGTCGCCGAGGACCAGTGGCTTCCTCCCCCGCCCGCCCTTGCTTTCGATCCATTCCTCGATCAGCCGGTGCGTCTCCGTCGCTTTGGCATAGATGATGAATTGATGTTCATCGAGAGTTTTTAATACGCTGGAGGAATCGATTGCCCAAGGATGAAAGGGCGAGACGACGAACGCCAGCCGGTCACGGAACATCGGCCGGTAGCCGTCCTCGCTCTTGCCGCGCGGTTTCAATCCCACCACCAGATCGAGATCCGCGCTGGCCAGGCGATCCAATAACAAAGTGGTGTCACCCGCCTCGATCACCGGCTCGCAGCGCGGAAAACAATCGCGGAATTCCCGCAGCACGGACGGGATCAGGAAATGGCAAAGACTGTGCGGGGCGCCGATGCGAATGCGCGTCTGGCCCCAGCGCCGCAGGCCGTCGAGATCGCGGCCCGCCTGCTCCAGCTCGAAGATCACGCGCTTGCACCGGCGCAATAGCAACTCGCCCTCCGCGGTGACGGCCACGCGCTTGCCCGTCCGATCTAACAATTTGCACGACAGTTGCTCCTCCAGCGTCCGCAGCGAGTGACTGACGGCGGACTGCGTCACGAAAATGCGCCGCGCGGCGAGGGTGAAACTCCCCTCCTCCACCACGGCCACGAACGCCCTCAGTTGTCTCAAATCCGGAACCCAATCCATGATGAAGCGCTTTCATCGAAAGCTGCCGGGAAATGAGCATTGCTTGTGCCAAAATGCGGTCCTTGGCATCCCACACGCTTATGCGCCGGATATGGATTCCCAAAGCCGCGCCCCTCACGGAACGTATCCGGTGCGGCTCGGCTTCGTTCCGCTCAGCGACTGCGCGCCGATCGCCGTGGCCCGCGAAACGGGGATTTTCCTCCGCCACGGACTGGACGTCCGACTTTCCCGCGAGCTCGGCTGGGCCAGCGTGCGGGACAAGATGTACTATGGCGATTTGGACGCCGCACAATCCATCGCCGGCATCGCGTTCGCGCTAGGCATGGGATTCAGCGAACTCCGCTGCGAGGTGGCGGTGCCGCTCATTCTGAACCTCCACGGAAATGCCATCACCCTCTCTAACGAATTGATACCGGCGGAAATCGGCCGCGGCGAAGGCCTGCGCGATTTTCTAACGAAATCTTGGAAGAAAGACCGGCCGCTCACCCTGGCCGCCACCCACCGGTATTCCTCCCACCACATCTTGTTATATCAATGGCTGCGGCGGCACGGCCTCAGCGCGCCCGACGATGTGGAAATCATCTTCCTGCCGCCGCCGCTCATGCCGCGTCATTTGAAGGCCGGACATATCGACGGATACTGCGTTGGCGAGCCGTGGAATTCCGAGGCGATCGCCAACGGCACCGGCTGGTGCCCGGCCACATCGTCGGACCTGTCGCACGGGCATCCGGAAAAAGTGCTGCTCGTTTCCGGTAAATTTCTGCGGGAGCGGAAGGACGAATCGATCGCCTTGGCCGCCGCGCTGCTGGAATCCTGCCGGCTTTGCCAAAACCCGGATTATCAGACGGAAATGATCTCCATTCTGGCGCGCAAGGAATATACCGGCGCATCGGAAAAAGTGCTGGGAAACAGCCTGGGAAGCCGCTTCGATACCGGCTCGGGCACCGCCAGCGCGGCAGGATTCCATATCTTCCACGGCGATGGCGTGAACCGCCCGACTGTGGAAAAAGCCTCCTGGGTGTTGGCCGGATTGCGCAGCATCGGCATCCTGCCGGACGTCACCTGCGGCTCGCTCTCGCGCATCTATCGGGAGGATCTCTTCCATGCCGCCACGTTGCGATCACAAGGCGCATGAAGCGTCTTCATCCCGCCGATGAGGACGCATCTCCGGCATGAATCGCAACGGCGAAGTTTTGGCATTCCCGCAGCTTTGTGAGGGCCGGAACTCGAAACAAATCATGCATCACCAACTTTCCAAATCCCGCCGCCATCTGCTGCTTGCGATTCTTGTCTCGCCCGCGCTATTCGCTTTCGGCGTCCCCCAGTCCCGCGCCGAGAAACTCGCGGTCGAAAAGGACGCGCTGAAGCTCGGATTCATCAAGCTGACCGATTGCGCGCCGCTCGTCATCGCCAAGGAAAAGGGCTTTTTCGAAGACGAGGGACTGCAAGTGGAAGTCACCGCCCAATCGAATTGGAAAGTGCTCCTCGACAATGTCATCAGCGGAAATCTGGACGGCGCGCACATGCTTTCCGGCCAGCCGATCGCCGCCACCATCGGCATCGGCACCGAGGCCCACATCGTCACTCCCTATACTCTCGATTTGAATGGAAACGCCATCACCGTATCGAATTCCATTTGGGCGAAGATGCAGGAAAACGACATCGATCTGGATGCGGAGAAGCCCCCCCACCCTATTTCCGCCGAGTCGCTGAAGCCGATTGCCGAGGAGCTGCTGGCGGAGGGAAAGAAGCTGCAAATGGGCATGGTCTTCCCGGTTTCCACCCATAACTACGAACTCCGCTACTGGCTCGCCGCTTCCGGGATTCATCCGGGATTCTATTCGAAGACCGACGTGGCCGGACGCATCGACGCGGAGGTGGAACTATCGGTCACGCCGCCGCCGCAGATGCCCGCCACCCTTGAAGCGGGGACGATTTCCGGCTACTGCGTCGGCGAGCCGTGGAACCAGCAAGCGGTTGCCAAAGGCATCGGCGTGCCGGTGATCACCAACTACGAAATCTGGAAAAACAATCCGGAGAAAGTCTTTGGAGTGACCCGGAAATGGGCGGACGAGAATCCTAACACGCTCGTCGCCGTCACCAAGGCGCTGATCCGCGCGGGCATGTGGCTCGATGAGACCGATGCCTCCGGCAAGCTGGTCAACCGCACCGAAGCCTGCCGCATCCTCTCCCAGCCGAACTATGTGGGAGCCGATTTCGAGGTAATTAAAAACTCCATGACCGGCACCTTCGCCTTCCAGAAATCCGACGTCATGGACATGCCGGATTTCAACGTCTTCTTCAAGCACGACTGCTCCTACCCATGGTATTCGGACGGTGTCTGGTTCCTCACCCAGATGCGCCGCTGGGGGCAGATTTCCGAGAGCAAACCGGCTTCCTGGTATGCGGAGACGGTTAAGAAGATTTATCTGCCCGAAGTCTATCGCAAGGCCGCCGCCTCCTTGATTTCCGAGGGCAGGATGAGCAAGGACGAGCTGCCCGACACGAAAGACGGCTACAAGCCCGCCACCAAGGATTTCATCGATCACAACGAATACGACGGCCGCAAGCCGATCCAATACATCAATTCCTTCAAGATCGGCATCAAGGACGAGGCCGGCCTCTCTTCCAAATAAGCCGAACGCTCCCGATCCGGGCAACGATATGGAAATCAAATACAAGATTCTCAAGGCGATCGACATCTCGGGGCTGAATTTTTTGTCCCCAATCGTGCGCCTTGCGGCTCGCGAGGAGCCGCGGAAACAGTTGCGGGAAATCGGCAAGTTCATCGTCATTCCGGTGTTTGCCTTTCTGGGTTTCCTACTGTTATGGTCGCTGCTCGCGCCGCGCCACAAGACCAAGGCCGGCGAGGTTCCCACGCCGTTGGTGGTATGGGACGCCACCGGCGGCATCTGGCGCTTCCATGAGCGTGAAACGGAAAAGGACGAGGCATATCTCTACACCGGCGCGGAAAGGACCGTGGCGCTGGAGAAAGCGAAGATGCGCATGGCCGAGCTGGATGCCTTGGAAGCCCGCGCCAAGGCGGAGTTAGAAAAGGCGGAAGCGTCTTCCAAAAGCCGTTTTGACAACTTCATAGGTCCCGCAAAACTTGCCTACGAAAAGGTGGAGGCATCGGCCCGTGAGGCCCGCAGATCCCGTGCCGCGGCGCTGAAGGTACAAGCCTCGGCGCTCGCCGGAGCAGGGGCGGAGGCGCGCCAGAAGTTCCTCGGTGATTTACGAAAATCCCAAGCCGCCATGGACGTCGAGAAAGCGGAACTAGACAAGCTAAAGGTGGATTACACCGAGGCGCAAACCGTCGCGTTTCCCGAAGTGAAGAATGCCCGTCGCGCCGTTACCCTGCTGGCCGAGGAGCGGCAGTTCCTGGTGAAGTATATCGACATGCTGGGCGACAATTCCCGCGAGGCGAAGATCGCGGAATCGAGGTCCAAAGCCAGCGGGGCGCGCGCCGCGTTCCTCGCCGCCGGAGCGGATGAAGATCTATACAAACTCGGCAGCGCCGTATTGAAACGCGACGAACTGCTGGCCACCACCGAGTCCTCGCAGTATGCCAAGCCATGGACGCTGCCGAAGCAGATCGGCCGCTCGCTGCTATGCGTCTTCGCCGGATTTGTCCTGTCCTCGCTGATTGCGATTCCCATCGGAATCTTGTGCGGACTTTCGCCGACCTTCATGGCCGCGACGACACCTTTTGTTGCGCTCTTCAAACCAGTTAGCCCGCTCGTCTGGCTGCCGATCATCATGATCATCGTCGGTGGATTCATGCCGGATCCGGAGAATCACTGGCTCATCCTCGCGTTCGCGAAAGTCCCCTTCATCAGCAATTACAAGATCGATCCCATGTTCCTTTCTTCTGCCATCACGGTCGCGCTTTGCTCGCTATGGGCCACGCTGGTGAATACCGCTCTGGGCGTTGGCTCGGTGGACAAGGATCACATGAACGTCGCCCGCGTGCTGAGGCTCGGATTCTGGTCGCGCCTTTTCAAAATCGTCATCCCTACCGCGCTGCCGCTCATTTTCGCCGGCCTGCGGATCTCGCTGGGGGTTGGCTGGATGGTGCTCGTCGCGGCGGAAATCCTCTCCACTTCGGAAGGCATCGGGAAGTTTGTGAACGACATGTACACCAACGGTTCCTCGCAGTCCTTCGCGCAGATGTTTGTGGTCGTCTTCATCGTCGGCTTCATCGGCATGGCGCTGGATCGGATCATGGTGGTTTTCCAACGCCTCGTTTCCTTCGATACCGCTAGCCCCGCAATCTGAAGTTATGACAAGCATCGCCCAATTCCCGCCTCGCGAGGCATATCTCACTCTCGACGAGGTCGCCATCGGTTTCGGCCCCGCGGCCGGCAGGGTGAATGTCCTCGAAAATGTGAATCTATCGGTCCGCCAGAACGAATTCGTCGCCATCATCGGATTTTCCGGAGCCGGGAAATCCACACTGGTTTCGCTGCTGGCGGGACTCGAAGCGCCGACCGCCGGCAAGGTCACCATGGCTGGAAAACCGGTCACCCGCCCCGGTCCGGAGCGCGGGGTGATGTTCCAGAGCTACTCGCTGCTGCCATGGCTTACGGTGTTTGGCAATGTCGCGCTTGCTACAAAACAGGTATTTCCCGAAAAGTCGAAAAGCGAACGGAAGGAGCATGTCGATCGCTACATTGAAATGGTTCATCTAACGCCGGCGCGGGACAAGAAACCGCACGAACTTTCCGGTGGCATGCGCCAGCGGGTTTCGCTGGCGCGGACCCTCGCAATGCAGCCGGAAATCCTGCTTTTGGACGAGCCGCTCTCCGCTCTCGACGCGCTCACGCGCTCGGTGCTGCAGGACGAAATCCTACAGATTTGGGAGAGCGAAAAGAAGACCGTCGTTCTCATCACCAACGATGTGGACGAGGCAATCCTCATGGCGGACCGCATCGTCCCGCTGACAATGGGTCCGCGGGCTACCCTGGCCGAGGCGTTTCCCGTAACTCTGGAGCGGCCGCGCGACCGGCGGACGCTGACGGAAAACCCCGACTATCAGCACCTCAAGGCGGACGTCACCTCGTATCTGGTGAACCTCAACCGCGAGGCCCGCGCCTCGCGCGGCGACCGCATCGTCCGCATGCCGGACATTGCGCCCAAAGAATTTCGCCCCCTGTCGAAAACTCCCAGTCTGCGATGGAAACTTCCCGCTTGAAGTGTCATGAAGAGAGTGTCTCAGCCGATTCGCTATTTCTCGGAGCTTCGCGCGCCGCGGATGGTTTTATGGTGCTATCTCATCTGGTATTTCCTCACGATCGCGCATCATTTCGACCGCTCGCCACGCATATGGCTGAGCTCGCTTGGCATCGCCGCCGTGATCGGGTTCGCATTGAAACTCAGCGTGAACTCTCCGGGCCGGAATCGTTGGCAGACCTTCCGCCTGTTTCTGATGCCCTTCTGTGTCTCCAGTTTTTCAAGTCTCACCAAGGGGCAGGATTTCACCCTCATTTTCCCGCCCCGTCTCGCGGAGTTCGTTCTCTCGGCGGGAACCTGCGCAGCGTTCGTCACCACCGTTTTGTTGATCAGGCTCATCCGGCCAGTGACGTCTCCGCTGCCCGCCTAACCCCACTTCCGTCATGCGCCACGTCGAAATATTCAATCTCGCCAAGTTCTATCCGAATCCATTCGGCGAGCCGTTCCGCGCCGTCGTCGATTTCAATCTGAACATCGAAAAGGGCGAGTTCATCGGCCTGATCGGGCACTCCGGCTGCGGGAAATCCACAGTCCTGACGATGCTCGCGGGACTTAATGAAATCTCCGACGGCGGTATCATCGTCGGCAATCATGAGATCGACGGCGCCGGCCCGGACCGCGCCGTGGTGTTCCAATCGCCCTGCCTGATGCCGTGGATGACCGCGGCGGGCAATGTCATGTTAGGCGTGAAGAACGTTTATCCGCACGCCACGAAATCCGAGCGGAAACAGATTGTCGAATACGCATTGCATTCCGTCGGCCTCGCCGACGCGATGGAGAAATACCCGCGGGAAATGTCCGGCGGCATGCAGCAGCGGGTCGGCATCGCCCGCGCCATCGCGCTCAAGCCGCAGGTGTTGCTTCTGGACGAACCGTTCGGCCGTCTCGATTCGCTCACCCGGATGGAGCTGCAGGATGTCATGTTGGAAATCCTCGACCGCGAGAAAATCACCACCGTCCTTGTCAGCCACGATGTGGATGAAGTCGTCTTCCTCTGCGACCGCGTCGTGATGATGACCAACGGCCCCGCCGCCACCATCGGGGAAATCCTCTCCATCGATTTTGCCCGGCCCCGCGAGCGGACGGCGATGATGAACGACCCATTATACTATCATTGCCTGGACCACCTCATTTCCTTCCTGACCGAGCGCGCCCATCTCCGCACCACGCCGAGAATCCACGATTCGAAAAGCCTGCTGAGCTTCACCGGGAAGAAGGTGGAAACCGCCGAGGGTCTGCTGCAATACATCGCCGGTTGAGATTTAGGCGAAACTCACGGCAGAGTGGTTGTTCGCGGCGGCAGGCGCGGCCAGTCCGTTAGATGATGCCGTTGGCGCAGTTGCACTTGCCTTCGCCTTGGAGGGCGTTGATGAGATTGGTGAGGGATTTCATGGCTTGGCGAGGGACGCTTTCAAAGGTCCGCGAGCCGACGTGCGGAGTGATGATGACTTTGGGATGATGGGTCAGCGGGTGGTCGGCGGGCGGGGGTTCCTCATCAAGCACATCGGCGGCATAGCCGGCGAGTTTGCCGCAATCCAGGGCGGCGATGACGGCGTCCTGGTCGATGAGCTCGCCGCGGCCGGTATTCACGATCCAAGCGCCATCGGGCAGACGGGAAATGCGGTCGGTATTGATGCAATGCAAGGTGCCGGCATTGAGATTGGTGTGCGGGCTGATGATATCGACGCTGTCGAATAGCGAATCGAGCGAGTCATGTCTCTTGATATCAAACTCCGCGGCGATTTCCTCGGGCCAGTAGTGGCCGAAGCCATGCACGTCCATGCCGAAGGCGCGGGCGCGGCGAGCCATTTCCTGGCCGATGCGGCCCATGCCGATGAGGCCGATGCGCTTGCCGTGCAGCTCGCTGCCGGTTTTGCGGTCCCAACGGCCCGCGCGGGTGCCGTCGATGGCATACGGGAAATTTTTCGCCAGTGCGAGTAACAGCAGAAAGGTATGTTCGGCCACGGTGTCATGATTCACCCCGGGGGTGAAAAGCACGGGTATCTTCAGTTCCTTGGTGGCGGGTATGTCAATCTTATCGAGGCCGATGCCATATTTGGAAATCACCTTCAATCGTGGCAGGGATTTCTCTAAAACCGCGCGGGTGATGGCATCGTCGCCGCAAAGAAAGGCATCGAAATCGCCGGCGAGTTCCAGCATGCGCTTTTCGGACAAAGGGCCGCGCTCGCGGACGATTTCCCAGCCTTGGGATTCCATCAACTCATGGTGGGGGCCGGGGGTGTCTTGGTAGGAGCAGGTGGTTAGAAGGACGCGCATGATGGTGTGGATTCCACCAAACCGCCCGCCGGATGCAACTCCCGAAAGTCCGGGAAAATCATGTCCCGCAGAAAGTCGCCCGGACGACCTCGCCGGGCGACGGTGCGGATTCGTAGATCGCCGCGTCCGTCTGCTCGGAAAAGGGATTTGCCAGGATATCGCAGAGGCGGTGGAAGGGCTGATAGTCCTTGATATACGCTGCTTGAATGACTTCCTTGATCCGGTGGTTGCGCGGGATAAAGATGGGATTCGACTGGCGCATCAGGGCGAGCGCTTGCGCCGCATCGGCGGATTCGAGACGGAAGCGCCAGCCTGCCAGCCAGTTGGCGATGGGCCTGGAATCGTTGAAAAGTGCGAGCAGAGCGCTGTCGCCGCCGGTTTCGAAAGCGGTGGACAGGTGGCGGAACACGAGAGTGAAATCGGCCTCGCCAGCGGCCATGAGGGCGAGCAGCGCGGAGATCATTTCCCAGTCCGCGGCGGAATTTCCCGCGAGGCCGATTTTGGCGGTCAGGCGCTCCTGAAGCGCGCTCTGGTGAATCTCGGGAAATCGATCGAGCGACGCTTCGGCGAGAGTTATGGCATCCTCCCGATTTTCCGAAATCAGCGGAATGAGCGTTTCGGCGAATCGTGTCAGATTCCAGTGAGCAATTTCTCCCTGGCGGGCGAAGGCATATCTCCCCTGCTGGTCGATGAAGCTGAATTTCTTGAGCGGATGGTATGCATCGAGAAAGGCACAAGGGCCGTAGTCGATGGTCTCGCCGGAGATGGACATGTTGTCGGTATTCATCACGCCGTGGATGAAGCCGAGCTGCATCCAGTGCGCCACCAGCCGGGCCTGGCGGTCGATGACGCCGTCCAAGAGGGCGAGATACGGATTTGGCGAATCCGCGATTTCAGGGTAATGCCGGGCAATGGCATAATCGGCGAGAACGCGCAAACTGGCATGATCCTCGCGGGCGGCGAACCATTGGAATGTGCCGATGCGGATATGCGACCTGGCAACGCGGGTGAAGACGCCGCCGGGGACGATTTCCTCTCGCTGGACATCTTCGCCGGTAGCGACGGCGGCGAGCGCGCGGGTGGTCGGCACTCCGAGCGCGGCCATGGCTTCGGAGACGATGTATTCCCGCAAAACCGGACCAAGCGCGGAGCGGCCGTCGCCGCGGCGGGAATACGGCGTGGGACCGGAGCCCTTCAACTGGATGTCCCGCCGGACGCCATCGCCGCCGACGATTTCACCTAACAAAATCGCGCGGCCGTCACCGAGCTGCGGGGAAAATCCGCCGAACTGGTGGCCGGAGTATGCCATGGCGATCGGCTCGGAGCCTTCCGCGCGGCGGTTTCCCGAAAGGATTTCCAGGCCTTCCGGGGACCCCAGCTTTTCTGCATCGATGCCGAGGTCCGCGGCGAGCGGCCTGTTCAGCCGGATGAGGACGGGCGCGCGGACCGGGGTGGGATCGGCGCGCTCGTAAAACTCGCCGGGCAGGCGGACATAGGAATTCTCAAACGGGAAAAGCATGCGCCGGAGGTAGCGGCGGACCCGCTGCGGGGCAACCCGCGGTCGCGGAAATCAGTTCGGAATCTCGTTGAGCGTGTACCAGCCTTCCGGGTGCCAGAGCGTCTGGCCGGAGACGGATTTCACACCCTTCGCTTCCAAGTGATGAACATGGCCGCGGACGAGGCCGTCGATCTTCAAACGGACTGATTTCCTGTCCTCGGAGAGGGCGGCGGCGGTGATTTGAGCGGTGGTCTTGTCCACCTCCGGGCTGCCGTATTCCGCCTGATAGATGTAGGTGAAGGTATCCATGGCATAACTCGCGGGATCGCCGGCGGTGGCTGGATCGGCGGGTTCGGTGAAATGAACGGTAAAGCCATCGGGCTCGGCGGTTATGGTTTGCATCTCGAACGGAGTTTGGCCGGTCCAAGTGACGCGCTCGAAAGTGAACGGCTTGCCGCCGCGGGAGGCCCAGCCGCGGTTGGAGCCGCCGACGAAGAGGGCTCCGGCTTCATTGTCGAAGCGCACCGGAATGATGCCGGCGCGGAATCCGTCGAGAAAATGGAACACGGCGCCCTGATAGAGACCATTCACCATTTCCAGGTTGATGCGCTGGACCTCGGAAAACGTTTGCTCACCGACATACATTTGCTCGGGCCATGGACCGAATTTCCCGCCGCTGGTATCGCAGGCGATGCCGGTCGGCGATTGGCCAACCTTGGCGTGAGGCAGGATGACGGCGGGCGGAATGAATTCCGGGTGCTCAAGCCGCTCGGTAAGAATCCGGGATTTGTCCTGCACTTCGGGCGGCGCGGGAAGGTCGGCGAGAGTGTGATATTTGTTACCGACGGGCGCGCCTTGGAACGAGCCGGGCTTGAGCCACTTCAATGAAGACGAACCGTTCCAAATGCCTTGGTTGTCCGTCATAAAAGTATCGCCGGCGGCATTGAAGCCGAGGCCGCCGGGCGAGCGGAGGCCGGAGACGGTAGGAATCATTTTCCCCTCGGGCGTGACCCGCATGCACCAACCGCGCCAGTCCGACTCGGCGGTGAACGAACCGGTCAGGCAGAGCGCGACCCAGATATCGCCATTCTTGTCCGGGGTGCTGCCGAATGCATACTCGTGGTAATTGCCATTGATTCCCCAATCAGAGCAAATGGTTTCGAATTCGTCCGCGAGGCCATCGCCATCGGTGTCTTTCAGCCGGCTGACTTCCGGGCGCTGGGTGAGATAGAGCGAGCCGTCTTTCCAAAACATGCCAAGCGGTTCGTGCAGGTCGCGGGCGAAGCGTTTCCATGTCACTTTGGAAACGTCCTCATCATAAGCGCCGGAGCAAATCCAGATATCTCCGCGACGGGTGGCGACGGCGACTTGATTGCCGGGCATCAGGGCGATGGAGGAAATTTCCATCACCTCGCCGGGCGGCAGCGGGATTTCCTGGCGATTGTAGAAATCGGACTGCTCGGCGGCGCTGGCAAAAGCGGCGGAGAGGGCGAGAAAGGAGAAAATGCGCATGCTGGGTAGGGGTAGCGGGCTGTGGAAAGTAGGTATGGAAATATCAGTTCACAGTTTCCACTGGTAGGTGAGCGTCACCGGTTTGCCGGGTTCGAGTTTGAGATAGCGTTTGCCATCGCGGAGCTCCAGTTCCTGCTGGGATGTCATGAGGAAAGATCCTTTGATCGCGGAATCCCTGGCTTGCAGGCGGCACGGTGAGCTGCCGCTTCCGGCGGTGTATTCGAAGCCCGCGGCATTCTGGACAATGAGCATTTCTATCGCGTCGCCGGTGACGTCGAGCGTGCGGACGAGTCCCCCGCTGCCGTGCTTCCACGACTCGGAAAGCATGCCGCCGCCGAGCTTGACGAAGAAGGTGGGATTCCCCCCGGAATCGAGTTTGTAGCCCTTGAAACGGGCTTCCTCCGGCAGCGCGCGGTCCTGCGTGGGACGCACCACATTTTCCCCGGCGGGCGGCGAATTGTCCGTGCCGCGCTCGATCCATTTCTTGGCGCCATCGATGAATTCGCCGGTCCAGAGCAGCTCGGGAGCGAGGTGGTCGGCGCTGTATGCGAAGTTCAGTCCACCGGGAAATCCAACGCCGATGGCGCGCGGAGTGGTGCCGGTGATGAAGTTCCGATAAATGACGGGGCGGCCGTTTTCCGGTTCGACAAGGATGGGTTTGAGCCGGGCTTCCGGATTGGCGGTCCGTTCGCTGAGCCATTTCCATTCCTTCGTGCCCTTCCGCCTCCATCCGAGGACGATTGCCTGCCCCCCCTTGATTTCCAGATACTCGATCCGGATCGGGTGGGCGCCGGCGCTGAGCTTGATTCTTCCCTGGCGGGCGCGGGAGCCGTTCAGCGGGCCAGAGCCGCCGACGGCGACGACGTTTTTGCCGCCGATCGACACGACGGCTGCATCATCGACATCCAGGTAAAACTCGAAGACGCCGTTGGCCGGCGCGGTGAAATCGCCCTTCCAGACGATGGCGAAATCGTCCTCCAGCGGCGAATCCTTCTCCGAAATCACGCCATTGTGCTCCTCCTCCACGTTGGTAGCGGTGAGCTTGGAGAAATCCGGCAGGGTGGACCATTCGCCGGCGTAGGTCTGGGAAATCACGTTGGATAGCGCGGTCTTGCCGAGCGGGAGCGGGTGGAGCTTGAGGATTTCCGGCGCGGTCCAGAGCGCGCTGCGATCGGCGACCGAAGCGCGGACGGTTTTCACGAAATCCGCGGTGACTTCGGGGGCCTGATTTCCCCACGAAGAGCGGACGTAGGTGAAAATCGCGGCAAGCTGGCCATCGTCGAGGACAGCGCCTTGGGGCGGCATTTCGAGATTGTAAGACTTGCCGAGGACCTCGACGGGGCCGGTCAAGCCTTTGAGCACCAGCTTGATCGGCAGAGCGGCATCGCCAGCGACCCACGGGCTGCCGGCGAGCGGCGGGAAGGCTCCGCCGGTCGCGCCCTTGCCATCGGGGCCGTGGCAGACCGAGCAGTAGGTGGTGAAAAGCTGTTTGCCGTCTTGAGCGGCGAGCGGGCTGGCGAGGGCGAGGAGGAGGGCGAGGCGCGCTGGCATGAGGTTGCAAAAGACGGGGCGGAAGCGGGAGGTGTTTCAAGGGATTTTCCTAATCACCCGCTCCCGCCGGCCGACGCTGGCCGAGGTAGTAGGATTCCAACCCGGCGGCAACGGCATCGGCGTATTCTCGGAAAATCGACGGCTGCATCTTGCCTTCGATTTCCCGTAGGCCCGCGAAATCCCCGGCGAGCATGCGGAGGAAATCGATGGTGGAGTTCATCACGTATGGCTCCAGAAAAACGACGGGGCACTCGTAGAGGCGGTTCGCGAGGAGATTTCTGGCCCACAGATACGGCTGGCCGGGGATGGCGCGGGCGTTCGGCGAACCGGGCGGATAGGCGAACGCGGGCAGACCGGTGCGCTGCGCGAAAACGGTGGCGACCGCGGCTCCGGCGAGCACCTCCTCGCGGTGGGTCCGCTGGAGCAGCTTTTCCAGCAGTTCGAAGCGCTGGTCCGGGAGGGCAACCTCGTCATCGGTGTAGCCGCCATTGAGGATGAGGTGGAAGTGGTTGCGGTCGATGAGGGCCGGATGGGTCGGCTCGCCCCAAGGTTCGGCGTTGAAATGGAGGCACAGGACGAGGTCGGGCTGGAGGGTGTCATTTACGAGATGGGCGCGGGCGCGAATTTCGGCGGTGCGGTAGAAAAGCCGCTCAGCGGTGCGGCGGATTTCGGACTCGGAAGCGTCAGGAGCGGAGGATTTCCGCGCCAGCGGGAGCAGATCGTCCGGGCGGATTTTGGTCACCGGCTCGGAGGAATCCCGGACCAGCGAAACCTCCGCGCCGAGCGCCTCGAGCTTGGGCTTGAGCAACTTCGCAACTTGGAGCGTCATGTCGCCCTCGCAAACCGGCGCGCTGTCGCCGACGACCAGCCAGCGCTCCTCCATCCTCGCCCACGGCCCGCCGATGTGGCCGGGGTCGATGGCGATTTTCAACCCGGACAGCGGTTTGCGCGCGGGGGCTGGCGGGAGTTCGGAAGCGGTTCGCCACTGGCGCGGCGCGGCGGATTCCGCGCCGGGAGCGGCGAAATGGAGGCGGAATTCGCCTGCGGAGAAATCATCGCCGGTGGCAATGCGCGCGCCGCTGTCGTCGATTTCGATGAATTTCCGCCACGCCTCGCCCATGGTGAAAACGCTGGTGAGGAGTTCCTCGAAATCCGCGCGTGTCATCGTGTCTTGGAACGCCTCCAGCGACGGCCAGTTCGGCGGCGGGGCCAGCGAGGAAAGTTCCGGAGCCGGGTGTGGCGGCGGCGGCGGTTTGGCCACTGATGGAGGCTGCGATCGGAAAATTAGGAACAGCGCCAGCACGGCGAGCAGGCAGCAAAGAGCGATTGGGAAAGCAAGGCGCGGGAGCGGTGCGGACATGGCGGGAAAAGGGGTTGTCGGCGGCTCGCCGGATTGCGAACTTCCGTGCCGCGGCGGATTCTCCCGCCTCCCCCATCTTATGCCAGCGATTCGTATTTTATTTCTCGGCGACGTCGTCGGCGAGCCGGGCCGTAAGGCGGTGATTGCGCAACTCCCTCTGCTCAAGCAGTCGGAGGGGCTGGATTTCATCGTCGTGAACGGCGAGAATTCGGCCGGCGGGCGCGGTATCACGCCGAAAATCGCGATCGATTTGCTGCGCGCCGGAGCGGCGGTCGTCACCACCGGCGACCACGTTTGGGACCAGAAGGAAATCGTGGACTATTTCCCCACTGAGCCGCGACTGCTGCGCCCGATCAATTACCCGGATGGCACGCCCGGCAACGGCAGCGTGGTGCTGGAAACGGCGAAAGGCCGCGTCGGCGTGATTCAGGCGCAAGGCCGGTCGTTCATTCAACCGCCTTTGGAAAATCCCTATCTGGCGGTGGAAAAGGAAGCGAAGCGCCTGCGGGCGGACGGCGTGATGGCGGTGATGCTCGATTACCACGCCGAGACGACGAGCGAGAAAATCGCGATGGGCCGCATGCTGGACGGAAGGATTTCCCTAGTCGTGGGGACGCACACGCACGTGCAGACGGCGGACGAGCGGATTTTCCCCGGCGGCACCGGCTACCTCACGGACGCCGGGATGTGCGGGCCGGACGATTCCGTGCTCGGGCGCAATATCGACTCGGTGGTATGGCGCTTCCGCGCCGGAATGCCGACGCGGTTTCCGATCGCGGACGGGCCGGTGCGACTGTGCGGCGTGATCGCGGAAGTGGATTTGGAAACCGGGAAATGCTTGGAAATCCGGCGGCTTTCGCTGCTGCTGGAGGATGACGCAGCCGCGCCGGGTCAATCCTCGTCGCTGCCGTAAGCGCCGTAGCCGTAGCGATAAGCGCGGCCGTAGCGGTTGGTCTGGTAGTTGCCGTAAGAGTAGTTCTGGCCGATGAGCCGACGCTTTTCCGAAAATCCGTTGAAGACAATGCCGCTCGGCAGGTTCTGGTCGTGGTCGAGCAGGGAAATCACGCGGCGGACGGCACCCTTCGAGACGAAATCGCCGCGGACCACGAGGCAGAAATTATCGACGAGCGAGGCGACAATGCGCGTGTCGGGGACTGGCAACAAGGGCGCGGAATCGAGCACGACGAGATCGTAGAGTTCGGTAGCGGTTTCTAGAAATTTTTCCAATCCACTGGCGCTGAGGAGCTCACCGGGATTCGGCGCGGGTTTGCCCGAGAGCATGAGATGCAAGTGCTCGTCGCCAGAATCCTTGAGCAGGCCCTCGTCGAAGGTGACTTGGCCGGCGAGCACTTCGGTGACGCCGTGCGGATGTGAATCGCGCTTGAAGCCGAAAACCTTGTGGACGGCGGGTTTGCGGAGATCGAGATCGATGAGCAGGACGCGCTTGCCCTGCTGGGCGGCCGCCAGCGCGAAATTTCCCGAAACGAGCGTTTTCCCTTCGCCGGGTAGCGCGCTGCTGAACAGCGTGATTTTCCGCTTCTTTTCATCTCCCAGCAGCGAGACGGACGCGCGGAGGACGCGGAACATTTCGGCGTAGGTGGTGGTGGAGGTTTCCTCGCGGAAGAGCAGCATCGGGTGCCAGTTTTTGCGAGCTTCCGAGACGGGTTCCGCGTCGGCTTTCGCCTTGCGGGAGGCGGGCTTGAGCTGGATCTGCGAGATGGCGGCAAGCGTCGGCAAGCCGGTCTCGCGCTCGACTTGGGCAACGGTGTGGATTTTGTTGTCCAGACGGCTGAACAGCAGGGCGAGCAGCACGCCAAAGGCCAGTCCGCCGAATGTCGCCATACCCATGACCTTGGTAGGAGCGGGCGAAACCGGCAGGCCGGGAAGTTGGGCGGCACTGTTGATTTCCATTTCCGAGTCGTCGGACTGACCGTTGATGTCGGACTCCTGCATGCGAGTCAGGATGCTGTTGAAGACGCTCGACTGGCTGGCGATTTCGCTTTCGAGGACGTTGCCGCGGGCAAGCAGGAGGCGGCGTGCGGTGAGGAGCTGGGCGTTCAGATCGTCGCCCGCCTCTTTCCAATCGCCGGCGTGGCTGTCCCAATATTCGCGATCGGCGGAGGAGTTCCGCGCGGCGTCGAATTCGGAGAGAAATTTCTGCTGGAACGCAGCCAGTTCGGCCATCGCTGCCATCATCTTCGGGTGCTTGGGCAGGTAGCGGCGCTTCAGCTCGATGACGGCGGTTTCCCGGGTTTCCAAATCCTTGAGGGTGGCGAGGGCACGCTGGTAGCTGGCAAGCGCGGTCTGCGCGGTCTGCAACTGCTTGCGGGCGGACTCGGAACTTTCCACAAGGATTTCCAACGAGGAATCCCGGCCGCCTTTGCGCGATCCCTTCAGCTCGTTCTGGTACTCGATGCAAATGGCGTCTGCGATGGTTTTGGCGGCCTCCGGCGAAGGATGGGAAATCGCTACATCAAGCAAGCGCGTGCCGCGGCGCACCGAGATCTGCGTCCAGTTCGCGATCATCCCGGCTAGGGACTCGGGCGGTGGCGCCGGTTGGCGGGCTTCGGATTTCTCCTTGGAAATCCCGAACCATGGCAGCGACCAGTCGGGCAGCCAGATGGTCTCGCGCGGCACCAGGCCGGGCAACCCGCGGACATCCGGGCGTTTGGCGACATTTTGCAGCATTTCCGGCCGGGTGATGCGCTCGGCGACAGTGTTCAGCGCCTCGATCGAGCGCATGTCCATATCATCGACCTGATCGCGAGCCATCACTGATGATGTCTGCTGCTTGATGAGAAGGCTGGCCTGCGCCCGATAGATTTTCGGGGCTTTGGAGAGATAATAGGCCCCGCCGAGCACCCCAAGCACGAGGCCGAGCGCGATCCAGTGCCAGCGCCCCAAGAGGTCCATCGCGAGCTGCTTCATTTTCTCCTGCCCGGCCTGGCGGGAGGAGCCGGAATCCATAAATTCCTCGTCGTCGAAATCGTCGATGTCAGATGGCGGGCGGCGGGAACGGTGGGACGCGGACATGTGCTGGGCTAAAAACCTAGGGGGATGGGCGGGTGAGCGGGCGATTTCCAAATGGGTCGCTTTAGAAAAAGCGCTCTTTGACGGTGATCACGTCCTTGGGCTGGAGCATCAGCGGCCGGTCGCCGCGGCTGGAGATTTCACGGAAATTGATTTCCGTCTCCCTGCCGCTGCGGTTCAGCATGACCTTCTTCGGATTGGCCAGCTCCGTGAGTCCGCCGGCCAAGGCGATGGCGTTCACGAGGTCCAGCCGCCCGTTAATAGGAAAGGGAATCGGCCCGGGCTTGCCGACTTGGCCGAGCACCGTGACGGTTTTGCCAACAAAAGCGCTTTGGTTAACGATGATGCGGTCCCCGGCTCCGAGTTGGACGCGACCGGATTGGCCCTCAATGGAACTCATGCTGAAATTGGAGGCGCTGCCAGACGCGCGGACGAGTTGGATGGAATTTTCGTCGGCGTCCTCGGAGAGTCCGCCGGCGGTGGCCATCGCCGTGGCGAGATCGAGCCGGCCGGATACGGGCATGGGGATCTGCCCGGGATTTTTCACCGAACCGATAACGGAGATGAACTCAGTGGCGTATTCATCCACCGTAAGTGTCAGCTTCGGGGCGACGAGGTAGTCCTTGGCGTAGAGCTCCTTGATGCGTGCGGCGGCTTCGGAGACGCTCAGTCCCCCCACGGCCACGGAGCCGATGAGTGGAAACGAAGCCTGCCCGGTCTTAAGAATGCGGACCGGGCCGGAGAGGTCCGGTTCTTCATATACGGCGAGGCGGATGGTGTCGTTCGGCCGGAGGACATAGGTGGAATCGTCCGCGGTCCCCGCTTGCTCCGCCGCGAACGAAGTCAGGGGAAGCGTCAGGAAAATCAGCAGAATTCGAAGAAAATTTCGGCACATGAGAGACTCGGAGGGTGGTGCAGAAGCAAACCGCCGGCGGATTGCTCCGGCGGCGGTGCGGATCTAACTGTGGCTGGGATAAGGAGTTTGCCGACCACAATCCAGCACAAAAACACTTTCCAAGAACCCGCGCGGGCAACCGGAGCGGCGCTCAGAAGCTACGGCTCAGGCTGACGCCGACCTGCGTATCTTGATACGAATCGCCGGTGCCGCCGGTTTGATCGCTGTAGCGCAGGAAGACGCTGGCCGTGGTGGTGTTGGCGAACGTGAGCAGGCTGAGCGAAGTGTCGAAGGTGACGAAATTCCGGTCGGGACGGCTTGCGGTGGAAGACCCGCCGGACTGGTTGGCGGCCGATTCATAGCCGAGGCCCAGGTTCCACGAGACCCGACGGATTTTCCGCTGGTAGCCGGCGCGGATGGACGTGATCTGCGTGAAAGCCCCGGGCACGGAGGGATCGGCTTGCGAATCGCGGTAGAAGGTCAGGCTGGCGCTCCACAGCCGGGATGCTTGGTAGTTCAAGCCGATGGATGCGGATAACGACGGATCCGAAGAACCGCCGGATTCGTATTTCGTGAAATCCATGCCGACCCGCGAATTGAGAGCGATTTTCGTGCTGAGTTTGTAGTTCAGATTGAGATTCGGACCGACGGAGGTGCGGGCGTTGCTGCCGCCGCCGGCTTGGTAGGTGTAGCGCAGGCCGGGACCGAATTCGGTCAGCGGCGAATACCGCCAGAGGGCGGAAATCCCGGCGTCGTACGAGGTGGTGTCCGCGAAGTTCCCGCTGCTTGTTGTGTAGGCTTGGCCGATATTCCCTTGGAGCGAGGTCTTGGCGCTCAGCTTGTAGCGGGCTGTCAGCGCGGTGCGGAAACTGGTCTGTTCGACAAACGCGGAGGAGTAGTAACGATTTCCGCCACGGTCGAAATCCACGCCTGTAGTGAGCGACGCGCTCAATCTGCCGCCCTGATAATTGGCCACCAGACTGCCACCTTGGTCGAGGCCGCTGAAGTCCGTCTGGGTGAAATATTCGTTGTAACCGGCTCGATAGGTCCCGCCGTATGTCCAATCCGTGGATTTTGAGAGGTAGGACACGCTGCCGCCGAAGCGAAGGATGAAATCGTCCTCGATCGGCGCCACCGAGCCGCCGGGGCTTTGCGTGACGTTCGAATCGTAAGTACCTGTCAGAGATGTCGAAAGCGAGAATCCCGAGAGGATTTCACCTGCCGTTCCAATCCTTGGCGGCGATGCCTGCGGGGCACCCGTGAACCCGCTCGGAGCCAGCGGAGCGGCGGGAATTACAACCGGTGCCGTCACCGCGCCCGCCCCCGAAGCCACTAATGCAAGCCAAGCAGCCGCGGTCATGCCGGTCTTCGTCAGTCGGCGAAAAGAATGCAGGATTCGTTGGTCGGAGAATGCGATTGCGGAGTCGATGGCCACGGGTCTATCGCTCCCAGTCTCCGGTCACAAGTCGTTTGTCTCGAATCCTCGCTCATCCCGACGTATGAGATCGCAATATGCCCCACCTGTCACCGGGAGCATCCGCCAGCAGGAGGCCCTCATCCCTTGGAGTTCCCGCCATTCAGGGAAGTGGAAAAGGAAATCGACTTTTTGTTTGACGCGACCGGCTCGATGGAAAGACTCCGCACCGAAATGAGAACTCGAACCAACACAATCGCAATCTTGTTAGGAATCGGATTTGCCAGTCTGATCCTCTCGGCATCTTCGAAGGCGGCGACCCGGCGGACTGGAAGTCCGCCACCCCCGGCTACGACAGGCTCCGGCACTGAAACATTCGTAAGCCCTCCCTGAAAATCTCAATCAGCTCGGAATCAGTTGTTAAAGCCGGATTTTCAGCGCTCATTTTTCTCCAAACGTTCATGAAAAAGTTACTTCTACCCGCCACAGCCGGGACACTTCTCCTCACATCCCTGGTGTCTCATGCAGCGACCTATTCGTCGGATTTTTCGGGTCTCGGCCCGAATGATCCACTGGTCCCAGCGGCCAACGGCATAGGTCCCGGATACAACGGCTGGACGCAGTCGGAGCCGAATCCCCCTGATGACCCGATTCAAGGACCTGCTCCGATCGCATACGGCCAAGCAATCACCGGCGTAGGACGCGGGGTGGCTGTCGGCGGCTTAAATGCCACTCCCACCGGCGATTCTTTTTACGTGGACCACACGGTCGGCATTCCTTTTGCCTTCAGCTCGCTTTCGGCGACGTTCACAATGGGTCGCACCAACGTGGATCCTACCATTCAAAACCGTTTTGAAATTGGCGCCTATTCCGCTGGCAGCATCAATCTGTTCTCTTTGGTTGCAGAGCCTTCCACCGACCCGGACATCTGGTTGATCGATTACCGATCCGGAGCGGGAAGCAACATCCAGCTCAGCACAACCCAAGCGTTCAGTATCAATCAGATTACCGACATGACTGCGAGTTTCACTCCTTCGGGACTCGACATCAACTTTGCCCTTACTTTGTCGGCAGGCGGGAATACATTGAATTTCTCTGGAACACTTCCCGGTCTTGCGGCAGCTTCTTTCGACTCCGTGCGCATTGCCATGGATAAAGTGGCGGGAACAAATCCTACTACGAATCCATTTGATGCCTACGGCACGAACTTCATCGCTGTGAGCGGCATCAACGCCGTTCCTGAGCCTTCTTCCTTCCTCCTTCTGGGACTCGCAGGTTGTGCTGTTCTCCGGCGCAAGCGCCGCGCTTGATTTTATTTGGTTCGTCCATTGTCAGGCCCGCGTTCGATCCTTCGAACGCGGGTCTTTTCGTTCGATCGGTTGCTCCACGATTTCATACAGTGACCCTCGCCGTTTTGGATAAGGACAGGCGGCAGATTTTCACGAAAGCCTCGCGGAAGTCGGAAAACCTACATTCCACCTTACGGCTCTTCCTGCGCTGGCGGACCAGTTTCGAAGCGCATGAGGTCAGCAACAAAGGTCAGTGGGATGTGGCCGGTTTGACCATTGCGGTTTTTGGCCAGAACGAGTTCAGCCTTGCCGGCTTCCGCTTCTTTCTCCGCCGCATCTTCGGCGTAATATGCAGTCCGATAGAGCAGTCCCACCATATCGGCATCCTGCTCGATAGAGCCGGATTCCCGCAAGTCCGACATCCGCGGCACGCCGAGGCTCTTTCCCGAACGGCTTTCCGGGCCGCGGTTGAGCTGGGCGAGAATGAGAATAGGAATGCCCAGTTCCTTGGCCAGCCCTTTGATGCCCGCTGAGATTTCGGCGATTTCCCGCTCGCGGGAATTCTCCGCCTGCCGGGTGCGGGATTTCATGAGCTGGAGGTAGTCGATCGCGATGAACTGGATGTCCTCGTCGCGCTTCTTGCGGCGGGCCTTGGCGCGCAGTTCGTTGATGGAAATCCCGGCGGTATCGTCGATAAAAAGCTTCGATCCCGATGTTTCCATGGTGGACCGCTGGATTCTCTGGAGGTCGCCCTTGTTCGGCGTGTAGCCGCGGGAAAGCTGGCTGAGAGCGAACTTCGCACGCGAGAAAATGAGGCGCTGCACAATCTGAAACGCGCTCATTTCGCAGGAAAAAACCATCGTTGGCTTGCCCTCGTCGAGGCAGATGTGCTCCACGATGTTCATCATGAACGAGGTTTTTCCCATGGAGGGACGGGCTGCCACGACAAACATTTCCCCCGCTTTGAGGCCGCTGCTCATGCGGTCCAGTTCTTCGAATCCGGTGGTTATTCCCTGGGCACCGCGCTCGCCGGAGAGGAGTTTTTGAAATTGTTCCACCACCTCCGCCGCCGACTGCTGGATGGTGGGAGAGCGATTGGTCTCCGAACCCTCGCGGATCGCCAATATCTTGGCCTCAACCGAGTCGAGCAGCGCCGCCACTTCGTCCGGCGCGTCATAGGCTTGGGCGATCGCCTCGTTGGAATTTTGGATGATCGAGCGGAGGACGAATTTATCCTTCACATGCTGGAGATGGTGTCGGAAATGCCCCGGACTCGGCGCGTAGGTGTAGAGATCAGTCAGCGTGGCCGGTCCTCCGACGCGGTCGAGCATGCCGCGGTCGATCAAGCGCTGGATCAGCGAAACCAGCTCGATTTCGACGCCCCCTTCAAAGAGTTCGATGAGGAATCCGAAGAGCGAGGAGTGCGCCGGCAGGTAGAAATGCTCGCCGGTGAGCTTCTCCTCAATGGCCATTCCCACGTATTCCTGCGGATCCTGAAGCATGGAGGAAAGCAGGCTTTTTTCCGGCCCGAGCGCATGCGGCAACGCGCGGGTGACGTCATCCGCGGTAGTTGCTCCCTGCTGGAGATCGGCAGTTTTCCGGAAGGTGGGTGGGGCTTTCGCTTCGGCTGGCATGGGCGGGCGCGGACCATGGCCAGCGTCGATGAGCTCCGCAATGCCCGAACTACCGCCGATGCCGCGATCACGGTATTGCAAAGGGAATCCCCAGCCGGGAGGATCGGCAGCGAGCGGGCGGCTTGCAAGAAATGGCCCGTATTCCAAGATTCCGCCATGGCCGATGACCTTCAATTCCCCTGTCCCGTTTGTGAGGTCACCCTGCGATTGCCCCGTTCCCTAGCTGGGGTGCGGGGGCCTTGCCCGAGTTGCGGCAGCGAGATATCCGCGCCGGAAGCGGCGGATGGGACGGTCCGGGCAGAGGTACAATCCAAGCCGGTTTCTACCCCGGAAATCCCTCGACGATCGGGATCAGCAGGACCCTCGATCGTCACCGGGCTGCTTGGCCTGGCGATCGGATTCGCCGCGGGACATCATTTTTCCAGTCCGCTGTCGTTGCGAAAATCGGCGGAGCCGCCCGCCATTGAAAAACCCGGTGAACCCTCCCCGGCACCGACTCCCGGGCCGGTTTCCGAGCCGGAAACGCGGCCGGAAGCAACCAAAGCGCTGACGGTGCCTCCGCCGGACCCAGTCAAGCCGCCGACAGGATCCGCCAAAGTTTCCGCCCGGGCGGAGGCTGCACTGCGCGCTTTCCTTGATGCCCCTGATTGGGCGGCACGAAGCGCTTACGTTCTTTTTCCCGAACAAATGCGACCTGCGATGGAGGCCTATTCAAACCTCGCGGAGGACGGACCAACGGTTGCGAAATCCATATCCGTGCGGCAGAGCCGGATCGATGCGGATACCGGCGAGAGCTTGCTGCTTTTCACGGTCGTTACCGAGGAGCGTCCGTTAGGCATTCCGGTGGCGGTGCAGGAGACGCCGCAGGGATGGCTGGTCGATTGGCCGACCTTTGTGGAATTCCGGGACGATTTGTTCGGGAAGTTCGTCAGCGGACCGCCTGACCGAACCGGTGTTTTCCACCTTCTGCTCAGTTCTCCCGACCGGGACCAGGCTGCCGCGACCACGAACGAGCATTTTCTGCCGATTCTCGTGCAATCGGTTGTATCCGAGGACAAGCGTCTCGCATTCGTCAACAGGGAGTCCGACGCTCTGCGGACGATCGCGCCGAACACGGGCGAAAATCTCGTCTTTGCCCCGGTGGTGGAAGTCGCGAAGCGCCGCACTTCCGGCGGAAAAACTTTTTTGGAAATCGTCCGGGTAGTCGCCACCGACTGGTTGCCCCACAAACCAGCGGAGTAGCGCGCGCTACTGCAAGGTCCGCGGCAATTTCCGCGTCTGATGCCGGATGCACCGCCCGCTCTGGCTTCTGCCCATCGTTTTCGCCCTTCCGGTCACCGCCCGCGAACTGCCGCCGCTACCCGATAGTCTTTCGGCTTACAAGCTGTCCGAAGCGCCTCCGACGGGCAGCCCGATCTTGAAAAAGGGCGACCGCTTGGCCATTTGCGGCGATTCCATCACCGAGCAGAAGCAGTATTCCGTGCTTCTGGAGACCTACCTGACCGCCTGTCACCCGGAATTGGAAATCCGCTGCCGCCAACACGGCTGGAGCGGCGAGCAGGCCGGCGGATTTCTCAAGCGCATGGAAAGCGACGTGCTTCGCTTCAAGCCCAACGTGGCGACCACCGCCTACGGCATGAACGATTTCCACTACATCCCTTACGATGAGAAGGTTGCCGAGGAATACCGGCAGAATGAAACCGCTATGGTTAAAAATTTCGAGGATGCCGGCTGCCGGGTCGTGCTCGGCTCTCCCGGGATCATCCTGTCCGTCCCCAATTGGGTGAAGGACGCGAAGGGCGACCGCGAACAGCTCAACCAGTCGCTCTCCCGATTTCGTAACATCGGCGTGGAAATCGCCCGCCAACAGAACGTCGCGTTCGCCGATGTATTCCGGCCGATGCTCATCGCCAACCAGTCCGCAGTCGCCAGTTTCGGCCCGGATTTCCACCTCGCCGGCAGCGACGGCGTCCATCCCGCGTGGGCCGGGCATGTCGTCATGGCTTACGCATTTCTTAAAGGACTCGACGTCGGGGGCGATCTCGGCAGCGTGACTTTTGACGATTCCGCTGACAGCGCGGTCGCGGAAAATGGCCATGAAGTCGTCTCGGCGACCGGTGGCGCCATCGCGATCCGCAGCAGCCGCCTGCCGGTCTGCCCCGGCCCGGGCCCGGCGGATCGCGATACCTCCATCCGCGCCGGGATGGCGCTCGTGCCCTTTGATGAGGATTTCAACCGATTCATTCTCAAGGTGAAATCCCCGAAAGCCGCGAACTACCAAGTCACTTGGGGCAAGGACAGCCATAACTACACCGCCGCCGAACTCACCGCCGGCGTCAACCTGGCGACAGATTTCCAAGACAATCCGTTGGTGCCCGCATTTGTGAAAATCATGGATGCCGTTTCGAAAAAGCAGGCCTATGAGACGCGGGAAATCAAGATTCTCGCCCACGGCCCGGAAGGCGCCGCGGATTTGGACGCCACCTTCGCCCTCGCCGAAAAGACGCGCTCTCCGCTGGAGCAAGCCGTTTTGGACGCGGTGCGGCCGGTGGAGCATACGCTGAACATCGCTCCCGCTCTCTGAAGACATTTTTTACAAGCTCACCCTATCCCGCCATCCCATGAACCGGAACAATCTCATTTTCACGCACACCGCAGTATTCGCCGTCGGCATCGCCGGCGCCCTGATCGCCAGCGGATTCCGCAATTCTCCCGACGCCGCGTCCGCGGATGCCGCCGTTTCCTCCCCCCGCCGCCAATCACTGGCGGATACCGCAGGCCGGACCGGTGACTTGGAATCCGCCCGTGCCGCCCGCTCCGCGAAATCCGACGGACGAGCGTCCGCCAGCCGTGATTCCCGGCCGCCGGCCGCGCGGGTCGCCGATATCGTGAAAATCACCGACACGTTCGACCGCCAGCGCGCGCTCATGGATCTCATCGAGACGCTCGGCCCGGACCAGTTTGCCGCCGTGATCGACCAATTCCGCGATTCCCCCCACCTTGGCGAAGCCCGCGGCGAGTGGGAATTGCTCATCCGCGGTTGGGCGAAGGTCGATCCGATGGGCGCGCTTGCCTACAACTCCGAGCACGGAAATTCCCGCGACGCCAACTCCACGATCCTCCAAAGCTGGGCCAATAGCGATGCCGCCGCCGCCGAGCGCTGGGCCACCGATCATTACAATGGCAAAGGCGCGAATCCCTACATGGCCGCCGTCATCCGCGGCGTGGCCGGCGACGATTTGGCCACCGCCACCCGCCTGATCACGGCGATGCCGCTCAGCCGGGAGCGCGGCGAGGCCATCGACGCCATCACCCGCGCCCTGATGATGCAAGGTCCGGAAGCCGCCATGGCCTATCCGGGGACGATCACGGATGACGCGCTTCGCGGCGGATTGGTCTCCTCGATTGCCGACCGGTTGGTCC
>JBBSUD010000080.1:0-27311 GCA_038235225.1 Verrucomicrobiales bacterium
AAACTTACGAAAAAGAAATGCCTGACTAACAAGTATCACAAGGATTTCAGCAGCTTCCGCGCCGCCATTGACCGGTGTGTGGACGACTTCGAAGACAAGCGCAAACCTGAACTCAAAAGCCTGCTAGCGCTGAACTTTCAATTCTTCCAAAATCACAAATCCTAATGCGCGGCAGTATAGTAGGGCTGGCCCGTGCTATTGGACGACTGCCGCACCGCTTGGACAGGCAGGCGCTCGTAGCGGTCGTCAGCTACCGGGTTGATCGAGCCGGGGTCCGAATTGTGGCGCAACAGGTAGAGCTGCGGCGCTTGGGCGAAGTCATTGGCGGAAGTCACGTCGATCCGCATCGAGTCGAAACGGGTGGCCTTCCCGCTGCCTGTCTTTTCCAGATAGAGAAGTCCTCCGTATTGATAGGGATAGCCGCCGCCGGTGAGTTCGAAAGTGGTGGCGTCAGTTCCGCCGGTCACGCCATCGGTGGCCATCACCTGACAGAGGCCTCGTAAATCCTGGTAGCCATTGAAGTAGGCGTAGTGGGCCGATGCTAGGGGACTCGAAACGAGGTTGGTGGGGACCGCCGTATTTCCGTCCACAATCCAGCCGATAAAGCCGGTGCTGTCGGAATACGCGTCGCCCGCAGAAAGCACCCCGAAGTCGATGGTGGCACCCGGGGAAACGTTGACGGTCTCGTCGAAGCTCCAGGATTTCGCCAAGTTGATCTCGGCGGGGCCGGCGATCACGTTGCGGGTGCCCGCGCCATCCTCACCATCCGGATCCAAGGCCACAAACCCATGCGTGAGTCCGGAATTCAGGTCGAAAAAGCGTCCGACAACCCGCACCGGGCCGGCCGGAAGCGGCTCGCCGCCGGCCGCCACCGTGTACCGGCGTACCGCGGTGGATTGGCTGAGACCGGGGTGCATATCCAACTTTGAGACCGCAGGAGTGCCAGAACCATCAGCCCCATTCCACGAGCCGCCAAATTCGCTCGGAGAAGCACTGAAATCGTTTGTCGTGAAAACTCCGGCGGTGCCGGTGCCGCCTGGATAGACACCGTAGTTAAAACCATTCACCGTATTCTGAACACCCGTCGGAGTGGTGAAACCGGCGATCGAGAAGTCCTTGTGAGAAGCGGCAATGATATCAGCACGGCCGGAAGTTCCGAAGGAAAGAATCGACAAGGCGATCGCATACGCGCGGCAGACAGATTTCATAGGAGGGTTGGGGGAGGTTGCAGCGAACGGTTTTGTCCGCTTGATGCTCGAAAATGGATCAAATATTCCTTGGCCCGACCACAAATTTTTCGTGAGATTTCTTCCCGATGAGCAGCCACGCATGAGGCCGACGTTGCGGCACCGGGTGGCCGGGAACGGAAAGGTTTGTGGGCATAAATCCCCAGCTCCCTTCACGCCGCAAAAATCGATGACGATTCCATCTCCCGCGACGATATGCTGAACGGTACGCAGATCGCCTCTCCCTCTCGAAAGGACATCGTCACCGCGAGCCGTAGCGCGGCTACACCTCCCGGTCGCCGTCTCGTTCTCCGCGGCGTTCCCGTGGTGTCCTCATCCGAAAAAAATCCCGTATCTCCATGAAACCCATATTGCTCCTCGTCGCCCTCACCACCTCGATTTTCGCCAAAGTCGGAGACAAACCCATCGCCGGAGCGGAAGTCCTTTTCGACGGCAGCCGCAAGATGCTGGACGACAAGTGGACTTATTGGGAAGGCCCGGCATTTGCTTCCTCGTTGCCGATCAAATGGAAGATTGTCGATGATCCCATCGACTCCGGGACGGTCCTCATGTCCGACGATCCGGCCGCCGCGGGCGGGAAATTCGGACATGCGGACATAGTGACCAAGAAGCAATACCGCGACTTCCGGCTGCATGTGGAATTCCTCGTCAGCAAACCCGGCGGCAACAGCGGCGTCTATTTGCAAAACCGTTTTGAAATCCAAATTCTCGATGGCGACAAAGGCACCCACGGCATGGCGGCGGTCATCAATGAAGAGGCTGCGGATTACTCCGCTTACCACGGCGTCGGGAAATGGAACAGTTATGACATCGTCTTCCGCGCCGCCCGATTCGAGTATGGGAAACTCATGGAGCAGCCGAAAATCACGATGTTTTTCAACGAGAAGAAAGTGCATGAGAACTTCCCCATTTCCCAAGTTTGGGGCGGTGCGAATTCCGGCATCGACGGCGGCAATGACAGTGGCAAAGGCCTCACCGACACGCCCGGCGGCATCAAGCTCCAGTGCGAGGGCCACGATGTCCGCTTCCGCAATATCTGGATCAAGCCGCTCGATCTGGAAACAGCGGACACCGATTTCGCACCGGCACCGGTCTCGGATCACCCGTAGCGGCGCGTCCCGTATCCAGCCGGGCGAACGGCTTCGAATTTCCCAAGTGGCAAGGTCTACCGCACGTCCGGGCCCGCGGGCGAAATCTCCGTCACCGAGAATGACGGGACGCCATATCGCAGCGGCCACCGGAGCACCAAGTTCGGCAGCTCGCGGGTTCACCGGAGGGCAGGCGCGGAGATTTACACCGTCCGCAACGCGGGCAACCGGCCGCTGGATGGATTGCACTTCTCGCTCGCTGGGTCCGACGCCGCCGATTTCCTGATCAAAAGGAGCCTGCCGGACTCGCTGGCACCGGGCGCGTCTGCCAGCGTGAAAATCATCTTCAAGCCGACAGCGCGTGGCAGACGCACCGCGCGGCTGGAAATCGCGAGCGGCGACGGGAATGAAAACCCGTTCATTCTGAAGCTTTCCGGTGTGGGAACCAGCAGCGGCAGCGCGTTCTGAACGGGTCTCCGGGTGCCGGACGGCGCTGAATTTTTCCATTTCCCCTCACGCCGTCCCCGGCCAACCTCCGCGCGCATGTGGAAAGGCAGATTTTCTCAAGACACCTCCTCGCTCGTCCAGCAATTCGGCGAGTCCATCTCGTATGACTGGCGCTTGTTCCCGCACGATATCGCGGGATCGATCGCCCACGCTCGCGCGCAGGTCGCGGCGGGGATTCTGACGGCGGAAGAGTTTTCCCAGATCGAGGACGGTCTGCGGGAAATCCTCGCGGACATCGAAGCGGGGAAATTCGAATTCAAGACGTCGCTGGAGGATATCCATATGAACATTGAGGCGGAGCTGACCCGGCGGATCGGTGCCGCCGGCGCGAAACTCCACACCGCCCGCTCGCGCAACGACCAGGTCGCCACCGACACGCGGCTTTACTGCCGGGAGGAAATCGGCGGGCTGCTTGATGCGATTTCGGGCCTGCAGGTGGCGCTGCTCGACCGCGCGGAGAAATACGCGGCCACCGTGATTCCCGGCTACACCCACCTCCAGCGCGGCCAGCCGGTCACCGCCGGCCACCATTTCCTCGCCTACGTGGAAATGCTGGAGCGCGACAAATCCCGCCTGACCGATTGCCGCCAGCGCCTCAATATTTCACCGCTCGGCTCCGGCGCATTGGCCGGCTCCACCATCAATCTCGACCGCCGCGCCATCGCTGCGGAACTCGGCTTCGATGACGTCACGCGCAACTCGATGGATGCCATTGCCGACCGCGATTATATCGCCGAGCTGCTGTTCGTGATTTCGCTCTGCGGAGTGCATCTCTCGCGGCTCAGCGAGGACCTCATTTTGTGGTGTACCGCGGAGTTCGGATTCGCATCGCTATCGGACGCGCACACCACCGGCTCGTCGCTCATGCCGCAGAAAAAGAACCCCGACGTCTGCGAACTCACCCGCGGCAAAACCGGCCGGCTCGTGGGAAATCTGATGAACATCCTCGTCGCCGTGAAAGGCCTGCCGCTCACCTACAATCGCGATTTGCAGGAGGACAAGCCGCCGCTCTTTGACTCAATCGATACGCTCCGCCTCGTCCTCGCGGTGAACACCGAAATGATTTCCGCCATGGAGCTGCGCGAGGAAAACTGCCGCGCCGCCGCCGCCGATCCCATGCTGCTCGCCACGGATCTCGCCGACTATCTGGTGAAAAAAGGCGTCCCGTTCCGTCACGCGCACGAACTTGTCGGCAAAGCCGTCGCCCAAGCCATCGCCACGAAAACCCCGCTCGACCGGCTCGACCTAACCGCCATCGACCCCGCTTACGGCCCCGATGCCAACGAAGTTTTCTCGCTCGACCGCGCCCTCGCCGCCCGCACCAACCCCGGCGCGCCGTCTGTGGAAAACGTCCGCGCGGAAATCGCACGTTGGCGCAGGGAAATCGGATAGGCCGCGTTATCTTTGGAGTGCGGTGGCAAGGCCGCAGGCCGCGACACCGCTTTGGATTGCGAAGCCCGTGGCGGCGGATTGCATCCGCCAAGCCCCTTTGGAGTGCGGCGGCAAGTCCCTCGGCCGCGACGCTGCTTCGGATTGCGAAGCCCGTCAGCAGCTCGGCCACTCATACCCAACCAGTACGCCCACTACCCGCTCACACCAACGCCAACCCGTGCGCCACGAACGGCAAGAAATCCCCGAGATTGCGCGTCGCCAGCCTCGCCCCGGCTACGATCGCGGTGCCGGCGATCATGGCGTCGAAACGGAAACGCCTGCTGCGACCTACGACATTGAAGAGTTTCGCTGCAATCATTGTTTCTTCGTCGTGAAAACCCAGAATTCCGCGTGTCAGAATCGCTCGCGCGGTGGAAATATCGTCATCGTCCACAGGCCCGCAAAGAAATTCATACCACGCTACGGCGGGCATCCCGATCAGTTCCCTCCCCTGAATCCAACCCTGGATGCGCCTGGCTTCAGGCGTTCCGATCACAAGTCCATGGATCAGATAGTTCGTGTCCAGGCAGATCATTCCGGTCCCCAGTTTTTGCGATTCTCATCCACTTCCCTTGAGAAATCCTTCGCCTTCTCCGCGCCAAATCCGCCCTTCGCATGGTAGGCCGCGAGAACAGCCGCCGGGTCCGGTCTCTCGCTGTGAGCCGTTTCCACCCGCTCCACCGCGCGGCTCAGCGCCTCTTCCGGCGTCACCTGCCACACCGCGGCGAGCTGGCGCAGGCGCTCGGCGGTGTTGCGATCCACCGCAATGGTAGCAGGCAGTTCCAATGTTTCCATGGGGCACCATTACCAGCCCCGCCCCGCCGGAACAAGCGGCGATGCCAATCCCTGTGGACCAGCTCTTCCGAACCGCGAGATTCATCTCGCGAGATGTTCCTCGGTCCGCCTCCCCATCCGCAGGTCACTCGCGAGATGAATCTCGCGGTCTGCAAGTTCTTATGACACTTCCATGACACTCCGCCGGAGGAAATCCGCTTCGATCGCCGCCATGAAGATCCGCCACGCCCCGCTCGCCGCCCTCGCGCTCTGCCTTTTCGCCAACTCGCTGCGCGCCGATGAAAAACCGCTCCGCGAAATCCTCCGCGACGGCCTCTACGCCGAGGAAGTTTCCCGCGATCCCGCCGCCGCCGCGAAAAGCTACGAGGATCTCCTCGCCCGCTACGCCGACGAGCGCGCCTTCGCCGCCTCCGCGCTATTCCGCCTCGCCGAAGTCCGCCGCAAACAGGACCGCAAGGACGACGCCATCCAACTCTACCAACGCCTGCTCACCGAATTCCCCCAAGCGGAAAACGAAACCAAGCTCGCCCGGGAAAACCTGGCCGCGATGGGCGGGAAATTGCCGGAGGTGGAAACTCCGGCAACCGACCCCGAATCCAAGGAACTCGCCCGACTCGAAGCTCTCGCCAAGACCTCTCCCGATGTGGTCCGCGATCCTGAAACATTATTCAAATCGGTGCAGTCGGGATTTCCGAAAGTGGTGGCTTATCTGCTTTCCGCCGGGGCCGATCCACTCACCGAAGATGCGCTGATGGTGGCGGCGGAGCATGGAAATCTGGAAATCGTTAAGCTGCTGCTGGAGAAGGGCGGCCAGGTGCCGGATAAAATGTCGGTTAAAACGTTGAAGTATGCCATTTCCTCGAAACGGAACGTTGTCGTGGCATACCTGCTGGATCACGGACTGAAGATCGCCACCGATCTTGCCGAGAACGAGGGCAAAACTTTGCTCGCCTCCGCGTTGATTCAACACAACGAAGCCGCTGCTGCAATTTTACTAAAACATGGAGCCAATATCGACGAGCAGGCGGACGTCGGACCGTCGGGCGATTTCAGGTCCGGCGGCACCGCACTGCACACATGCATCTCGGCAGGTGAATACGCTGGAGCACAATGGCTTTTCGATCATGGTGCCAAACCGGATCTGGCAAGTCCCACCTTCGCTCTCACGCCACTTCACCTGGCGATAAAAGGTGAAACTCCCGGCACATTAGAAATGATCGGCGCGCTCCTCGACGCCGGTGCCGACCCCAACCACGTGTCCGCAGACCGGAATGGAGACGGCAACTTTGAAAAGTTCAACACCTTCAACGCCACCCCGCTCGAAACCGCGATCGTTTCCGACTCGATGGCATTGGAAAAAGTGAAACTGCTTCTAAAACACGGCGGCAATCCCGCTCGCAAGGGTTCCCGCGCCGATTCCATGCTCCAACAATGCATTCAAGGCAATCGCGCCGATGCGCTCGAACTTACCGGAATCCTTGGCGAGGCCGGGCTGTCGATGAAGGACCCGAGCCTGATGCGTGAAGCCATTGGCAAGGGCAATACCAAGCTGGTTGCCCAAGTGCTGAAATATGGCGGAGACCCGAATGGTGTCGATGAGAAGGGCAAATCCTTTCTATTTCGCGCTTTCGAGTTGAAGAGAATCGAGCTGGCCAAGGTCCTTCTCGACGGTGGAGCTGATCCGCGGACGAAGTCTCCAGAAGGCGATCCGCTGCTGACGTGGGCCTGTTCCGCCGGAAATGTGGAGTTGGTGAAAATGCTGCTCGCCGCCGGAGCCGATCCGAAGGCCACGATGGTCAACGGAAGTGACATGCTTCAAGTCGCCGCATACAGCGGCAGCAAGGAAGCGGTCGAATGCATGAAACTCCTCGCGGACGCCGGGGCGAGGCCGGACCCGAAATGGGCGGACAAGCGCTATGCCGGAGCGCAACGTGAGCCGCTCCTGTTTCTGCTGGACCGCTTCATCCTCCCCGACTTGGCGGAGAAGGACGCGGTGAGTTTCGTGATGGATCTGGGCACCGGCGTGGAAGCCGTGCCGATCGCGGAAGGGAAAGCCCCGGCTAAGCCGCCGGTTTTGGAGAAATGGCTGCTCGCCCATGGACCGAAGTTGAATTTTGCGGTGGAGAGCGAGAATTTCGCCAAATACGATTGGCGGATCTGGCGGAAAGATCCGCAGGGGAAACCCGCCGCGACGGACCTCGATCTCGCCAGCAGCGGGCCGTTCCCGTCGCTCCAGTGGGGCGATGTCGTCGAGTGCCGCCTCGTTTCGATGCCCGCGGGAAATTACAATTTCTCCTCCGGCCTTCCCCCTGCCGTGAATTGGTCCGTGCGGAAACGGATTTCCTTCCCGATCACCGTGGAGATCGACGGCAAATCGCGGGAGATGACCATGCGCGGCGACCGGGTGATATTCGATCCGACCAAGGACGAACTGCCGCTGGCGGATGTGCAGACGGTCGTGAAATTGCTGTGGGAAACTACCGAATTCCAGATGCCGGAACCAGGAATGATTATCAATGGGAGGCCTTTTAAACCCGAGGAAACGTCGCCGTCCTACATCGTCATTTCCCGCGTAGGCTGGCCGGACGCGCGGCTCAAGTATGATTCAAATGAGGCCAGCAAGTTCCCTCTGGAGTCGGGCGACAGAATCAGGGCGGAGTTTTCGAATAGCTTTCTCAAAGGAAAGGAATGGGTCCGGAAATTCGTCCTGACCGTGACGGCGGAGGGCCATCCGTTCGCCCGCACGTATTCCACCGGGCAGGACCTGAAAACGGCGCAGTTGCAGCTTCCCACGCTGATCCAGGCATTGGTGGACGTGCAGGTGCCCGCCAAGTCGGCCTGGAGCAAGTGGTCCGGCACGACCACCCTTGGCCCTGCGGAACTGATGGGGGCGGATGATATTTTCAGTGGATTCGCTTCGCTGCCGTTCCCGGACCTCAGCCACATCCGCATCCGGCGCTTGCTGGAGGACGGCAAGGAGAAGGTCATCGAAGTGGATCTGGCGAAGGCGATTTCCGCCATGACGCCCGAAACCACACCCGAGGAAGCACGCAAGGAGGACATGGACCTGCAAGTGGGCGACATCGTGGAAATCCCCCTGCTACCGGAGGCGGGAAAGCCGTGGAAAGGCTTCGGTGAAGAGGAATCGCGGTTCTTCGCCCTCGCGCTTTCGGGCAAGGTGCAGATGATCGACGAAAAAGGAAATCTGACCTTCGCTCCCATCGATTGGAGGCCGGTAAGGTTTCTCGATACCGAGGCGGGCTGGCTGCCGGTGCCGCCGGAAGGCGGGGTTCCGAGTCCTCGCGCGTGGTCGCTGATCCATGATACCAACGGAACCATCACCCGAGGAGGGGTGACAGCCTCGGATCCTTCTTCTGTTTTCCTGCGCGACGGGGATGAGTTCCGGGCAGAAGTCGTTAGTCATCAGCCAGTTCCGCCGCCGGCACCTCAGCGTCAACCGCGGGTCGTTCCTCCTCCACAACCCGGTCAGGGGCGAAACCAACCGTCGCTTCCCGATCCAATCCGCTGATTTTCATGGTTTCCCCTCCCGGATCCTCCCTCCGCTGGCTGACGGTGGCTTTGCTGGTGCCGTTGTTGGTAATAGGGACGCTGGCTTGGCTCGGGACGCGGGCGCAGGTTCGTGCTGCATGGGCGGCTGCGCGGGAGGAGGCGCAGGTGGCAGCCGGAATCGCAGCGGAGGCACTGGATCGTAATCTCATATCAGCGCAGGAAATCGTGAAACTTTTTCCGGATCCACCCGTGCCCGGCTCCTTCTCCAAGGCGGACGATTTGCTGGATGGCAGCGATTTGACCGCTCTGCGGAGCCTGCGCGATGACCCGGATGCCGGAATTTCCCCCGCCGGCTTGCCGCGGCGAGTCCTCGCCGGGCTTCGGGTTTATGAGATGACCAAGAATCCGGCGGATCGGGAGGCGATTCTCAAGATCGCGGTTCGAGAAGCGCCCTCGGTGTTGACGCCGCGGGCACTTGTGACGGTCGATTGGGCCGGTGCCGAGGGGCCGGAGTTCTGGAGTCAGATCCAGCAGACTTGGGAGAAGTCCGAGGAGATACGGCATCTTTTCCGCCGCTATCCGAATGCGGGCAGCTCGGGCAGGTGGGTCAGCGGACACGATGGAACCTGGTGGATCTCGGCGGAAAAGGATGGCATCCGTGCCATTTCTCCAGAGAGGCTGGAACTTGCCTTGCTCGCATCCCGCAGCCTCATGCCGGCGTGGGCGGACATGCAGTTCACACCCGCCGGAGTGGAGGAGAAAGGCGAGGCGCTTGCCAGTGCCCCACTAATTTTCCCGGGCGGTGGGATGGTGGAAATCGTTGTGGCACGGCCCGCCGTGCTAGAGCGCGTGGCCCGTCAGCAAGCGCGGTGGACGCTTGGCCTGCTGGCCTGCGCGACGGCCGTTTCCGGCGGTGCGCTCTGGCAGATCCACCGGGCGGTGGCGCGCGAACGGCGGCTCAATGCACTGAAAAGCGATTTCGTGGCCAGCGTTTCGCACGAACTGCGCGCGCCGGTGGCATCGATCCGGCTGATGGCCGATGCGTTGGGCGCGGGGAAAATCGAGCCGCGGACGGTGGCGGAATTTCACGCGCTGATTTCCCGGGAAGGCGCGCGGCTGTCGGCGCTGATCGAGAATGTGCTGGATTTCGCGCGCATCGAGCAGGGCCGGAAACGCTGGGACAGGGAGCCGGCGGAACTCGCGCCGCTGGTCCGCGAATCGCTGGAATTGATGGCTCCGCTGGCCGCGGAAAAGTCGGTGACACTGGCGGCGGCAGGATTGCTACCGGAATTGGTGGCGAACGTGGATGCCGGCGCGATCCGCCAAGCGCTGGTCAACCTGCTGGACAACGCGATCAAGTTTTCGCCGCCCGGCGCGAGCGTGGAAATTTCCCTGACGGCGACCGCGGCGGACTGGCGGATCGCGATTTCCGACGACGGCCCCGGCATCCCGGAGGCGGAGCACGCGCGGATTTTCGAGCGGTTTCACCGGCTCGGCAGCGAGCTGCGGCGGGAAACGCAGGGGACCGGGATCGGACTGAGTTTGGTGAAAGCCGTGGCGGAGGCGCACGGCGGGCGGGTGGGGCTGGAGAGTGCGCCGGGAGCTGGCAGCACCTTCACTCTCCTGATTCCAAGAACGGAAGAGATTGAACCGCGGATTTCGCGGATGACACGGACGGGGAGGGATTTATAAAGTTGCTGGTCATCGAAGACGAGTTTCCGATGCGCACCGCGCTGGTGGAAACGCTGGCGGCGGAAGGCTACCGGGTACGCGCGGCGGCGGACGGCATCGCCGGCTTGGAGCTGGCTTGCACCGAGGAATTCGACCTGGTGCTGCTGGACGTGATGATGCCGGGCCTGGACGGCTACGCGGTTTGCAAGGCGCTGCGCCAGCGCGGCCGCGACATGCCGGTCCTCATGCTGACGGCGAAAGGCCAGATCGACGACCGCGTCGCGGGCCTCGACAGCGGCGCGGACGATTACCTGATGAAACCGTTCAGCCTGAAAGAGTTACTCGCCCGCGTCCGCGCCCTGCTGCGCCGCCGCGAGCGGGAAAACGCGGTGCCGGCCGTGCTGGAAATTGGCGCGGCGGTGGTGGATTTCCGCAAGGGCATGCTGGCTCGCGGCGGGCGCGAATTTCCCCTCTCGGAAAAGGAAACCGGCATGCTGCGGCTGCTGGCGACGAATGCGGGCGAGCCGGTGAGCCGGGAGAAATTTCTCGATGTTGTCTGGGGCTACCACGCGAATCCCAGCGCGCGGACCGTGGACAATTTCATCGCCGGGCTGCGCGCGAAGTTGGAGCCGGACCCGGCGAATCCGCAGCATCTCGCGACGGTGCGCGGTCTGGGTTACCGGCTGGATTTCTGAGGCGCGCGCCGGAAATCAAAAAACCAGCCTGTCAGCGGAATCTTCGCTAGGAAGACTAACACACGTGACAGACTGGCTTTTTGTGGGACCGGAGTCCCCTGTTTTCTCCCCCCGGAGAACGACTTTCTTTTTGCAGTGGATGTGCCAACGAAGGGTGGTGAAACCAAATTGACTGATCTTCAGTGCAATAGGAGTTAGCACTAAATTTCGTATGCGGCTATCTTCGGAGGATCCTGAAATCCCTGCATGGAAATCCTGCAAAAATTGCAAAACTTGCAGGACATTCCGATCCGCTGGGTCATCTCCGCACGGTCCATACTGCATTCCCGTAGCGTTTTGCAACGCGTGCGGCCAAGTCGGCGGCGGGTGGAGCGAACGTGGCGGACTCGATCGATCTTGCGAGCAATCCCGCCAGAGCCGCGGCGCGGCCGGCGAACTGAGGAATGGCAACCGATCCTTGGTGGAGCAGGCCGGCGCGCGTCCGGCGCTGGCCTGCGCCGGCGATTGTCCCGCCTCCGGGACCCAGCAGATCGTGGCCGACCGGGCATTCAAAGCACAGCGCCGAGCCACCGCCCGGATTGTCCGGGGCCAGATCCGCCCGGATTTCCTCCTGCAGGAGCGCGACCGCGAGCGCCTCGTGGACGAGTCGATAGGTGGCCGATCCGCGCATTGCCGCAAATAATTCCGCAGCCGGCACGGCGAGCGTGTAAGTCCAATCGCTACGATGATCGACCAAACCGCCGCCGGTCCAGCGGCGCACCCAAGCGACGCCCGGAATGGCGGCGCGGGCACCGGCGATTTTTCCAAAATAGCCGAGGCTGGCCCAGTCGCCGGCCCAGCGATAGACGCGCAGGACGGGGCAATCCGCGGTTTCCAAGAGCCATTCGTCCACCGCCATCGCCTCCGGCCCGGGGCGGGGGATCGGGTCCTGCCAGAGCCGCAATTTCTCGAAAATCCTCATCCGCCGGCACTCTCTGCCGCGGTCCGGCGGGCGGGAAATCCAAATCGTTCCGGCCCTTGCATTGGCGTCGGTCGTCGGCACTTTCGCGGCATGTCCATCGCGCCCAAGCCTAACAGCGCCCTGCTCATCGTCGGCCACGGCTCGACGGAGAACCCGGATTCGTCCACGCCCTATTTCGAGCATGCGGAGGAAGTCCGCGGGCGCGGACTGTTCGCGGAGGTCCGCTGCTGCTTCTGGAAAGAGGAGCCATCCATGCGCGAGGCGCTCTACATGCTGGATTCTCCGGAAATCTACGTGGTGCCGGACTTCATCAGCGAGGGGTACTTCACGCAGGAGGTGATTCCCAGAGAGCTGAGGCTCAGTGGTCCGACCACGGAAATTGGCGGTAAAACCCTCCACTACTGCCCGCCGGTCGGCGTGCATCCCTCGATGACCGACCTGATCTTGCGGCGCGCGCGGGAGGTGGCGCCGGGCGTCGATCCCGCCGAAACGACGCTGATCATCGTCGGCCACGGGACCGGCTTGAACGACAACTCCACGAAATCCATCCGCGATCAGGCCCGGCGGATTTCCGAATCGGACGCCGGTTACGCGGCCGTGCTGGACGCCTTCATGGAGGAGCCGCCGCTCGTCGCGGAATGGGCGGAAATGGCGGCCACGCCCAACGTCGTGGTGGTGCCGTTCTTCATCGCCGACGGGCTGCATTCCTACCAAGACATCCCGGTTTTGCTCGGCATCGAGACAGAAACCGGCGCCGCCGCCAGCCAGCGCGAGGTCTTTCGCCACAACCCGCATCACGTTCGCGGCAAAACGCTCTACTACACCTCGGCGATCGGCACCGAGCGGCTGCTAGCCGACGTAATCCTCGACCAAGTTCGGGATTTCGACGCGCAGATGCTGGAAACCGCCTGATTTTACGCAATGACGAACATCGCCAGACAACTCCGGGGCCTGATCGAAGGTGGCATTTGCCGGATCGGCCAAATCGCCATTTCAGCCGATGGAACCGGCTTCGCGCTCGTCCACGAGGCCGATGTCGAAGGGGAGGGGGAGCTGGAAATCCACCACGGCCCGGACGCAGCGCGGGACATTTCCACCTATGCCGAGGACGGCACCTACCGCTTCACCAAAGGCCGGACCGACCTGAAACGCGGATGGAAAATGCTGTTGGCCGACGAGTCCGCGCTGCTGCTTGCGCTGGATGGATTCTACCCGGCGGCGGTGGGCATGTTCCTGGCGCAGCGCGGGGGCGGCTTGGAAATCGAGAATTTGCGGGACAAGCTCAACCGCCAGACCGGGATGTATCGCTATGCCCGGACGATCAGCGACGCGGGCGCGCAACAACTCGTCCGCGAGGTCTGCGGGCCGGCCCACGCCTGCGCCAAGAAAATCCTCTGGCAGATCGACTCGGAAACGCCGCTCGAGGACAGCCCGGCCAGCCGCTACGATGGCGTCCCGAGCGGCTGCTCCGGCGGCAGTGCGATCCCGCTGGTCTGCCGCGAGGCGTGCAATCATTTCGTCGCCGAATGCCGGAAAGCGGCGAAGGCTGAGGCGGGGGTAAAATAGGAGTCTTGTCCCGACTTTGGGCGGTGGCTTGAGTGGTGAATGAAGCCGGAGGACATCCCGATTTTCATCACGGCGGGGTCGATGACTTTGCTCGCGGTTCGGGCGCTGGTGGCGGACCGTTTTCGAAATCCAATCACGGATTGGTTGGTGCTGCTCGGCGGGATATTGCCGTGGTTCACGGTGGTTTGGCTCTTCGATGGTTGGCCGGAATCAGTCGTGCTCCCGTTCGCAGGAGTGGCAGGTCTCTTTCTCAGCGGGCCGATCTTTTTTGGTGCGTTGCTGCGCTACTGGCTCGGTCATCACTATTTCGGATGGGAAAGGGCGACCGTCGCTATGGTAACCGGAATTCTGGCAACTTTGGGATTTCATATCGCTGTCGGCTGCGCGTTCCACTTCTACGGCCGTTGAAATCGCCTGAAGTGTCGCGTCCAAACAGACCGGACTTCCGGTCTTTTCCCGGCACCGGGAGGTTTCCGTGTAGCGTGCGACGCTATGAAATTCTTACTGCTGTCGCTATTCGCGATCGATGTCTTAAACGCCGCGGATCACGACGAAAGGTGTGTCCCACTGGACGAAAACACGATCAACTGGCAGGTCCTCGTTCAGTCGGACAATGGAATGAGCATCCGCAGGGAAATGGTGGAATCCGTGAGATGTCCGATTCCGATACGATGGAATTGAAGCGGATGATGGTTTGGACGCGCGACGTTGAATCGAACAGGAAAGCTGCGACCGGATCGACGGTGCGCAATATTTTAGCAGAGTGGTGAAACCGGACGGATCATCATTTCCTCCGCTGCCGGGACGACGCTGAAGAGCAAGCTGAAGCTTGAACTCCGGGCGCTCGGAGATCGGGCTTCAGCCTGCCTCTTACGGGTGGAGCCGTGTTCGAGTAAGGCCAAATCCCGAGCGGCAGCTCCTGCGGCGCTGCGATCCCAGTGCTATGTCGCGAGGCGCGCAATAATCTAGTGGCCGAATGCCGGAAGGTGGCAAAACTTGGTGCCCGGGAAGACACATGCTCAGGGACGTCATGCGCTATTTGCAGAAGCTGGACTCGTGCGAACGTGCTAGTACCTTGGTTAGCGATGAACCAATGGGTCCCGATTTTCCTAACCGCTGCTGCGGTGACCTTCGCTGCCATTTATGCCGTGGCGGTCGACCGGTTTCGTAATCCGGTAACCGGGACTTTGGTTCTGATAGCCGGATTTTTGCCGTGGATTATGGTCAGCATGATCTTGGACAGCCTGCCGCAGGGGGGAGTATTGGGTATTTTGGGATTATTCGGTAGCGGCCCTTTGTTCTTCGGAGCGCTGTTGCGCTACTGGCTGGGCCCGCAATTTCCGAACTGGGAGAAAGCTTCCTGCGCGATGGTGGTGGGGATCCTTTTATCTCTGGGATTTTTCATCTCAATGTTTGCTGGCGGCAGCGAATGAACTTGAGGTTCTCGCAAAAAAAGCCGCGACCGTAGAACCGGACGCGGCTTTTGCGGGAAACGACGGGACAAGAATATCGCTGCCCTTCATTTCCCCTGACGCGCCGTGGCCTTGAGGCGCAAGGCGTTGAGGGCGATGAAACCGGTGGCGTCGTCTTGGTTGTAGTCTTCTTCCTGGCCGCCTTCCATGGTGGCGACGGCTTCGGAATACATGCTGAACGGGCTGCGGCGGCCGGCTTGCATGACGTTGCCCTTGTAGAGCTTGAGTCGGACTTCGCCGGAGACGGTTTTCTGAGTTTCCGTGACGAGCGCCTGGATGGCGAGCCGTTCGGGGGCGAACCAGAATCCATTATAAACAAGCTGCGCGTATTTCGGGATCAGGCTGTCGCGGATGTGCATGGATTCGCGGTCCATCACCAGCGTTTCCAAATCGCGGTGGGCGGCGAGCAGGATGGTGCCGCCGGGGGTTTCGTAAATCCCGCGGGATTTCATGCCGACAAAGCGGTTTTCCACGATATCGACCCGGCCGATGCCGTTGCGGCCGCCTAGCAGGTTGAGCACGCGCATGATGCCGTAAGGCGTGAGCAGCGCGTGGCCGTCCTGCTGGCCGGTGGATTTCACGTCGCCGAGTTCGGCGAGAAGGGCGTCGAGGTTGGCGTGTTTCAAGCCGATGGCGTCGCCTTTTTCGAAGAGGATTTCCACGTATTCCGGCTGGTCGGGCGCTTCCTCGGGGGAAACGGACAGGACATACATGTCGCGATCGTCCGGCGTGGTGGCGTCATACCACGGGTCTTCCATGGCGCCGGCCTCGAATGAGATGTGGAGGAGATTGCGGTCCATCGAGTAGGGCTTTTTCATGGAAGCCTTGATGGGAATGTCGTTCGCCTCGGCGTAGGCGATCATCTCGGAACGCCCGGGAAATTGCTGGCGGAACGAGGCGTCGCGCCACGGGGCGATGCACTTGATTTGCGGCGCGAGCGCGGCGGCGGACAGCTCGAAACGAACCTGATCGTTACCCTTGCCGGTGGCGCCGTGGGCGATCGCGTCCGCGCCCTCGGCGAGCGCAACCTTGATCATGTCGTGGGTGATGCAGGGACGGGCGATGGAGGTTCCTAACAAATAACGGCCCTCGTAAATCGCGCCGGCCTGGATCATCGGGAAAATGTAATTGGCGGCGAAATCCTCTTTCAAATCGCCGATGAAGCACTTCGACGCGCCGGTCGAAAGCGCTTTGGCCTCAAGGCCGTCCAGCTCGTCGCCCTGGCCGACATCGGCGCAGTAGGCGACGATTTCCGCATTGTATTTTTCCTTGAGCCAGAGGAGGAGGACGGAGGTATCCAGCCCTCCGGAGTAAGCGACGACGATTTTCATGGGGCGGGAGGCAAGCACGCCGCGCGGCGGCGGGCAAGCGGGGATGTCGCGCGGCTTTTCGCGGGACTGTGGTGGTTTTTCTTCATTGCGGGGCCTTGTTTCCTCCCACACGCTTTGCCTCGTCGAAGTCATGGAAGAGCGTTACGAAATCCGCGGGAAAATCGGCCAAGGAGGCCTGGGAGCGGTCTATCGGGGGTATGACACGCGGATGAAGCGGGAAATCGCGATCAAGCGGATTTCCGTTGCGACGGATGACCCGGCCTTGCAGGAGGAAAGCACGCGCCAGCTCATCAAGGAGGCCGGCGCGCTGGCCTCGCTCCAGCATCCGCACATCGTGACGGTCTATGACGTGGGTGCCGATGAGGACGGGCCCTACGTCGTGATGGAGCTGATTTCCGGCAAAACCCTCGACGAGCTGATCGAGCGCGCGCCGCTCACCTGGGCGGATTTCCGCGAGCTGGCGCTCCAGACGCAGGAGGCTCTGATCGCCGCCCAAGAGCTGGATCTGATCCATAGCGACATCAAACCCTCGAACCTGATGCTGACGTGGCTGCCTTCCGGGCGGTTTCAGGTGAAAATCGTGGATTTCGGGCTGGCGACGCTCACGCAGAGCCAGTCTTTGGAGGAATTGCAGGAATTGGAGGCGGTATTCGGCTCGATTTTCTTCATGGCTCCGGAGCAGTTCGAGCGGGTGCCGATCGACTGCCGGACGGACATGTATGCGATGGGCTGCGTGTATTATCAGGCGCTTACCGGGATTTACCCATTCCGCGGGGAAACCGGGAACGAGGTGATGGTGTCGCATTTGCACCACACCGTGACGCCATTGCAGGACCTGCGTCCGGGGATACCGCTGTGGGTTTGCGATTGGGTAATGTGGCACATCAATCGGAAACCCGACGACCGCCCGGAGTCCGCCAGGCAGGCGCTGCACGTATTTCTCCAGAACGACAAGACGCCGACTCCCACCATGAGCCTTGGTCAGGCGAAACCCGTGGTGCCGCCGGGACCGCGGGCGCGGCTGGCGATTCCTCAGGCCGGGACAATGCCGGGCTCGGCGAACCGGCGGGTGATCCCCGCGGCAGGATCGCCCCGCGGACCGGTGGCCGCGCCGCCTCCGCCCGCCGATGGCCAAGCACCGCCGCCGCCCGAACGGATTACCGCGCCGCAGCCGCTGGAGCCGCCGGAAGGCTCGAAGCCGAGCGTTCACATGTCCACGCAGGCGATTCCCGATGTGGCGCCGACCGGTTCCGTGAGTCCCACCGCCCCGATGGCGACCACCCAGCGGGTGTATCCCTCGGGCCAGCTTGTGGCCTCCATGCGGAAGCCGAAAAAGGGGCACGGACTTAAGATCGGCATCGCGGTGGCGATGGTGGTGGTGGCTGCGGTGCTGGCGTTTTTCCTGAAGAGACAGGTGGAAGCGAGCAAGGAAAGCGGCCGCGGCGCGCGGATGCTCCAGCAGGCTCTGCTGCCCGGCACCCGGGAAATCCCCATGACGGGCAAGGAATTCGGCGAATTCCTCCAACGCTACGCCGACGAAACCACGGAAGGCGGCAAGGACAACGTAATGAAGCTAATCAATGTGGCGGTGCCGTCCGACCAGTCGGATTTCGAGGCCACGCTCGTGAACTTCGCCACCACCTATTTGCAAATGCTGCCGGAAACGCGTGAGGCGTTGATCCGCAAGGCGGTGGCGCCGCGGATGAATGCGGCGGCGGTCGATCCGATGGTGAAATTCGCGCGGGAGTCAAATGACACTCCATCGGCGGTGGCGGCGCTGGAGGCGGTGAAATCCGCGGCCGGGGCCGACGCGTTTCCGGCCCTTCTGATGGTGATGGAATACCATCCGAGCGAGGACATGCGTAAGGCTGCCGGCGAGGTCGCCGCGGCGGTGCTCAAGCGCTCCGGGAATTCCGGTGCGACCGCGGAGCAGTTGGACAAGGCCATCCAGGAAAGCAACGGCGACGTCCGCAAGGCGCTGGAAGCGCTGAAGAGCGGGAGCTAAGCAGCCACTATTTGAGGCCGTGGCGCCCAAGTAGATTATAAACGGAGCGCTCGGAAATGCCGAGCTCGCGGGCGGTGCGCGCCTTGTTCTTGCCGGTGCGGATGTAGGTCTGGATGAAGGCGTCCCGCTCGACTTCCTGCAACGTGAGGCCGCGGCTGGAGGAGGCTCCTCCGGCGGGACCGGGTTCGCGGCGGGATTCGAGGAGGTGGATGAAATCCGATGCCTCCAAGAGCGGTTTTTCGGAAAATGCGGTGGCGCGTTCCAGCACGTTTTCGAGCTGGCGGACATTGCCGGGCCACTCGTATCCGGTCAGCGCCTCGGTGGCGCGGGAGGTGAGTTGCCATCCTGGCGTGCCACGGCGTTCGGCGATCTGGTCCAAGATGGCTCGGGTGAGCGCCGGAATGTCCTCCTGCCGCTCGCGCAGTGATGGAACGCGCAATTCGATTATGTTGAGACGATAGTAGAGATCTTCCCGAAACGCGCCGGACTCGACGCGGCTGCGGAGATCCACATTGGTGGCCGCGATGACGCGGGCTTCGGTGCGGAAGAGCTTGTTCCCGCCGACGCGGAAAAACTCGCGGTCTTGGAGCACGTTGAGGAGCTTTGGCTGGAGTTCGGGCGGCAAATCGCCGATTTCGTCGAGGAAAAGCGTGCCTTTGGAAGCCTGCTCGAAGCGGCCGGCGCGGGAGGCGGTGGCACCGGTGAAGGAACCGCGCTCGTGGCCGAAAAGCTCGGATTCGAGAAGTTCGCGAGGCAGAGCGGGGCAGCTCACGGTGACGAATTCCTCGCTGGAACGCGGGCTGAGGCGGTGGATTTCCCGGGCGAAGTAGGTCTTGCCGGTACCGCTTTCGCCGGTGAGCAGGATGGTGCTATCCAAGCGGGCGGCCTTCGCCAAATGCCCGAGAAGCTGGCGGAGCAGCGGATTGTCGCTGTGAAGCTGGCTCCGGGCGGAAGATTTCGCCGGGCGCTCGGCTGCTGGCGGCGGCTGCTGCTGGCGCAACGCTTTCGCCTGGCGGAGCAAATCGAACAAGCGCTTGAGCTCGAACGGCTTGGTCAGATAGTCGTCGGCACCGGCGCGGAGGGCCTGCACCGCGGTTTCGGCATCGTTCAGGCCGGTGAGCATGACGACGGGCAGGTGCGGGGCGCGGCCGCGGATTTTCTCGAGTGTTTCCAGCCCGTTCATGCCCGGGAGGCCATGGTCGAGGATGACGGCGTCCAGATTTTCGCCGAGCAATCCAAGCGCCTCTTGGCCCGAGCCACAGGCGATTGGACGCCAGCCCAGATCTTGGGCTGCAATGACAAGGAGACGCTGGATGGTTTCATCGTCGTCAACGATCAGGAGGTTCGGGGTCTGGAGACTGGCGGACATCGAAGGCGCGGGGACTGGGGAATCGGGAGTTTGTGGTGGGGAATAGGGCGGGACGGGCGTCTTAGCTGCCGGGCACGGTCTCTGACAACACCTGATCGAGGCAAACGATGAGCGCGCCCGCCGTGTATGGCTTCGCAAGAAACGCTTTCACCGGGCCGGCTTTGTCCGCGAGGTCGCGATTGGTGTCGATGCCGCTGGTGGCTACGATTCTTACGGATGGGTCGATCTCAAAGAGCCGGGCGATCGTTTCCGAGCCGTCCATCACGGGCATCATCATGTCCGTGAGCACCACGGCGATCCGGTCCCGGTTTTTCTCGAACGCGGTCAACCCGATGCGGCCGTTGGCTGCGGTGAGAACGTGGTATCCGAAGGATTCCAAGGTTTGGCCGGTGACGTCCCGGATGGATTGTTCGTCATCGATGACCAGCACCGTCTGCCCGGCGCCGTGGGGCAGCTCCGGGGCGGGGATGGCGCCCTTCCAGCCGGCGCGCTCCGGCCGCGCGGGCAGATAGACGAAAAAGGTGGTGCCCTCGCCAGGCAGGCTGAGGGCGCGGAAGAAGCCGCCGTGGCTTTTCACAATCGCCAGGGAAGTCGAGAGGCCGAGGCCGGTGCCTTTCCCGATCGACTTGGTGGTGAAGAACGGCTCGAAAATGCGGTCCAGGATTTCCGGCTGGATGCCGGTGCCATTGTCGGTGACCTCGAAGCGGACGTGCGGCCCTTCCTGCGCCTCCAGATTCACGGCGGCAAACGACGCGTCGATTTCCACATTATCGGCGGCGATCGTGATTTTCCCGTCGGGACCCACGGCGTCGCGGGCATTCACGCAGAGGTTGAGGAGGACCTGGTTGAGCTGGGTGGGATCGCCGTGGACGACCCAGGAATCCCGGCTGGCGCGGACGGTGACCTCGATCTTCTTGAGCAAGGTGTCGCGGAGGATTTTCTCGATTTCGAGAATGAGCTGGCGGGGGTGGACTTCCACCCGGCGGCCCTCCATGCCGCGGGCGAAGGAGAGCACTTGTCCGACCATTTCCGCACCCCGGCGGGCGCTGGTGGCGATGGTCTCGAGCAGCTCCGTCGAGCGTCCGTCGGTGACGCGCATTTTCAGCAACTCGATGGCCATGGAGATGGGCGCGAGGATGTTGTTGAGGTCGTGGGCGATGCCGCCGGCGAGCGTGCCGATGCTCTCCATCCGCTGGGCGCGGAGAAATTGCTGCTCAAGCTTGCGGTGTTCGGAAATGTCGGTGTTGAGCGCGAAAACGCTCTCCGGCTGGTTGTCCGGGCCACGGACGAGCGTCCAGCGACCCTCGATGGTGAGTTCGCGGCCGGATTTGTGGATTTGCCGCATTTCGCCGATCCACTCGCCATCGTCGAGAGTCCCGGCGTGGGCGCGGTGGAAAGCGGCGGAATCGCGGTAGAGGAGGGCTTCCGCGGACTTGCCGACGGCCTCCTCCGCAGCCCAGCCGTAGAGACGCTCGGCGCTTTTGTTCCAATAGGAAATCCGGTGGTCGAGGCCGCGGACGACGATCGCGTCCTTGGCCTTGTCCAGCAGCGAGGCCTGCTCGCGGATGCGCGAGTCGGATTGCTGGCGATCCATTTCCGCGGCGGCGCGCGCGGCGAAAATCTGCAGGGTGGAGCGGACTAGCGCGGAATTCTTCAGCTCGTGGGCGAAAAAGACGACCATGATGCCCAGCACCTCCGAGCCGGAATCCATCAGCGGCAGGCCGGCGTAGGCCTCGATCCCGAATTCCTGAAGCAGGTGATCATCCGGGAAGAGCTGGCTGACGCCGCTTTCGAAAACGCAAATCCGCCCCTTCATCACCTCGGCGCAGGGCGTGCCGCCGAGGCCGTAGCTCGTGTTCGGCATCAGCTCTCCCTGGGAAACGAACGAGATGGTATCGATGGAATGCTCGGCGCGGCGGAAGCGGCCGATGAGTCCACCGTGCGCGCCGAGCGCTTCCACCATGTTGCTTGTCAGCAAGTCGAAGAATTCGCTGCCGACACCGGTGGAAACCGCGCGGGCGACTTTGACGACGATTTCCTGCGTGCGCTCCCGCTCCTCGCGGCTGCGGATGGTGGCGATGCCGAAGGAGAGGTCGTTGGCCATGCGGCGGAGCATGTCCAGCTCTTGGGCGCTGGCGTTGTGTGGCTCGGAACCGTAGAGACAGATCGCTCCCAAGGAAGTGTCGAGGATGCGGAGCGGCAGGCAGATGACGCTGCGGTAGCCGCGCTTGCGGGCCGGCGAAAGCCAGTAGGAAAAGCTCGGCGTCTCCAGCACGTCCTCGAAAACGATCGGCTGGCCGCTGCGGATCGCCTGCCCGACCGGGCCGATTCCCGTGGAATGGTCCTCCGCCCAAGACACCTCGATTTCCCCCAGATACCCGAGCTCGGCTCCGGCGTGGGCCATGGGCCGCACGCGCTTCCGCTCGTCGTGCATCGCGAAGCCGACCCAAGCCATGCGATACCCGCCGATTTCCACCGCCACCCGGCAGGCTTCGGCGAGAAGCTCGGTCTCGTCAGTGGCGCGAATGAGCATTTCATTGCAGGAATTCAACATGCGCAGCGCCCGGTGGGACCGCTCCAGGGCGGATTCCGCGGAAATCCCGGCCGTTCGATCCGACATGCCGCCGACCATCCGCACTGCCTTGCCGTCGGAATCCCTGATGATTTTCCCGCGGTCGAGGACGTGCGAAATCCTGTCTTCGTTGCTGACGAAGCGGTATTTGTCCGTCCAGAGCGTCGCGCCGCCTTCGATCGCGGCGTAGATGCAGGTGACCACGCGCTCGCGGTCGTCGGGGTGAATCTGCCGGATCCACGCCTGAATCGTCGCCTCATGCGGCGGCACCGGCCAGCCGAAGAGGCGGGCGAATCCGTCATTCCACCAGAAAGAATCGGTCTTCAAATCCCAGTCCCAGACGGTGTCGCTGGTGACCGAGGAGACCGCTTGGAACCGCTGCTGGCTCCATTCGACTTCCTCGACGGCTGCGGCGCGGCTGGCCGATTCCAGCGCCAGCGCCACCTGGTTCCCCACGGCGGCGGCAAACGATTTCTCGTCCTCCGTCCATGGCCGCGCCGTTCCGCAAATCTCGAAGCGGAGCAAATGGAAGCCGAGATTCCGGTCGCGCACCGGCACGTCCAGCAGCGACCGGACGTCTAGCGGGCGGAGATATGCTGCCGTCAGCTCGCTGGTCGCCGGGTCGGTCCGGGCGGCGTCAACAGCCAGGATGTCGTCTTGCAGAACTGCCTCCAAATGAGCGGGGAATGCCGACTTCTCCAGCAAGGAGCCGACGCCAAGCCCGGCCGCCTCCCGTCCAGTTACAGCCACGCATTCAAGCGCGTCGCCATTTCGGATCAATCGCCAAATGCTTGCCCGATCCACTTCCAGAGCTGGCGCGGAAATCGTGAGAATCCGCTGGAATGCCGCCTCCGGATTTGCCATCGCGGGCGGTCCGGCACTCGTCAGCTCGAGTAGCGCCGCACGCTGTCGGAAATAACGCCGGGTGGATTGAACGAGCGCCTCCCGCGGTTGGATTTCAGAAATTTCATTCATATGCGCCGACCCTCAATCGAGGAGATTTGTCCAACAGAACGCCGGATGTCGAGACGCAAGCCGGACCGATTTCCGCCCGGCTCAAGCGCGGCGGAACCAGTCGATTTCGTTCAGCGCCAGCGGTCGCCACTTCCCAGCGGGCAGCGCGTCGTCGAGCGCCAGCGGGCCGATCCGCTCCCGGTGCAGGCTCAGAACCTGGTTTCCCACGGCATGAAACATCCGCTTCACCTGATGGTACCGGCCCTCATGAATCGTCAGTAATGCCTCCCGCGCGCTGAGGATTTCCAGGATAGCTGGCCGCGTCGTCAGGTCTTCCCAAGCAAAATAAACTCCCGCCGCGAACCGCGCCGAAGTCTCGGGAGAAATCGGATCGCGCGTCGTGACCCGATAGACCTTGGCGATTTCCTCCGCCGGCTCCGTCACCCGCTTGGACCAGCGGCCGTCGTTCGTTAGCAGGACCAGCCCGGTGCTGGCGCGGTCAAGCCGGCCTGCCAGATGAAGCTCGTGGCGTAGCGGATGGTCGATTAAATCGATCACGGTCGGGTGGACCGGATCGCTGGTGGCGCTCAGCCAGCCGGCCGGTTTGTGCAGCATGAAATACAGCGCCTCGCGGGCTTGCAGGATTTCGCCGTCCACCTCGATGCGGCTGAATTTGTCGATTTTCGTCCGGCCGATCGCGGAGGTTTCGCCATTCACGCGCACCCGTTCCGCCGCCAGCATCGCGGCGATTTCCTTGGAACTGTAATTTCCGCGGCGGACGAGAAACCGGTCGAGGCGCATGGCTCAGTATGCGCTGGTGTTGACCGTTCGAACCGCCCGGAGCGTGTATCCCGCAGCCAGTGTGTCCGTGATGAAATCGAGAAATCCGCCGGCGGGATGGCAGGGGATGACATCGAATGGCACCAACACATCGGGCCCGGCGCGGACGAGGTTCTTATCATGCGCGTCGAAAATCCCCAGATTGTCCGCGGCGCGGTAGTAAGCGGCGGACGCGATTTTCACGAAGCCGAGCGAGGCGAACCAAGCGTCAATCTCCGCGGTGGTCACCGGCACGATATCGAAGCGCGGTTGGGATGTGACAATGGCGATTTCGTATTGCGACTGAACGATCACGCCTTCGAGCGAGTTGAGGCCGGGGACAAGGATATTTTGCAGGCGCAGCCGTTCGAGATATTCGATGGGCGAGGCCTCCCAAAGATGGAACCGCCGCGCGTCCTGCGAAGTTGACACCAGCGCCAGCTCGATCCCCGGGCTGAGTCCGAAAACGCCGTTGCGGGTGACTTTGAACACCCTTTCCCCTTCCTGATAGAAATCGTGTTCTTGGCCGCCGGGGTTGAGTTTCGCAACAATTTCCGCCCGATCTAGCAGGAGACCGCGGCTCTCCGCCCACTCTCGGAGGCGGTTCTCTTGGTCGGCAAGGTTCGGCGACCCAGATGAGCATTTACCTGCCTCAGAAATTCTTCCGAGGAAATCGAGCGCCGCGCCGATAAGATCTCCGCCATCCGGTCTGCGCTGATCAGCGGGCGGACCGGGCCGGGAGTTTGCGGGGTCGCTTTCAATACCCATAGCCGTAGCGTCGTCTCCGCTACGGGACAAGCGGCATTTGCCGTCCGCCGTTAGTCAGGAGAAATTGTCGCAAACGGCCAGCGGCTCAGGCCTCCCGCCCGCAGCAGTTCTTGAATTTCTTCCCGGAACCGCACGGGCACGGAGCGTTGCGGCCTGTGGTTTCGATGGAGAAACTTGGCTTCCGGCGGGGCAGGTTGAGCTTGAGCGTTGTGCCCTCCGGCGAGGGAATCGAGGTCGGATCGATGTGCGCGGAGCTGCCGGAAATCGCCATGTTATCATTGGTCAGCGCCGCCTCGCCGCCATGCAACTGCTGGGGAGCGTTGTGCAACTGCTGGAGGAACGATTCCAAATTCGATGCCGAGCGGAACAGGTTCTGCAAGGCCTCCTGCTTGATGGAATCCATCAGCGTTACAAACAGATTGTATGCCTCGTTCTTGTATTCGACGAGCGGATCCTTCTGGCCCTGCGCGCGCAGGCCGACACCTTCTCGAAGCGCGTCCATGTTATACAAGTGCGCCTGCCATTGCTTGTCGATTGCGGCCAACACCATGCGGCGCTCTTCCTGGTCGAGAACCTCCATCGGCAGATCGCCGGTGCGGATCTGATAGGCCTGCTTCACCTTGTCCACCAGCAGCGCGGAAATCGCTTCCTCATTCTGCCCGTTGAGGAAATCGTCCGCGGTCACGCTGACGGGCAATGTCGCATTCACCCAATGCATCAGCTCGTTGTAATCCGGCTCGTTGTCATCGCGCTCGGACAGGTATTCGTGAACTTTCGCGGGTATGGTTTCATCGACGATTTCCTCAACCAGATCCCGCGGGACCTCGGTGGTGAGAACCTCGTTTCGGTAACCGTAAACGACCTCGCGCTGCATGTTCATCACGTCGTCGAAATCCAGCACGCGCTTGCGGCCGGTATAGTCGCGCTGCTCCACACGCTTCTGCGCCGTTTCCACGGAGCGGTTGAGCCACGAGTGCTCGAGAGCCTCGCCCTCTTTCATACCGAAACGTTCCATCATCGCCGTCATCCGGTCCGCCGCGGCGAAATTCCGCATCAGATCATCTTCGAAAGAGATAAAGAATTGCGAGCGGCCGGGGTCGCCCTGGCGCGAGCAGCGGCCGCGGAGCTGGCGGTCGATCCGGCGGGATTGGTGGCGCTCCGTGCCGATGACGAACAGGCCGCCAACTTCCGGAACGCCGGCTTGGAGTTTGATGTCCGTGCCGCGGCCCGCCATGTTCGTCGAGACCGTCACCGATCCCAACAGGCCGGCGCTGGAGACAATTTGCGCCTCCTGTTCGTGAAACTTGGCGTTCAGTACGGAGTGGGGGATTTTCGCCCGCTTGAGCATCCGGGACAAGGTCTCGGACGATTCCACGGAAGCCGTGCCGACCAGTACCGGTTGTCCGTTGGTATGCGCCTCTTCGATCTTCGCGATGACGGCGTTGAACTTCTCGCGCCGGGTTTTGAATACCTGGTCGTTCTCGTCCTTCCGGATGTTCGGTGCGTTCGTCGGGATGGGCAGCACGTCGAGCCGATAGATATCATGGAATTCGGCGGCTTCCGTTTCGGCGGTGCCGGTCATGCCCGCCAGCTTTTCGTAAAGGCGGAAATAATTCTGAATGGTGATGGTGGCGAACGTCTGGGTCTCCTTTTCGATGGACACGCCTTCCTTGGCCTCGACCGCCTGGTGAAGCCCGTCAGACCAGCGGCGGCCCGGCATCTCGCGGCCGGTGTTCTCGTCCACGATGATCACCTTGTCGTCCTTCACCACATACTGCACGTCCTTCTCGAACACGCAGTATGCCTTCAACAATTGGGAGATGTTGTGGATCTTCTCCGCCTGCGAATCCATGCGGACCTGCAAGTCGTCCTTCTTGACGAGCTTTTCCTCATCGTTGAGATCGCGATCGGTATCGATATCGGCATAAAGCGTGCCCAGATCGGGCAGCGTGAATGACTCGGGATCGCCTGGGGAAAGATATTCCCGACCCATTTCCATCAAGTCGGAATCGTGTCCCTTTTCGTCGATTACAAAGTATAACTCCTCCTTTAGCTCGAAGAGTTCCTTTTTCTGCGCGTCCTGGTGGAAGGAAAGCTCGGATTTCTCCAGCAGCTTGCGCATTTCCGGATCTTCCATGAAGCGCATGAGCTGGCGGTTCCGCGGCTGGCCGAGCTTGAGTTTGTAAAGCGCGCGCCCCGCCGCTATGGGATCGCCGGATTCCAACAATTGCTTCGCCTGCGTGGCGACATCGTTGCATAGCGCGGTCTGCCGCTTCACGAGCTGCTCGACCAGCGGTTTGTATTTATCGAACTGATGGGATGATTGCGTGGACGGACCGGAAATGATGAGCGGCGTGCGCGCTTCGTCGATGAGGATGGAATCGACTTCGTCAATAATCGCCAGATAGTGGCCGCGCTGGACCTGTTCTTCCTTCGTGGAGGCCATGCCGTTGTCGCGCAGATAATCGAATCCGAACTCGGCGTTGGTGCCATAAGTAATATCGCAACCATACTCGGCGCGGCGCTCCCACGGAGGCATTTGGTTCTGAA
>JBBSUD010000081.1:0-26810 GCA_038235225.1 Verrucomicrobiales bacterium
AGCCGGTCTTGGCCCCCTCGTGGCGCATGCGGATGACGAGGAGCTTGATCTTGGTTTTTTCGGAGTGGGAAGGATCGTCGATCGCCTCGTTGAGATCTTGGATTTCCTGATGGGTGAGCTGGATTTGGATCATTGTTAGCGCCACGCATGATAAGAGGAACACGAGGTCTGGGGGAAGATCTCTTTTCCACAAATCTTGATGCGCGTCAGTATATACGTTTGATTTGTCGTCGCTCGCTGCGACACAACGCACTGGCTACGGGTTCGCGATCTGCGGATCAAGCGCGAACAACGGCACGCCAATCGTCGTCTCCGAGATTTCCTCCGCAGCGACGCGGGTATCTAGTACTGCGGTCGTCGCGACCAAACCCTTCTTCGTGGAATGGACCAATGCACACCGCTACGGAGTCTCCGCGATCCGCGGAAATTGGGAGCAAGTCCAAGCGGAAGCCGTCGCGCTCGGTGGCCACCTGGCGACCTTCGGTACCGCATCGGGCACTACATACAGCGTGGCGGCGGAGAACGCCTTCGTCGCGCAGACTTTCGCCGATCCAGAAGGATGTTACATCGGCCTGAAGCAAAATCTCGCCAGCCCGACATACTCCGAGCCAGCGGGAGGTTGGGAGTGGATCAATGGCGAGGCGATGCCCTACATCAATTGGAACCCCGGCGAGCCTAACCAAGCGTATGGCGCTGGCGAGGACTATGGGATGCTGTTGCCCATCTACAATACCGCTGGCAAATGGTTCGACATCAAGGTCGGCGGATTTCCGGAAACTTCGGACTACCGCGGCATCATCGAGCTGCCGACGCCGGGCGCAGGCGAGCGAAACTTCTTCGTCTCCTCCATCCACGGTCGCTCGAATATCTTCGATGCGGGACTCTCAAGCGCGACCCAAGGTGGAATACTGCCTCCGTCGATCTCCGTAACCGGCCTGGCCGGAAAAGTCATGCGTTTCCCAAAGGTCCACGGCACCTTCAATACTGCGGCGGATTTCAGCGGTCCGGATGGACCGCACACTCCCGGCCGTTCCTGCGATTTGACCTCCGTGGGAGGAATTTCCGGTTATTTGAATGGCAATAACACTCCCGCACTGGTGGGAGTCTTCCTCGGCGCGGCCCAGCCCGCCAGCCCTCCCGCGCGGCTCGATTTCTCGGCCAGCCAAATTGGGGAAAATTTCTCCAGCTTGGCCCCGGCGCTCGGCCAAGTCTTTTTCATCGGCGATGGGCTGACAAATAGCGGTGTTTCGCAGCAGTTTACCATCCCAGCCGGTGCGGAAAAACTGTACTTCGGTTATCCAGATGGAAATACCGGCGAGCTCTATCATGGCCCGCCGCTTGGCTGGGGTGACAACAGCGGTTCCATCAGTTTGCGTGCCACCATCGCCCCGGACTCCGTGCCCACGCTTGGGGTGGACTTCCCGCTCGGCGGCGGGCAGCTCCAGGTCAGTGGCGGCACCGGACCCTACTCATTCGCTATTCTCTCCGGAGCTCTGCCGCCCAATCTATTGCTGTCCGGCGGTGGCGTGGTGAGCGGCATCGCGGGTAACGGCCCCTACAATTTCACCGTCAAGGTCACGGACGCGAACGGCGCCACCGCCAACCGCAGCTTCGGCGGGACGCTGGAAAATCCGGTTCCAGTCCCCTCCTCGCTCGTTTCTTGGTGGTCCGCGGAAAGCACTTTGGCGGACGTTGTGGGCAACAATCACGGCACGATGAAAAATGGTCCCGCTCCGGGACCGGGCCAACCCGGCGGGCAATCCTACGCTCCAGGCAAAGCCGGCCGTGGATTGATTTTCGATGGCATCGACGACTTCATCCAAATCCCTCACGACGCTTCTCAAAACATCACCGGCGACCTGACGATCGAAGGCTGGATCAAACCGACCGCAAACTCCGCCAGCGAGCCGACCATCATCAGCAAGCGCAGCTTGGACAACAATTTCTGCCCCTATTTCCTCTATCTCCTGGCTGACGGACGAATGGCGTTCGCCTCTCGAAATGGCGGCTCTTGGGCGGTGGATGCGACGCCCGCCGCAGTCCCCCTCAACCAGTGGAGCCATGTGGCCGTCACGATTGCCGGTGGTCAGCTCCGGCTCTTCGTAAACGGGATCCAAGCTTACAGCAATGCTTCCGCCGTGTCCCGACCCGCGGTCACCGGCGTTTTGAGCATCGGTGCCGCGATCAACGACAGCTTCCCTTCCGCCAGTCCTGCCGGACCTTTTCCCGGTTCCATCGACGAACTGGCGCTTTATAGCCGGGCTCTGTCACCCGGGGAGATTTTCTCGCTCCACCTCGCCGGCAGCGGCGGCAAGGCGCACGCTGAAATCAGCCGCGATTTCTCCCAATTGGCGAATCCCGCCGGTCCATGGAGCTACCGCCAGCAGCCGGCGAACGCGCTTGCCGGCACCTACAATCCAGCTAACGCCACTGTATTGAACGGACCGAAGGCCAGCGGCCCAATCGTGGGTTGGGAAACTTCGGCGGGGGTCTCCTTCAATACGGGCGAGGATTTCTACGAGATTCCCAGCGGCGGCACGAGATTCGACTGGTTGGGACACCAGGTTGGGATAGGTCCGGGGTCCGGAGACCAATACTCCGTGCTGCGTTGGGTCGCTCCGGTGGCCGGCCAATATGCGGTGGCCGGCAGTTTCGCCGGTTCGGACACGCGGCCAACCAGCGTGGACGTCCACATTTTCCAGAACTCCACCGAGCTGACCCCGGTAGGCAAACGTTTCGTCGGAAGTTACCGTGGCGAAGGAGTTTCCCACACCCAAGTCATCACGGTGGCGGTAAATGACACGGTGGATTTCCTTGTCGGTTCCGGCGGGAATGGCTGGTCCTACGACAGCACCGCCATCGCGGCTTCGGTAACTCTGCTTTCGATCACACCTTTCCCGCACATCGTGGTGGAGCAGCCGGCAGGCACCCCGCTTGCTGGTGGCAGCGGCACTCTTGCTTTCGGCCCGGTGACGCTTGGCGCTTCGCTCGCCAAAACGATTACAATCCGCAACACCGGCACAGCTCCGCTCACCGGCTTGTCCGCAACGGTGGACGGCGAGCATTCCTCGGAGTTCGCGCCGGCCGGATTGAGTGCGAACAGTCTCGCACCCGGCACCTCGCTGACATTCGTGGTGAATTTCACCCCATTGGCATCCGGGAGCCGCGTGGCTGAGCTCCATATCAGTAGCGACGACCTTTCAAACAGCCCATTCGACATCGCGCTAACGGGAACCGGGTACTCCGCGGTGGGAAACAAAATTTATGCGTGGGGAGAAAATGAAAACGGCCAGCTTGGCGACGGCAGCCTTTCCGACCAGATCACGCCCGTGCCGATCATCATGACCGGGGCGCTCGCAAGTCAGCAGGTCACGCAGGTCTATTCGACGGTCGGAAGCAGCTTCGCACTCACCGCGGAAGGCAGGGTTTTCGGCTGGGGCTACAACGACAGCGGAGTGCTGGGCGATGGCACCGAGGTCCAACGCAGCGAGCCCGTGGCGGTGGAAATGGGTGGCGCCCTCGCCGGCAAAGTCGTGACCGCATTGGCGACAGGCGGCGTCAACACCCTGGCACTCACCTCCGATGGCAAGGTTTACTCTTGGGGAATCAATTACACCGGCCAGCTTGGCCTCGGCGACACGATCGACAGGCTCACCCCTCAGCTCGTCCAAGGAGCTCTCGTGGGCAAAACGATCACCGCCATTTCCACGAGCGGCGCTACTTCCTTGGCGCTGGCTTCGGACGGCACCGCTTACGGCTGGGGAAATAATGCCTACGGCACCGTGGGCGACGGCACCACCACCACCCGACTCTCTCCAGTGCCAGTTAAGACAACCGGCACCCTGCTCGAAGGGAAGACCATAGTCGCCGTCCTTTGCGGCAATTATCATAACGTGGTTCTCACCAGCGATGGCAAAGTCTTTGCCTGGGGATTCAGTGGAAATGGCTACCTCGGTAATGGAACCTTGGCCGACAGTCTCATTCCTGTCGCCGTCAATGGCAGCTTGGCCGGCAAAACCGTCGTAGCGGTTGCGGGTAATACCAGCCATCACCTGGCCCTCACTAGCGACAACCAACTCCACGCCTGGGGCTTCAATTTCTACGGAAATCTCGGCGACGGCACCAATATCGACCGCCCGTCTCCCGTGCCAGTGACCATGTCCGGCGCACTCGCGGGCAAATCCATCGCCCAGATCACCGCCGGGGGCGGCTCCTCGATGGTGCGAACCAGCGATGGCGGTCTTTTTGGCTGGGGCTTTAATTTATCCGGCAATCTCGGCACCGGCGACACCACGGACCGGAATGTCCCCACCGCAGTGGACATGAGCGGGGCGCTCGCCGGGCGGACGTTGGTGACTTTCGGCATGGAAGGTTATCACACGCTGGCGATCGCTTACGCGCCGCCCGCGCCGGAGATTGTGGTTGAAGATGGATCGGGTGTGCCTTTCGCGGCCAGCGGAGTTCCGACCATCGACTTCGGCCCCGCCCTGCCAAGTGAAACGCTTCAAATATCCCTCAAAATCCGCAACATCGGCGACGACCTGCTCGGCGGGATCAGCGTGACGGTGGACGGTCCCGCAGCCGCCGATTTCACCTTGGCAGGCTCGGGAGCCACAACCCTGACGCCCGGCGGTGTCCTCAATTTGACTCTCACCTTTAATCCCACTGCCCAAGGTTTGCGCGCAGCGACCTTCCACATCGCCAGCAACGACTCTGATGAACCGACCTATACCATCGGGCTGGAGGGCACTGGAGCACAGCCGATCAGCGATTGGCGCGACCTGTATTTCGAAACCACCGCCAATAGCGGCGACGCGGCCGACGACGCGGACCCGGATGGCGATGGCGTGACCAACCTGATGGAATTCGCCACCGGCAGCGACCCCACGCAAAGCAGTCCAGTGGAAACCCCGCTTTCGCCTCCGGTCGCGGGAATGATCGGTTTCACCTACACACGCAACCTTCTTGCCTCGGCAGAAGTTTTGTGGACCGTGGAATGGACCGACGCTTTTGGAGCCAATTGGAGCTCGAATGGCGTGAGCGAGACCGTCACCGCCACTCAAGGGAACCAGCAAACCGTGAGTGCCTCCGTTCCTGCCGGGCCGGACGGAAATCGATTCGTCCACCTGAAAGTCACCCACAAATGATGCGGCCGGCGGTCGGCGGCATTTCTCTGCCAGGGAGTATGACGTGGGTTACCGGAGACCGCACGAATCTCGTGTTCGGATCGGCTGGGGCCGAAATCCCTGTGTCCATCGCGGGCGACCTGTGTCCGGATTTACCCGCGAAGTCCTTCTGCCCATTGATCACGGGGCTAAAATCAGGCCCTTCACCATTTTGAACCGCATCGTCTCCTTCATTTCGTCCAAGCCGAAGTCCGGTGTGAGAGGTTCGCGTCCGGCCTTGGCGCTTCCTGACATTCGAGGGTCTTTGACAGGCGACCGCCGGACCTTTAGGAATAATTGCCGTCTAATGCTTTTTTGAAAAATGCCGGACGATCGCCGCGACCAGGCCCGGGATGTCGTGCTGGGCGGCTTCAAAGGCGGGTTTGATGTCATGCTTCCGCAAGGTCGCGCTGGTGACGGGGCCAATGCTGCCAGCAACGCAGGTTTCCGGCCAGTCGAGACCTAGGGCGAGGAAATGATCGACGGTGGAGCTGGAGGTGACGGTGATGAGATCGGCGCCATTTTCCTCCAAGCGGGCGCGCGCGCCGGTGGGGTCTTCGGTTTCCGGAACGGTCTGATAAGATATGCATTCGTCCACGATCGCACCGAGTTTGGTGAGCCCCTCGCCGACGATATCCCGCGTTTCGGCGGCTTTGACCCAGAGGATGGTGAGGTTTTCGATGTCCTCCTTTTTGAATGCATCGATGAGGCCTTCGGCGACGAAGCGTTCCGGGATGAGATCGACCGAGAAATGATATTCGCGGATCTTCTTCGCAGTGCCCTCGCCGATGGCGGCAATCTTGGGATTTCCGAGACTGCGGGCATCGCCGAAGGTCGCGAAAAACGCGTCGAAGAACCGCTCGACGCCGTTCGGGCTGGTGAAAACGAGCCAATCGTATTCGTGGGCGTGGGTGACGAGTTCGGCGAATTCCTGACGGTCCGGCGGCCCCTCGATACGGATGGTCGGCAGCTCGATCACGTCGGCACCGAGATCGTGCAGCGCCTTGCTCAGCTCGCCGGCCTGCTCGCGGGTGCGGGTGACGACGATTTTTTTCCCGAACAGCGGCCGCTTTTCGAACCACTCGATTTTCTCCCGCTCCCTCACGACACTGCCGATGACGGCGACGGCGGGTGACTGGAAGTCCTGCGCCTCGGCGATGTCCGCGATGTCGGCGAGCGTGCCGGTGATCGTTTTCTGCGAGCCGGTGGTGGCCCAGCGGGTGAGCGCGATCGGCGTGTCGGCGGCGGCCCCGTTTTCTATGAAAGCGGAGGAAATTTCGCGCAAGCGGGCGACACCCATCAGGAAAACCTTCGTCCCCGGCGCCTTGGCGAGCTGCGCGTAATCGACAGAGCTGAAGCCCTTCGTCGGGTCCTCATGGCCGGTGAAAATCGTGAGCTGCGTGTTGTGATCGCGGTGGGTAACGGGGATGCCGGCGTAGGCGGGACCGGCGATGGCGGAGGAAATCCCCGGCACGATTTCGAAGGCCACGCCTGCCGCGGCAAGCTCGGCGGCCTCCTCGCCACCGCGACCGAAAATCATGGGATCGCCGCCCTTGAGGCGGACCACATTTTGGCCGGCCTTGGTTTTTTCCACGATGATGCCGTTGATCTGGTCCTGCGGCACCGAGTGGTCCTTCGCGCGCTTTCCGACGTAGATTTTCTCGCAACCGGCCTTGGTCCAGCCGAGCAACAGCGGCGAGCTGAGCGCGTCATAGACCAGCACGTCGGCCAGCTCGATGAGTTCCTTGGCGCGGAGGGTGACGAGGCCGGGGTCGCCCGGGCCGGCGCCGACGAGATAACAGGTTCCGTGAGTGCTCATGAGAGGGAATCGAAAAGGTTCTGGGCGGTGGAAATCGGGTCGGAGCCGGTCGCCTCGCCGGTGCGCGGCGTGCCGCCCTCATCAGGGAAAACGCGGGCTTTTAAGGTAATTTCCCCGCCAGCGAAGGTGGAAAAAACACCAACCGGCGTGTGGCAGCCGCCGTCGAGCAGCCGCAGGAACTCGCGCTCCGCGGTGATCCGCAACCAGGTCTCACGGTGGCCGATTGTCTCGGCGAAAACCCGGCTCGGCGCGTCGCCGTCGCGGACTTCCAAGGCAATCGCGCCCTGGCCCGCGGCGGGGTAAAATTCGTTTTCCGGGAGGCGCGTGACAAACAGGCCGGGGATGCCCTCGACCGGCTCGCTGCCACCGGCCTCGCCGATTTCCGGGATGAATCCGAGCCGGACCAAGCCCGCCTCGGCCAGCAAAATGGCGTCGTGCCGGTCCTCCTCCGCCAGCTTGCGCAGCCGCGTCGGAACATTGCCGCGGAGGTCGCTGATGGCGATATCCGCGCGCATCCATTCGAGCTGTTTGGCACGGCGGACGCTGCTGGTGCCGACCCGCGCGCCGACGGGCAGCGCGGCCATTCCGCCAGACTGGCGCATCACCAAAACATCGCGAACCGGTGCCCGTTCCAGCACCGCCGCCAGCGCAAAGCTCTCGCCCAGCACCGTGGGCAAGTCTTTGAGGCTGTGGACCGCGATGTCGATTTCCCCGGCCTCCAGCGCCTCCTCGATTTCCTTGATGAATACTCCCTTATCGAACGTGCCCTCCGACTTCGCGACCTCCGAAAGCGCGACATCCGTGCGGCGGTCGCCCGTTGTCTTGATGACCTGCCGAACAATGCGCAGCTCGGGAAACGCGGCGGCCAGCGCAGCTTCCGTGGCGCTGGCTTGGACAAGCGCCAGCTCGCTGCCGCGGGTGCCGACGGTGATGGATTGGGCGGATGCGGCGGTCATTTCAAAAGGGTCGGGGTCGGCGGGCTTTCCATGGCCACGCCCGCCGGAGCGTGCAAGTCCAAGATGCCCCGCCAACCCCGGTCCCCTCCCCTCGCGGAAATCCGTGTCACGCGATCACGCCATATCGGCGCGGCCGGAAATGGGATACTTCTTGTGGGTCGCTGCAAGCAACCTTTCCCCCCGGAGGAAGCCGGCAGCGACGCTCCCCCCCAAGTCAGGAATTCCCCCCGATTCCGAAATTTACCGGCGCGAATCGCAGTCCCCCCGCTGCCGCTCGCGCCGGTTTTTTTATGGTCACCAGCGGGTGATCACCCCCGGGTAGTCGGGAATGATTCGATCGCTGGTAAGTATAGTAAGGCTTTCCTCCCTTGCGGTCGCCACCAGAACACGGTCGAAAGGATCACGGTGAATCAGCAGGAGATCCGCAGCCGCGCAGAGCAGGCGGGGTGAAATCCCATCCAGCAGTGTCAACGAGTGCCTCCGGGCAAGCAACATCACCCATTCCAACGGAGGTTTGGGAAGCGCCAGTTTCCCAGATTTCACTTTGATGGCGAGTTCCCACGGAACGATAGGACTCACGATCGCTTCCGGCGCAGCCAGCAACGCGGACGTGGCATCCGCAGGAAGATTCCCTTCTGAGAGTGCTAGCAAAGCGCAGGTGTCCAAGAGAACATTCATTGCAGACATGAAGGCCATTCCTCCATGGAAAGTGGTTCCGCTGGATCGTATCCGGCTGCCAGAACGGGACGAAGCGTGGGATCGGGGGTGAGATCGCGCGACGAGGAAAATGAGGGGATGGCCACGAGACGCACGCTGGGAGTGCCGTTTCTCGCGAGGACGATATCCTCACCATTTTCCGCAGCCCGAACCAACTCAGGGAGTCGGGTGCCGGCATCATTGATTTCAGTCAGGATCATGGCTGGTCAAACTATCGCCCAAACCGAGCAGGGCAAGAAGCATGTCGGTCACCCTTGAGCGGTATGAATTACAGGTTCCTCCGCGATCACGGCCTATCGGGATGGCCGGAAATGGGATACTTCTTGTGGGTCGCCGAAAGCAACCTTTCCCCCCGGAGGAAGCCGGTAGCGACACTCCCCCCAAAGTCAGGAATTCCCCCCGATTCCGAAACGACCGGCGGCAATCGCAGTCCCCCCGCTGCGGTGCCGCCGGTTTCTTTTCTGGTGGATGGACCCGGTGACGGAGAGGAATTTTGCGCGGGGCGCGGGTTGTCTTTCTTTCGGCAGGGTGCCAATTTGTCGCGCCTGCCCGGCGTCGGGGAAGGTGCCGAGGACCAGCAATTTCCCACCCATGCCCCCACCAGAACACCGGAAGCACAAGCCGGGCAACCCGAAGGTGAAGTCCGGATTTCTGGAGAAATTGGTCGCGCGGCTCGACCGGGTGGTGCCGGGCGACGTGCAGCAGATTGTCACGCGGCTCATACGGGAGAAGGGATTTCTGGAAAAAGTATTCGAGGCGCTGCACGAGGGCGTCATCATTCTGGACCCGGAAGGAGTGATCGGGTTTCTCAATCACGCGGCTTGCCAGTTCTTCGGGCTGGATCCGGAGCGGGCGTCCGGGGAGGTGATTTCCTCGCAGATCCGCGGGCTGGATTGGGCGGCGCTGGGGAAACCGGGGAAGACAATCAGCCGGGACCTGGAGGTTTTTTACCCGGAGAACCGCTATCTGAATTTCTACCTCGCGCCGATCGATGGCGAGGAAATCGGCGATCCGCTGGGCTACGTGATGCTCATCCGCGACCTGACGACGACGCGGCAGGAGGCCGAGGAGACGCTGGAATCCGAGCGGCTCAACGCACTCACGCTGCTTGCCGCCGGAGTCGCCCATGAAATCGGCAACCCGCTGAATTCGCTGGATATCCACCTGCAACTGCTCGGCAGGAAGCTGCGCAAACTGCCGTCCGGCGACCGCGCGCCGCTGGAGGAGAACCTCGGCACCGCGCGGGAAGAAATCCGGCGGCTGGACTCGATTTTGAAACAGTTCCTCCATGCCGTCCGGCCGACGACGCCGCACCGCGAACGGCGCGACATCCACGCGCTGATCCGGGATTCGCTGCGGCTGCTCGAGCCGGAACTGGCGGCGCGGAAAATCTCCGTGGAGCTGGATTTCGCGGAGGCGATGCCGCCCGCCCTGCTCGATCCCGGGCAATTCCAACAGGTCTTCTACAACCTCATCCGCAACGGCTACCAGGCGATCGCCCGCAACGACGGGCGCATTACGATTCGCACGCGCGTCAACGATTACGAATACAAGATCGTCATCGAGGATAACGGCACCGGGATTTCGCCCGAGCACATGGGGGCGCTTTTCGAGCCGTATCGCACCACGAAATCCAGCGGGACGGGTCTCGGATTGCTGATCGTTAGGCGGATCGTCCGCGAGCACGGCGGCGACATCACTCTGGAAAGCGAGGCCGACGAGGGCACCCGCGTACTCATTCACCTGCCCCGCGCCGAGCGCACCGTCCGGCTGCTGGGCGCGCCGGAGCCGGACGTCGTGATCGACCTTTGAACCCCATTTCCGCCATGCTTCCCACTTTGTTAATCGTTGAAGACGAGCGCGCCACCCGCGAGGGGTTGCGCAGCGCGCTGGAGGAGGATTTCGAAATCTACACCGCCGCCGGGACTGCCGAAGCGCTGGCGATTTTGAAATCCGAGCCGATCCGGATTCTGCTAACCGACTTGCGGCTCGGCGGCGATTCCGGGATGGATTTGCTCGATGCGGCGCTCGCCCTGCCGGATCCGCCGGTGGCGATCATGATGACGGCCTATGGCTCGGTGGACACGGCGGTGGAGGCGATGCGGCGGGGGGCGTGGCACTTCGTTACCAAGCCGCTCAACCTCGACGAGGTGGAAATGCTGCTGAAGCGCGCGCTGCGGAATCGCACGCTCGAGACCGAGAACAAGGAACTCGCCCAGCAGGTCAAAAAGCGCCACAAGCTCGACAAATTCATCGGCAAATCCCCGGCGGTCCGCCGCGTGACAGACCTCGTCCAGCAGGTCGCGCCGACGCGGGCAACGGTGCTCATCGAGGGAGAATCCGGCACCGGCAAGGAGGTGGTCGCGCACACGCTGCACCACCTTTCCGGCCGGCCGGCGGCGAAAATGGTCATCGTCCATTGCGCGGCGCTTTCACCGCAACTGCTTGAGAGCGAGCTTTTCGGCCACGAGAAAGGCGCGTTCACCGGCGCTTCGCAGCGGCGGATCGGACGCTTCGAGCAGGCGGACGGCGGGACGTTATTTCTCGATGAAATTGGTGAGATCGACGCCGCCACGCAGGTGAAGCTGCTGCGCGTCCTCTCCGAGCGGACGCTGGAGCGCGTGGGGTCGAACACGCCGATGAAGGTGGACGTGCGCGTCGTCGCCGCCACGAACAAGGACCTCAAGGCGCTCGTGGAAAAGGGCGATTTCCGCGAGGATCTCTACTTCCGGCTGAACGTCGTCAAGGTCACCATGCCGACCCTACGCGAACGGAAGGAGGACATCGCGCTGCTGGCGAACAGCTTCCTGGCAGAGTTCGCCAAGGAGAACGATCGCCCGTTCAAGCCGCTGACCGACGCGGCCATGAAATTGCTCCAGGATTACTCTTGGCCCGGCAACGTCCGCGAGCTGCGGACGGCCATCGAGCACGGCGTGGTGATGAGCAACGATGCCGTAATCGACGCACGGCATTTGCCGCAATTCCTGCATTTCCAGCCGCTTGCCGTGGCCGCCGCGGATTCGGCCGCACCGTCCAAAAACTCCCTTGTCGCGGGGTCCGAATTCAACTTGCATGCGCTCGAAATCAAGACGATCCGCGCCGCGCTCGACGTCTCCGGTGGCAACCGGACGCACGCGGCGGATTTGCTTGGCGTCAGCCGCCGGACCCTCCAGCGGAAATTGAAGGACCTCGGCCTCTGAACATCCCCCCGCGCATCAATCCATTTTTACATGAGTATCAATTCCTCGCAGCTCGATACGGGCGTCATCATCCGCCGCAGCCTGTTCTTCCTGATCCTGATTCTGCTTACCATCGCCAATCTTTTCGTCCTCTTTCAAGGACTGAACTCACCCCAGGCGATGGACCAAGCACAGATCTCCCGGGAGATTTCCCGCGGCAACGGGCTGACCACCAAGCTAATCCGCCCGATCGCCTACTATCAGGCGCAAAAGGCGCAAGGCGGCTCGGTCCCGTTCGTGGGCTTCCCGGACACCTACCATTCCCCTCTCAATCCCCTGCTCAACGCCGCCGTCTTCAAACTCATCCGCGCCGATGACGCGGACATCTGGCAGATGAAAACCGGGGAAATCGTCTATTCGCTCGACCGCGTGATTGTCACCGTGAGCACGCTGTTCTTCTTGATGGCGATCGGCGTGAATTACTTGCTCGTCTCGCGGATTTTCGACGCGAAAATTGCCGGCGTCACCGCGGTGCTGATGCTTTTCTGCGGCACGTTCTGGGAGTATTCGCTAAGCGGGCTGCCGCAGATGCTGATGCTGCTGCTGTTTTCCTGCGCTCTGTATTTTGTGTATCGGGCGGTGGAATCCGCCGCCGAGGGCCGCATCGCGATGACGCCGGCCATCGTTGCCGGTGTGTTTTTCACGCTGCTCGCGCTGACGCATTGGATGACCGTCTGGATCGCCCTCGGCTACATCATCTTTGCGGCCATCGCCTTCCGGCCGCGGGGGATCGTCGGGGTATCGGTGCTCGCGCTCATACTCGTGGCCGCGATTTTGCCGATGATGCGGAACAATGCGGTCTCCGGCTCGCCGTTTGGCACTGCATTCCTGACGCTCTACGGCGGCTTGGGAACTGGCTCGGAAAACGCCGTCATGCGCATCACCGACCTGCAGGCCGCGCCGCTCGTGCTCGACGGATTGCTCGTGAAAATTATCCGCACGACGCTGCTCCAGGCCACGGACATCATCCCGTTTCTAGGTGGAATCGTCGTGGCACCGCTGTTTTTCCTCGCGCTGCTGCATCCCTTCAAGCGCCCGTCGATCGCCAATTTCCGCTGGGCGATTCTGCTCATGTGGATCTTCGCCGCGCTCGGCATGTCCATCTTCGGCGTTACTAAGAACAACCTTGACCCGAACCAGCTCCATCTGCTTTTCGCGCCGATCATGACGGCCTATGGCTTGGCATTCGTCTCGATTCTGTGGACGCGTCTGGATGCCGTCGCCACCACGCCGGCGCTGCGGAATGTCCATTACTTCATCATTGTCGCGATCTCCGCGCTGCCGCTCGTGCTCGCGCTGCCCAAGCCGCTAATGGCCGGACTGACCCAGCGGAGCGTGGGCGGTTCGTTTCCGCACTGGCCACCCTACTGGCCCGAGCACCTGAACAATTCTACCGCCGGACTCCGCAGTGCCGTCGGCACTAAGGAAATCGTCGTCTCGGACCAGCCGTGGGCCGTCGCGTGGTATGCCGATCGCATCAGCATCTGGCTGCCTACCTCGGTGGAGGGATTTGAAAAATTGGAGACCCTCGCCGCCGACCAGCAGACGCCCGTGGGCGGCATTCTCATCACCCCGTCCTCCCACGGCGCCGGCTCCGTTTCCGATGTCATCGCCAACAACGGCGATTTCGCGGCGCTGGTTCTGGACGGCAGCGCCAGCCAAGCGACCTACACCGGACGCACCGACGCAGCCTTACGTGAAGGCGTTTCGATTTTCGACAAGGACGAGCACATCGAGCGCATCGCGAAGCGCTACAATACTCGGAACTATCTCACTGGTTTCCAGATGATCTACTACTCCGACAGCCAGATTCGCCCCCGCACCTCGCGCTAGCAATCATGCCCCGCTCCAAGTCCACCACCGGCGCCGGCGAGGCTCCGCCCGCAGCGTCTTTCGAGGAATCGCTCGCCCAGCTTGAGGCCATCGTCGAAGCGATGGAGCACGAGCACCTGCCGCTCGGAGAACTCGTTTCCCACTACGAAAAAGGCTCGGCATGCCTGAAATCCTGCGAAGCCGCGCTGACCGACGCGCGCGGCCGCATCGAGCTGATCACCCTGCGCGATCGAGCCGAAATTGCGCTGGATGCCCCCGGAGGTTCGGGCGAGGCTGACCGGATTCCCACGCCGCCGGCACCTCCGGCCGATCCCGACGACGACGAAAATGACATCCGCCTCTTCTGATTCACCCACCCTCGGCCCGCTGCTCGCCACGATCCATTCGCCCGCGGATGTCAAAAAGCTCGTCGATGACGACCTGCCGGCGCTCGCCGAGGAAATCCGCCACACGCTCATCGATTGCCTGTCGAAGACCGGCGGCCACCTCGGCCCGAATCTCGGCGTCGTCGAGCTGAGCGTCGCGCTCCACAGGGTGTTTTCCACACCGGAGGACAAGTTCGTTTTCGACGTTTCCCACCAAGGCTACGTCCACAAAATGCTCACCGGCCGGGCGGACAAGATTCACACCATCCGCACCCAGGACGGCCTCAATGGCTTCCTGCTCCGCACCGAGTCCGGGCACGATTCCTACGGCGCGGGCCACGCTGGCACCGCGCTTTCCGCCGCCCTCGGCATGGCCGCCGCCCGCGATCTCGCCGGCGGGGACAATCACGTTGTCGCCATCGCCGGTGACGCCGCTTTCACCTGCGGGCCGACCCTAGAGGCGCTCAACAACATCGCGGAAACCACCAAGAAATTCATCGTCGTCCTCAACGACAACGAATGGTCGATCGACAAAAACGTCGGCGCGATCGCCCGCTACTTCAACGCGCTCCAGACCCATTCCACCTACGCCGCCGTCCGCCGCCAAGCCGCGGATTTCGTCGAGAAAATCGCCGGCAAGGCCGCACGCACCCTCGCCCACCGCGTCGAGGAAGGCGCGAAGAACCTGCTCTTCCAAAACGTCCTCTTCGAGAAATTCGGCCTGCGCTACTTTGGCCCGATCGATGGCCACGACGTCGGCCTGCTGGTCCGCACGTTCGAGCACCTCAAGACGCTGCACGAACCCGTCGTCCTCCACATCATCACGGAAAAAGGCCGCGGCTATCAGCCCGCGCTCGACAATCCCGGCAAATTCCACGGCCTTGGCACCTACAAGATCGAGGACGGCTCGACCGACGCCACCGCCACGCCGACCTGCTCGGATTTGTTCGGCCGCTCGATCACGGATTTCGCGAAAAAGGACCCGAAAATCGTCGCCATCACCGCCGCCATGCCCGGTGGCACCAAGCTGGAGATTTTCAAAAACGAACTGCCCGACCGCTATTTCGACGTCGGCATCGCCGAGGAACACGCCGCGCTGTTCGCCTGCGGCCTCGCGACGGAGGGCTTCCGGCCGTTTCTCGCGATCTACTCGACCTTCATGCAGCGCGCCTACGACATGATCATTCATGACATGGCGCTCCAGGGATTGCCCGTTCGACTCTGCATGGACCGCGGCGGACTTTCTGGCGATGACGGCCCGACCCACCACGGCCTTTTCGATATCGGCTACCTCCGCCACATCCCCGGCATCGTCCACATGGCGCCCAAGGATGAGGACGAATTCGTGGACATGCTCCACACCATGGCGCTTTACGATGACGGCCCGTCCGCGATCCGCTACCCCCGCGGCACCATCCGCGGCACTCCCGTCAAGCCGGCGCCCGTGAAGCTGGAAATCGGCATAGCCGAAATCGTCGCCGACGGCACCGATGTCGCCCTGATCGGCCTCGGCACCATGTTCGAAATGGCCGAGCGCACCAAAGCGCTCCTTGAGGCGAAAGGCCTCTCCGTCGCCCTCATCAATCCCCGATTCATCAAGCCGCTCGATGGCGCCGCGCTCCAGACTTACGCCCGCAAGTGCAAGGTCATCTGCACCTTCGAGGACCACGTCCTCTTCAACGGCTTCGGCTGCGCCGTCATGGAAAACCTCTCCACCGCCGGCATCCACACCCCCGTCGAACGCATCGGCTGGCCGGACGCCTTCATCGAGCACGGCAAACCCGACTCCCTCCGCCAACGCCACGGCCTAACCGCCGAAGACGCTGTGGCGAAGGTCATGGCGCATCTGCGCTGACGTTTTTCTGGATCAGCCACGTCATCGCAAATTTGGGGAACGACGAGAAATCGTGATTAGCGGACCAAATCATTCTCCTGCAGTCGTTGAAGTTATTCGCGGCGTCATTTGCCTCATGGCTTTTCGGCACGGAAATCCTGCCGACCATACCTTGCGCAGATTATCCTTCGAAATCGCTCGTTACTCTGCCGAACAACCGCAATCGCGTGTTCTGTAGGATCCGATCGGCGCTATTTCACCAAGGTCATCAGCTTCTCGTAGCTATCGACCATGTCGTATTTGACTTGGTCGGATGAGATCTTGGCGAAGAACTTCTTGGCGCACTCGATGCGGACTTCTTCGATCTTGCGGAGATCGAGCGAGGACATGCTACCCTTGGTCTCGGCGATGAAGTAGATGTGCTTCACCTTGCCTGACTCGAAGGCGATGGCCCAGTCTGGGTTGTAGTCGCCGACCGGGGTGGGGATGGAGAAACCTCTGGGGAGCTTGGCGTAAACGGTGACTTCCGCGCTGGTGTCTAGTTCTTCGACGAAGGCTCGCTCGATCTTGGAGTCGGTGAAGACGTAGTCGTAGATGTGGTTCTTCGCTTTGAAGGCCTTGCTGAAGTCGTCCTGGCTCTTCTCTGTGGCGAAGATGGTGGAGTCGTAGCGCTCTTCGATGGGGTCGTAGGCGAGGTGCTCGATGATCATGGTGGCCTTCTGCTCCTTGATGAGGCGGGAGGCCTTGGCGATGAAGTCTTCAGGGTTGTCCCGGAACTGGTTGAAGACGGGAAGGTCGAGGCCCTTTAGGATGGCTCCGACGGTCCGGCGGGTGAGTAGGGAGCCCTCGGCGATCTCGCCGATGAGGTCGTAGGTGACGGAGGATCGGATGGAGCCGGTATTGAATTGGGTTTCTTGTTTCGTGACTCCAAAGCTATTGCCTCCGGTGAGGTCGTCGTGATCGATAACGTCTTTCTGTTGGCCGCGCTTGATCTGGAACTGAAGCTTGTTGATGCGGAGTTCGGAGTTGAGGGCGGCCACTGCCTTCTTGACGAGTTCGGCGCTGTCGAAGTCCACCGTGTAGGCGGCCTTGCGGTTGATCTTCTCCCAGAGGGTCTTGAACTCTTTCTTGCTGAAGTTCTCGTTGAGTGGGTTGGTCTTGGTCTTGCGACCGTTGTCGATAGCGGGTAGCGCGGCGTCCGAATAGACGGCATCAATGAGTTCAAAGATGGGCTTGGCGTGGTCCTTGATGTCCTCCGGTAGAGGGGCGATTACGCCCTCGGCTTTTGCCTTGTGGTAGGTCTCGGTGATGGTGCCGTCGATGTTCCTGTAGCCGTTCTGGATGAGGTAGAAATCGATCTGCTTGGCCATGGTGGCGGTGACTGTCGTTTCGTTACCTTCGAGGTCCTTGAGGATCTTGCCGGTGAAGTATTTCTCGTCAGCCTTGCGGGGCCGGGAGGATAGGTCCTTGCTGATGTCCGACTGGAGACCCTTGACGAAGTCCTCATAGGATTCGTTTGCGACGACGGTCAGGATGTTGATGTCGTGGGCGGTGGCTGGGTTGTCGAGACGCTCGCCGAACTGGTTGACGCATAGCCGCATGCCCCGGCCTACTTCCTGGCGGCGGGAGATGGTGTTGTCGCTGTGCTTGAGGGTGCGAATGACGAAGACGTTTGGATTGTCCCAGCCTTCGCGAAGGGCGGAGTGGGAGAAGATGAAGCGTGTGTCTTCCTCGAAGGAAAGCAGGCGCTCCTTGTCCTTGAGGATGAGGTCGTAGGCGCTCACGTCGTCGGTAGTGCCTGCCCCTTCACCTTTGGCTTTGACGCTGGGGTCCGCGAGTCGGCCCTTCTTGTCGATGGAGAAATAGCCGTTGTGGGTTCGGCTGGCTTTGATCTTCTTGAGGTAACGCTGGTAGGGTGTGTCTTCCAGTTCGAGGAATTCATTGAGAAGGTTGGTGTATTCCTCCTCGAAGACCTGGGCGTATTCGCCGGGTTGCTGCTCGCCCTCATCATCGTAGAGGCGGTATTTGGCGACCTCGTCGATGAAGAAGAGGCTCAACACCTTGATGCCCTGAGCGTGGAGTTCCTGCTCTTTCTTGAGGTGGGAATGGATCGTCTCCCGGATCTGTAGACGGCGTAGAGCGGTTTCGTTGATATCCCCGACGACTTCCCCCACACCGATCTCTTCACCGTTGGTGAAACTGACGGTGTCATGAATGGCATCAATGTCAGCGACGACGTAGCCGCGGTATTGTTCGAGGCTGTTGGAGAGGACGTGGAAATTGTCACCCTTTGAGATTTTGCGCAGCACCCGCTTGATGCCTGACTGGGTCATGACCTCGATCTCCATGCGGGCGACGGGGGCCTGCTTGGAAATGAGAATGGATTCGAGGTAGAGGTAGTGATTGGTGCCGCTGAGACCACGCTGGGAGATGCCGTGAACGGCGATCTTTTTCACCAGCTTCAGGTTGTAGGCGTCGAGGGCGTCGAGGCGGTGGATCCGGTTGTGCTCCGTCTTGTGGGTGGCTGAGTAGCGGAGCACGAAGAGAGGGCTGAACTCAGCCAAGGAACTGAGTGTCGCGGCGCCCTCCATTTTCTGCGGCTCGTCGAGAATCAGAATCGGCCGATTGGCTCGGAGCACATCAATGGGCTTGCGGGACTGAAAATCATCGAGTGCATCGTAGATCCGCCGGTTGTCCTGTCCACGGGCGGCAAAGGCCTGGACGTTGATGATCATCACGTTGATCCCGGAGCCGGAAGAGAAGCTTTCCAGATTGTGGAGCTGTTTGGAGTTGTAGGTGAAAAAGCGCGGCTGTTTGGCGTAGTCGCGAAGGAAGTGCTCGGCGGTGATCTCTAGCGACTTCTGGACGCCTTCCCGGATGGCGATGCTGGGGACGACGATGATGAACTTGCTCCAGCCATAGCGGCGGTTCAGCTCGAACATCGTTTTGATGTAGCAATAGGTCTTTCCGGTGCCTGTCTCCATCTCGATGTCGAGATTCACCTCGGCGCTCTTGGTGACGACGAGTTTGGTGGACTGTGGAAGGTTCTGACTGCGTTGGACGCGCTGGACGTTGGCGAGGATGGACTCGGGAGTCAGGGCGAGTGGTGCGTTGCGAAACGCCTCGGTGCCAAAGTCCATTTCTGAGATCGTTTGCTTCCCCGGATCGAGACGGTAGCTGATACCTTCTGCCTTCGGCTGACCGGCAAAGCAGTCCGCTACGGCATCGACAGCTTCGGCCTGGTAGGCCTTGTGGGTGAATTGGAGTTTCATCAGATGGCTTTCAGCTCGGTGTGGGGACTGAGGGCTTTGAAGATCTGCTCGATGTTGATCTTGGTGGCGTCGCTGGCGAAGGAGGCGTCGCGGAAGACGGCGCGGAGCGGTTCGCGTTTGGCGAGTTCCTTGACGAAATCCTCGTTGAGCCCCGTGTCGAAACAGGCGGCGAGCGCGTTGCTATCGACGAAGAAGACGGTCTTGCCGGCGATGGTCTCCTACTCGATGGGCAGGGCCAGATCCACGCCCCAATCAAGGAGGACTTGGAAGAGCAGGTCTTCGGGGCTGCGGTCGGGCTTGATGTTCTCCACTTGCATGTCGAGACCGTCTTGGGTGATCTCGTCCGGGCGGTAGTAAACGTTCGCCATATTCGAGGTGTCCACCTTCAGGACGCGGAAACCGGTGTCCAAGTTGGCGAGTTTGGTGGTGATCTCCTCATGCTTGTCGGAGCCGGGAAGTTCGCCATCGAGTTGAGATTCGAGTTCGGTGCGGATCTTGGCTCCGGCTCGGCGAATGCGCTCCTTACCGAGCTCAGTGATGGTGGAGAATCCAGCTTTATATGCTTCACTGTCTGCTTCACAGGTTTCCGGGAGTTGCACCATGATATGGCGGCGTTTGTTGCCATCCTCCGCGTTTAGTTTCATGACCGCATGTGCGGTAGTTGCTGAGCCAGAGAAGAAATCCAAAACAACGTCGTCACTGTCGGATCGAGATATTTCGGTCAAAAAGGAAATGAGGCTAACTGGTTTCGCGAATTCAAATGGAATATTGAGCTCCTTGAGTTCCGCTGAGCTCTGTCGATTCTCAAACTTATCAAAGTAGTCTGCAGGAACCTTGCCTTTCTCCATTTGTTCATTAAGCCATAATTTGTTATAGAGATTATATCTCGATCTTTTTCCCTCTGCAGTAACGAGAGGCGATCGATCAGTCTCTTTGAATACTAAATCTCCGTTTGATCTCTCTTCATTGAGTCGGGCGTGTGTCCACTTCCAGACCCGATCTTCAGCAGTTGGTGCGATTTTCTCTCCGTCTTTGACCCGAGATGGGAAATTCTCACCGGGAGGAATTATAAAAGACCCATCGGGACACTCTACCCAGTATCTCTGATTCTTACAACCCCTTAACGGGTCTAGTCCAGAGACGAATACTCGTTCTTCACCATAATGTTCACCCTTACGCGTTCCGTCACGTTGAACGAATCTGTAATAGCCATCGATCTGGTCTTGAGTAATTTTTGTTCTGAAAGGAGAGGTAATAGTTTTGTCCTTTGCATAAACCAAAATAAAATCAACACTTGGCGAAAAGAATTGCCCTTTTGCGCCTCCGCTTTTCATTACTCGCGGAATTAGAGCGATGAAGTTTTTGGCACCAAAAATTTCATTTGCTAGGTGCTTGAGATTTTCGATTTCGTGATTCCCAATTGAAATAAAACATACTCCTTTTTCATTAAGAAGGTTTCGTGCGATTTTCAATCGCATATAAATCATGGATACCCACTCCGAATGAAATCGGCCATTTGCGTCGGTGTTCGCCACGAGTCGATTGCCGGCCTCGTCTGTTTGGTTTGATCGTTCGAAATAATTCTCCGACGATTCGGCAAAATCATCTTCGTAAATCAGGTCGCTTCCTGTATTATATGGTGGATCGATATAGATTATCGTCACTTTTTCTAGGTAGGTTTCTTGCAGCAGCTTCAGCACTTCGAGGTTGTCGCCCTCGATGTAGAGGTTCTTCGTCGTGTCGAAGTCCACGCTCTCCTCGCGGCACGGCCGTAGCGTCTTCGCAATCGGCGCGTTCGCGGTGGCCAGTGCCTCGCGTTTCCCAGGCCAGTCAAGGCGGTAGCGTTCCTGCGGGCCTTCGACGAGGTCGGCGGAGAGTTCCTGACGGAGCAGGTCGAAGTCGATAGCGGGCTTGAGCGAGTCGCCCTCGCCCTTGGCTTCCGTGACACAGTTAGGGAACAGCGCGGCGATCTTGGCAATGTTCCCAGCGGTGAGGTCAGGTGAGTGGAGTTTGAGCTTATCCATGGGTATGGGTGATTTTGAAGTGGTTAGATCGTGACGTCAATATCCTCATCCGCGCTGGCCTCCAGTTCCACGATTGCGGCGCTGACGGATGTATAGACGGGAAGATTCGCCTCAGTTTCGATACTGATGATCAGGGAGTAGGGAACGGACTTCAGGTGGCAGTTGTGCTCCTGACGATCTTCATCGTATTTCCGTGTGGCCCACCAGCCTTTCGCCCTCGGGAAGACAGCGATCGCTTCCATGTCTGAGAGGTCGGTCGCGGAGCCCTTCCAGACATCCTGAATGAGCGATCCTCCTTTGCGGCGCAGCTTGTCTCCGAGTGCCCAGCCGGGATCTGTCAGGGAATCGGCAAGATTGTCTTCGTCCGCATTAAGGCGTGAGCGGAACTCCGCCATGGAGTGCCCGGCGTGCTTAGGCGTGAATCCCAGCAGATGACTTGCGTATTTGTATTTCTTCCCGTTGTCCCATGAGCGGGTTCCCGGGTTGGGGTGGATGAAGTAGGAGAGTGTGACACGGAGGGAGAAAGTCGTGTCCGGGTTTCCGGCGAAAAGGGCTTTAGGCCATGGGAGGGTGATGAGATGGCATTCGTTTAATGAGGCGCTCCCTGCACTGCCCTTGTAAGGCTGGATGAGACCTTCCGTGAAGAAGGTGGTTTGGTTACTGAGGCTGTCGAGAGCACGTTGCTCGTTGACGACACCGTGACCATAACCGCGCATCAACTGCTGCACACGCCCACTGCTGCCGGATCGATGGGGATCGAGGCGTTCGCGATTTAGAAGTTCCTGTGGCCAGCGAGCCGAGTGAACCAGCAGGCCCCGGATCGTCTCCGGGCGAGCATCTGGATAGCGCTGACGGATACGGGCAGCCACTCTGGATGCGAGGGCGGTCGCCGCGCTCGTGGCATTAAACGGGGTGATTGGCTTGAGTGTGAAGATTGAAGCGGTGCTAAGAGGCACCAGCGAATCGAAGTGCGGGTACTCGTTGGCCCTGTCGCGAATCTGTCCGATGTTTCCACCTTCCATGACTACATCCGGAGCGATGGGCCAATCCTTGCGGCCGTCGCACCAAGCGTGACTGGTGCGGGTAAAAGGGCTTAGATTGTGTTTGGGGGCGACCGAGTTACAGCGGCGGGCTTCGTCGTCATCTTCCTCGATGCTGGTGCGGTTAGTGACCGCGCCAACAGAGACGACATTCCACGCTTGTGCCGGATCTTCGATCGGATTGCGTCGCACCGTATCAGGATAGGAGAATGTGTCGTCGTGTCTGTCGGTGTTCCCGGCGGAGACGAGAATCACACGAGGTTCATCCTCTTCGGACTGGGCACCTGATGCAGCAATGTCGAGCGCGGTGGACCAGGAGCTTGGATTGCCGAAGGTATTGGGTCCTGAAGCCGTGACCGCCATGCAGAACACCCGCTTGCGCTGTGAGATACTTTCCGGCTCGTTGATCGCGGAGAGGGTGATGGCTCCGTAATTTTCAGGCTTGTGAGCTGTGGAGCTTCGGATGAGTTTGACCGACTCCAAGCGATGGAGTTGTTCCCATGCGCCGCTAGAAAGCATCAACTCTCGGAGGTCTCCAAAGGCGGCCAACCCCGCCATCGGTGTGCCGTGTTTCCTGATGAGGTCGTCCGCTTTATCTCCATCGCCAAAGACAGTGGACATGTCTTGGGCCGCAAGAAGCGGCTCAATGAGCGGGTGGCTTCGGTTGACTCCCACGTCGAGAAGACAGACAGCCGGGGCGTTCCCATCGGGCCATTGGATACGGTCGAGAGCCTCGGCAACCCACTCTTCCTGCTCCATCGGCCCGAGGTCGGTGAGGCCCACGCTACAAGGCCGCGCTTTTCTAACTTCAGATAGGCAGTTGAGGAGATCTAGCGACGATTCGATCTGCTCCCGAGTCGCATGGGCGATCACGACGATGTGATCAGGGAGCGTCAGTGTTTGATCGGGGACTTCAAGTTCGAGGCGAGCGCACTCTTCCAGCAGTCGAGCATGCCAATCACTACGGCCGTCACGGCGAATCCACAGTTCAAACCAAACAAGCTCATCAGACTCAGGGAGTGGTTCTGGATCGGTCCAGAGCGCATCGAAGGCGGCGACGGAAATCGAGTGGATGTTATTCAGGAGATCCGCGTTACTCGGCCCTGTGATTTCCCCTTTCTTATTCTTACTATCTTTGGACGAGTCAGCGTAGTCGTTGATTTTTTTCTCAAGTGCCTTGAGTTGGCCATGGGGCACAAAGATCGCGGCCCGCGTCACTTCCCCCAACTCGGTTTGTTCATGACGGATGTTCAACAGCACGATGCCCAACGTCTTCTTTGTCGGTGCCTTTTCTAGACTGCCATAGCTTAGCGGGAATCCCGGCACGGAGGTGACATTGAGAATGAGTCCGAAGTCCGAAGTCAGGTGTTGTTCCTCCCGCTCTTTTTGAACTTCCGTGAACTCTAGGTCAATCGGGGCGAGTTGGCGTTTGAGATAGGAAACATGCTGGGATCGATCATCCCTTTGGTATCGCTCGAAGCTTCCTCTTCCCGTGCCCGTGTATGACAGCGGATTGGTTTTTGCAGTGAACCTGAGGTGTTTGAGCCTGTTCGATAGGTGGTCTGGCATGAGGGGGAAAAGAGTTACCTATCACTTAGTGATTTAGGTGGAGTCTGCGTTCGGTCAAAGCGGTGACCAATGCGTTGTTAGTTACCTTGGGGAGATCATGGATGATCATTTCTTTGATTGCTTCCTCTGACGCCCGGGTGATCTCGGCATAGCTGAGATCCTTGGCTGCTGCGTCTATCCGTTTCCATGCCAGACGTTCCTTATCGACGTTGTGAAGGAGTCGCTTGATGGTCTCCTGGATCTGCGGCGGTTCCGGCAGGCCGAACTCCACAAGATCGTCAAACCTCCTGAATAGGGCATTGTCCAAGCGTTGGCCGTAGTTCGTGGCCGCGATGATCAGACTGTTGCTTTGCAGTCGCTCGATGAACACGAGGAACGAGTTCAATACACGGCGCATTTCGCCTACCTCGCTGGGAGCGTCACGAGTGAAACCGATGCTGTCGAACTCGTCGAAAAGGTACACGGCTCGGTGACGTTCAGCAGCATCGAAGATAAGGCGCAGCTTTGACAAGGACTCTCCCAAATATCGACTGATCAGGGAATCGAGGCGGACGACAAATAGCGGGAGACGAAGCTCGGTAGCCAGAGCGGCTGCGGTGATGGTCTTCCCGCATCCGGGAGGACCAGTAAACAGCAGACGCTGGCGTGGGCGAAGATTATTCTCTTTCAGTCGGCTGAGGTTTTTTTGTTCGTTGAGAACTCGCTGAATTCTGTCGCGAAGGGAGTCCTCCATGACAAGGTCTGCGACCTTGATGTGAGTCTCGACCAGCTCCAGGAGATCACCTGCTTCACCCTGAGGCGTGGACAGATTGTGGACTTTTTGAATGGCAGAATCTGAATCAGCCCGATGCCGTGCCTCATTGACGAGCTTCCTGAGTTCATCGGCCAATGTCTGATGGCCCCGGCGTGCCTCGGCGGCAGCCACCTGCAACGCCACGGCGTAGAAACGCTCGTTGTCGCCAGATGTGTGGCTTCTCAAAAGAGATTTGATCTGCGATGCCGTGGCCATGGCGGAATTTAAGACGGGAGACTAGTCGGGAGAAGCTCCGAAATCGATCGGTTGAGAAATTATCCTGGTTGCGGAGAAGCGAGGGCACCGAGTTCTGCTTTGAGGGTATTGAGCTCCTGGTTGAAGCCCACGCGACGGTTGAATTGCTTTTCCCGGTTCACCTTGGCGGTAAGCAGGGTGATTCTTCGGTGGAGGGACTGGTGTTCGCCGCAGCGCTCGATTAAGGACGGGAGCGCCTCGCCCCGTCTGGGGGCCAGAGGCAGCAAGGGCGCAAGCAGGGCGGTGTAGAGGCGGCTGAGATCCAGCGCGGTGGGCAAGGGTAGGCGGGTGAGTTTCTCCATCGGGATGAAGTCTGAGGTGAAGCGGGCACCGACGACCCACTGGGAGGAATCTGCCTCGCTGGGGCGCTTGTGGGCGGCGCTGTGGGCGATCTGCCGCTCGGAGGTCTCTATGATGAAGATGATAGGCTGCGGGATGGTCTTGTCGAGGAGATGGAGCAGATCCGGGTCGAGTTCCGTGCTTTTGAGCTGGAGGTGGAAGATCTGGATTTCAGGGACGAGGAGCGTGGCGGGGATGCGGATGGTCTCTGGGGCCAGCTTGGCATGCCAGAGGATCTGCTGGATCTGGTGGGTGAGGAGATCCTTGAGCCGGGTGGTCGGGCGTGCTCGATCCAAGATCTTGCTCTTGGGGATGGGTCGGTCGACGATAGTGCCGGACGGGAAGTCGAACATGCGGAGCTGGTGCTACTCTGTTTGGGTCTCAAATTTCGAGATATGGTCGGCAATGGCCTCAAAGGCCTTATGAAAGCTGGCATATTCAACGCCTGGTGTTCGGAATGAATGCGCAGTAAATCCCGTATGAAATTGCAAAATAGTTAGGCAGAACGCGTATGCTAGATCGTTTGAATCAAGATCGAATCGCCCCAGTAGATTTGCGAGACGATCAATGTTTCGAGGATGCCCAATGAGAGTATTTCGATTTAGCCTAATATCGACCGCTACACCGACGAGCGCAGCGTGTATTAACATCAGGATTCTTTTGAGTTCAGCGGCATCCCCGCCAGTGTTATTCGAGCCTAGTATCCAATCCCACGAATGGGCGTCGGCGTCTTTTTCCGGATCAATTTCGCTCTTTCCTGAATGGCCTAGTGCAATGTGGGCAAGCTCATGGTGAATGAGCGCAGCAACCGCGCCACGGGTGAATTCACTGGCGACCGCTTCATCGTCTTCGTCATTTTTCGACGATAGTGGAGATGGGAGCTTTTCTGGCCAAAGGTTCCTTTCAGGTTTCGTGCCGCCATTTTGCTTCCATTCAAGAAGCTTCAAATGTCGGTTCATCACCCACTCCAATAGCTCTATTGCTGGTTGAATCTGCGCAAGTTGCTCTCCTCGAACCTCGGTCTCCGTCTCGCAACCGATTTTTTGAAGGATCTTGTAGTAGTATTGAAAATGAACGTAAGCCAAGACCCATAGAAGCTCCATCGCGCCTGTGCTCAGCTTGATGTGCTTGCTCTCGTTCCGAACATTGGCGATGAATTCGTCATCGTCCAAATACTCGATCGTGAAGGAATCGAACTTCTTGTGGAACTCGGCTGCACGCTCAGGCGCGATATTAATGATCGCAGTGTGGACATCTCTGAGCAACTCCTTGGTCGGAGAGTGAGTGGTTTCAGCGATCTGATTTTCGATAACGCGCATCGGTTTACGCACTAGGATTCTGGATGACAAGAAATGCAATGAGCTGAGGCGGACCCCGAAATTCGGGCCAGGGGCTAAGCTATGATTGGGGTGGCTGGGAGCGGGTTTTGACCCGAACCTAAACCACACATGATGAAAGCAAAACGAAGAAGACACGAACCCGAATTCAAGGCCCGCGTGGCGCTTGAGGCACTCAAAGGCATCCAAACCATCCAGCAGATCGCCAAGGATTTCGACGTCCATCCGGTCCAGGTATCCGACTGGAAAAAGG
>JBBSUD010000082.1:0-26494 GCA_038235225.1 Verrucomicrobiales bacterium
AAAGCGGTGTGGCGCTTCGCTTCCCACCGCACTCCAAGGGCGCTCCGCGCCGCAGGCTTTTTGGAGTGCGGTTGGCTAGGCCGCAGGGCGCGACACCGCTTTGGATTTTGCTCCGGCTTGGGCTTTTGGCGGTGCCTCGCAATCCAAAGCGGTGTGGCGCTTCGCTTCCCACCGCAGTCCAAAGGTGGAGGCTTCGCTTCCCACCGCAGTCCTAAGGGCGGCTCAGTCGCGGCCTTCGTTTCGATTGCCACTGGGACGGGATTGCGGAAGGGTCGGCGGCCATGAGAATGCACCGCATCCTGGCCGAGGCCGCCGCCGCCATCGCCAAATCCGTTTTCCGCGAGCACAAGGTGCTGGACCACGAGCTGGCTGCGGCGTTCGAAGCGAATCCGAAGTGGGGGAAGCGCGACCGGGCGTTCATCGCGGAGACGGTTTTCGAGGTGGCGCGGTGGCGGCGGGCGCTGGGATTTCTGGTGGAAAGCGAGGAAACGACGGCGCTGTGCGCGGCGCAGTGGGTGCGGATGGGTTTTGAAATCCCGGATTGGTGGACTTACAACGGCCGGCCGGCGGAGGAAATCCGCGGGCGGGAGGGCGAGCTGGCTGACCAGCCGCGCGCGGTGCGGGAGTCGGTGCCGGATTGGCTGGACCAGCTTGGCGTGACGGAGCTGGGCGAGGCGTGGGACGCGGAACTGGCGGCGCTGAACCGCCGCGCGCCGGTCTTTCTGCGCGTCAATACGCTGCGGACGACGCTACCAGAAGCGCTGGAATGGCTGACGGCGGCAGGGATTTCCGCCAGCGAAGTGCCCGGACTGCCGGACGCGCTCGCGCTGGAGCCGGGCAAGGTTTTGCCGAAGGCGATGCGGCTGGACGGACGGGTGGAAATCCAGGACGCGGGTTCCCAGACGATCGCGCCGCTGGTCGATCCGCAGCCGGGGGAGCGGGTGATCGACGCGTGCTCGGGGGCTGGTGGGAAATCGCTGCATCTGGCGGCGCTGATGGGGGGCGAGGGGCGGGTTTTCGCGATGGATGTGGATGCGCGGAAACTTGCCGAACTCGACCGCCGGTCGAAGCGCGCCAATGCCCGCAAATGCATCAGTGCCAAGGAAATCAAGGACAGCACGCCGGCGGATTTTGCCGGGATCGCGGATCGGTTGCTGATCGATGCGCCGTGTTCGGGGCTGGGGACGTTGAAGCGTCAGCCGGATTTAAAATGGCGGCTGAAGTCGGCCGGTCTGGAGCGATTTCAAACGATCCAGAAGGATTTGCTAACCAGATATTCCGCCATGCTGCGGCCGGGCGGGCGACTGGTTTATGCGACCTGCTCGATCCTGCCGTCGGAAAATCGGGCGGCGGTGGATCACCTGCTGGCGGGGGGGGAATTCACGCTGTTGGAAGAGCGGCCGGTGTCGCCGGCGGCGATGGGGTGGGATGGGTTTTATGCGGCTGCTTTGGAGAAGAAGGTGGGGTGAGGGGGGATGGTGGGTGGATTCGCTGGGGCATGGGGATTTCATGGGGGGGCTTGCGCGCTTTTCAGGAGCATTTCATGGGCTGTGGGCGAGACGCCCACACTCCTTGGATGTGGGCGAGACGCCCACGCTCCTTGGGCGAGATGCCTACGCTCCTTGCTGTTAGTTCGGGCTGCCGGCGCCGTTGAGGATTTCCATGTAGAAATCCTCGAGCGAGCGCTTTACCGGGGCGAACGAGCTGACGCGGACGCCGGCGCGGACGAGGGTCTCGACGAAGCCGGCGGGGTCGGCGGAGCGGGGGAGGGCGATGCGGCGCGGGGAAAGGATTTCGCCACCGGCGGCGCTCACGAGGCCGCAGGCGGTGCCCCATGGTTCGAGATCGGCCTCGAAAACCGGGGGGCCCTCCTGGAGGCTGCCGAGCGCGCCTTCGAAGACGCGCCGACCTTCGCGGAGGATGGCGACGCGGTCGCACATGAGTTCGACCTCGGCGAGGAGGTGGGAATTGAACAGGACGGTCATGCCGCGCTCGTCGCGGAGCTGGAGGATAAAATCGCGGAACCATTTGATGCCTTCGGGATCGAGGCCGTCGGTTGGCTCGTCGAGCAGGAGGACCTCGGGTTCGGGAAGCAGCGATTGGGCGAGGGCGAGCCGCTGGCGCATGCCGTGGCTGTAGGTGCGGACTTTCGAGCCGATCCGCCGGGTCAGGCCGACGCGCTCGACGACCTCGCGGGCGGCGGCGGCGTCGAATCCATTGGAGTAGCTCATCAGGATTTTCAGGTTATCCCAGCCGCTGAGGTAGTCGTAAAAGGCGGGCGCTTCAAAAATCGCGCCGACTTTGCGGAGCGCATTGGAGCGGTCCTTGCGGACGGAAATTCCGTCGATCGAGACGTCGCCGCCATCGGGCATGACCATGCCGAGGATGATGCCGAGGGTGGTGCTTTTGCCGGCGCCATTGTGGCCGAGCAGGCCGTAGATCTGGCCGCGGGCGACTTCGAACGAGACGTCGGTCAGGGCAGGCTTGCCGCCGAAGGATTTGGTGAGGCCGGAGGCTTGGAGCATGGAGGATTTACGGTTGGTTGCCGGTGCCGAAGCGGGCTTTGCTGGAGCTGCTTTGGTCGGCGTAGAGGAAATTCGCGCCCTGCGGGTGCCAAGCTTCCTTGTCGGTGATCAGCGGGATTTTGTCGGTGCGATCCTGAATTCCAAAGAACGAGAGCTTGCTGACGGGCAGACCGCTCTGGGTGGAATTCCAGATGTAGCTGGAGCCGGATTTTGCGAAAATCCGACTGTCGGCGGGGCAGTGGAATGCTTCGGGATCGTTGAGGTAGGGGAGCAGGACGGTGTCGAGAACTGCAACATCATCGGATTTCGCGGCACGGCCGGCTTCCAAATCCGGCATGCGGTCGCCGTGGTCCTGGAGGTAGCCTTGCAGGCCGATGCCGAGCGAACGGAGCTGCCCGAGGCAGGCCGCCTCGCGCGATTTCCCGATGAAGGAACGCGTCAGTGGATAGGTGATGCCGGCCAAAACTGCGATGATCCCCAGCACGACCAGCACTTCGATGAGCGTAAATCCGCGCTGTTTCATTGGCGGGCGGGTCCGAACTCGTTGCCGCGCAGGCCTTGCATTGTCTCGTTCATCGCCTCCATCAGCGGGGCGAGATCAAGCTTGGTGTCGGTGCTGGATTTCTCGAAATAGGCGCGCATGCCTTCTTGGCCGATCTTGTCTAATAGGTCGTCGCCGAGCTTGTCCGCCCGGGCCATTTCCTCCGCGGTGCGGCCTTCCTGAATGTCTTTGAGGCCCTCCTTGACGAATTTCTGCCGCTCCTCGGGCTTCATCATATCGAGCGCTTCCATGAAGCGATTCATGGATTCCATGATCGTGAGATCGATGAAGAGCGCCTTCTCGGACGGGGCGAGCTTGCGGTAGAAGTCCTCGCCGCCGCGGTTGTCGCGGTTCTTTTCGCGTTCTTGGAAATCGAGCCGGTTGACCATGCCGGCGATCTTCCGGATTTCCCCGTCACGGCGCGCTGACTCCGCGGAATCCGCCGCGGCGTCGCGCTCCGACCAATCGGCGAAGCGCGCCCCGGCGATTTCCTCATTCACTCGCTCCGCCGTGATGCGCCGCGCTCCGGCCCAAGTGCGCACGCCCCAGACGACCAACCAGACCAGCGCCAGAACGATCGCTGCGCGTATGAAAACCTGCCGTTTCTCCATGACTGGCGGACCCTAGGACGGCGCGCCGCCTTCGCAAGGGGCCATGCTACCGGCAGCGCCGTTGCGGGAAATCCGCCTCAAAGCCCGCCGGATTTCTCCGCATGCCGCTCGTGCCACTCCTTGTAAATGGCGGGCGAAATCTCGGACGGCTTGATTTCCGAACGGCCGCCCCAGAAGACATTCGTGTAGCTAACGGGGATGCCGGCCTCCGCCAGATGTGCGTCGAGCGCGGCCTTGTGCTCGAGCACGCGCGCCTTCTCGGTGCCATGCATGACGCCCATGATGTTGACGTTGCCGAACTGCGGCCCCCCGTCGCGCCAGTAGGCGTGCGTCATGCAGTAGTGGCGGCCGACCTCGCCGCCGGCCTCGATTTCCCGGCCCTCCGGCACCGCCCAGTGGAAGAGCCCGTTGAAGCGCGTGACCCGCTCGCCGGTGGCCGACGGCTTGACGTGCTCAAGGAACGTCGAGAACCGGCCGATGACTTTTTTGGCGTTCAGCGTCTCCGCGACCTCGCAGAATCGCTCCATCGTCACATCGGCGATTTCGGCGCGGCCGGCCCAGGGATTTGCCGTGATTTCCTCCGGCCCCAGCTCCTCCTTGAGTGCCAGCAAGACGCGCCATTCTTCCTCGGTCAGATCGACGGCGGTGGTGGTCATCATCACGGCTGCTTCGTCGGCGCGATCGCCGGGATCGAGCGATTTCCGCCGCACGTGGCCGACGCCCAGCGCGAAGACGCCGTGCGCCGGCATGAGCAGGTATTCCGTCGCGCCGGTAAGGCGGAGCAGCGTGGTGGCGTGGAAATCCAGCGATTCGCCGACCGGCACTTTGAGCGTCGTCCACAGCCGGTAGCCGGAGCCGGAGACCTCGGTATCCGTCGAGCGAATCACGATGTGGCCGGAGAACGGGTCGTCATTCGACATGAAATCGAAGGCCGCGTTGAGTTTCTCCTCCGGCACTTTCCACGCGACGAGCGCGCCGTGCGCCAGCTTCGTGGAGAGCAGTGTCTGGCGCACCCGGCGGATGACACCGGCGTCGAGCATCGCGCGGATCCGCTCCAGCACGGTCGGCAGCGGCTCGCCGGATTTCTCCGCGATGACGTGGAACGGATGGCGGTGGAACCCGGAAATCAGGTCCTCGGAAATCGCGAGGATGCGGGCATTTACGGAATCGGTGTGCTCGACGGGAACAATGTGGTTCATGGGAATTCGGGAAATCCCTCGCCGGCGTCGGCCTGCGGATCAGGCCGGATTTCCGGCGGCGAGGGACTTCAGGTAGGCCAGCGCGGCGGGACGATCAAGGATTCGTCCCTCAAGCTGCTCGGTTTGCACGGCGTCCAGCATGTCGCGGAAATCCGGCCCCGGCTCCCGGCCCATCGCAATGAGGTCGCGGCCGCTGACGAACGGCGCAGGCATCAGCGGTTCGTGGGCGAATTCCTCCGCTTTCGTCAGCAGGAAATCGTAGTTGTCCGTGAATCCGTTCGAGGACGCGCAATCGACGCGGTGCAGTTCCATTTCCTCGGGAAACGCCGTGCCGGACATGAAGCGCTTCAGCTTCGCCGTGCGCATCTGCTGGACGTGCATGAACTGCATGTGCCGGCCGACCATTTCCACGACCGTGGCCACCGTGTCGTTCGGGTAGCGCAGACGGCGCAGCGTTTCGTCGGCGATTTCCGCACCCAGCGTGTCGTGCCCGCTGAACCGGATCCGGCCGGTGTCCGCGTCCACCGTCCGCGTCGGCGGTTTGGCAATATCGTGCAGCAGCACCGCCAGGCAGACCTCCAGCGCGGCGTGCTCGCCCAGCATTTCCAACATGATGCAGGTGTGCGTGTAAACGTCGCCCTCCGGATGCCACTCGGGCGGCTGATCGCAGCCGATCGTCTCGAGAAATTCCGGTAAAATGTGCTCCATGAGCCCGGTTTCCACCAGCAGCTCCACGCCGCGCCGGCGGTGCGGAGCCATCAGGATTTTGGAAAATTCGTCGCGCACCCGCTCCGCGGAAATCCTGGCCAGCGCCGGCGCGCACTCCCGGATCGCCGCCAGCGTCGCCGGCTCGATTTGGAAATCCAAAACCGTCGCAAACCGCACCGCCCGCAGCAGCCGCAGCGCGTCCTCGCCAAAGCGCTCCAGCGGATTTCCAATCGCCCGCAGCACCCCGGCCCGCAGGTCGTCGAGCCCGCCGACGTGGTCGATAATCTCTCCGGTCTCGGGATTTTCGAACAACCCGTTGATGGTGAAATCCCGCCGTTTCGCGTCCTCCTCGGGCGTCGAGAACGTCACGCTGTCCGGCCGCCGGCCGTCGCGGTAGCTCCCGTCTGTCCGGAATGTGGCGATTTCCACATGCAGTCCGCCGCGCCGCGCGATCACCACTCCGAAATGCGCACCGACCTCGCCGGAGCCCGGAAATAGATTCATCACCTGCGCCGGCGTCGCCGAGGTCGCGATATCGTAATCTTTCGGCTGCCGGCCGAGCACCCGGTCCCGCACGCAGCCCCCGGCAAACAAGGCCTCATGGCCTGCCGCGCGCAGTTCGCGCGCAAGATCCATCGCTGCTTTCCGGGGGGACATGCCGGACCATGAAGCGCGCTCGCCGGAAAAATCAAGCGAAGCCGCGCGGTGCGGATTTTACGCTATCTACCAGGCGTCCTCCCCTTCAGTTCCTCCGGCATCGCGCTCGGCACATATTCCACCCCGGATCCACGGTCACCCTGCGGCTTGTAATCCGGTCCGGTTCTCGTCGATTTCGGCTGATACCCCTTGCTCGCATTCTCCTGCTTCCACCAGTCGAGCCACTCCCCGCCGAGCCGCTTCACCTCGTCCGGTTGTTCTTTCGCCAAATCCCGAATTTCCAGCGGATCGCGGTCGCTGTGGAAAAGCTCCCACCCGTTCCCGTCCACTTCCGCCAGCGTCCACGGCCCGTCGCGGACCGCCCGGTTATCCATATATTGAAAATAAAGCGGGCCCTTCCGCTCCCACGCCTTCCCGCGCAGCAGCGGCAGGAACGATTTGCCTGGCAAATCCTCCACCGCAGTTCCCGCCGCATCCATCAGCGTCGGCAGCACATCGATCATGTGCAATGGCGCTGCCTCCAGCCTGCCTGCCTTGCCGATCTTCCCCGGCCACCAAACGATGCCGCCCGTGGTAATCCCGCCGCCATGCTGGCTGATTTTATACAATCTCCACGGCGACACGCTGGCATAAGCAGCGCCAATCCCGAGTTGATAGTTCGACCGCGGATCGCCCGGCAGCTTTCCGCGCTTCAACAGCATCGGATCGAGCGAGGAAAACGGGTCCGCACCATTGTCGCTCATAAACAGTACCATCGTATTGTCCGCCCGCCCGCTCCTCTCCAGCGCTTCCATCACCCTGCCAATACCAGTGTCCATCCGCGTTACCATCGCCGCGAATACCGACATTCGCAGGTCTTCCAAATTCTTTTGTTCCGGCGTCAGCGAGTTCCAGTCCGGCAGATTATCCGGGTAAGGCGGCAGCTTCGCATCCGGCGGGAAAATCCCCATCTTCTTCTGCCGCTCGAAGCGCGCCTCGCGCACCGCCTGCCAGCCATTCCCATACTTCCCGCGATATTTCTTAATGTCCGCCGCCGGCGCTTCCAGCGGGTTATGCGGCGCTTGATAGCTGAGATAGAGGAAAAAGGGCTTGTCCTCTGGCACGCCTTTCACGAAATCAATCGCCCGGTCTGTGAACGCGTCCGAGCTATAATAATCCTTCCCGAAATCGGTGAACGGTTTCCGGTCGAGACGATAATCCGGACTGCCCGCGAAATGATCCGAGAATCCGCCGAGAAATCCGAAGAAATGGTCGAACCCGCGGTCCATGGGATCGCCCTGCAAGTGCCATTTCCCGATCAGCGCTGTGGCATAGCCCCGCTCATGCAGCTTCTCCGAAACTAGCGGAGTTTTCTCGAACTCCCGCTGCCCCCGCGGCCACCATTCGCCGGTCAGCATCGAGGTCCGGGAAATCACGCACATCCCGCAGTTGCGGAACCGCGTCAGCCGCACGCCCTGGTCCGCCAGCTTGTCGATCGACGGCGTGGAAATCTCCCCGCCATAGCAACCCGGATCGCTGTAACCCATGTCATCCGCCAGGATAATCACCAGATTCGGCGGGGTGGGGGAGGCTGCCTTGGCAAAGCTCGCAAACAACAACGTGGCAATAATCATTCGGTATCTCATTTCAAATTCTTTCTGTAGTTTTCCCACTTCCCGCGCAGTTCTCCCAACGTGGCTGCCATTTCTTTCGATTTCGTCAGACTGCTGATTTGTTTCGGGTCCTTCTCCAGATCGTACAATTCCTCGATCGGCGGCTTTTCATTCACCCAGCGGAGATAGGTGAAACGCTGCGTGCGCACGCCCTCGCTCGGCGGGATGATCTTCTCTCCGAAATGATGTTCGTAGAAAAACTCGGTCCGCCAATCCGCCGGAGTTTTGTTCCCGATCAGCGGCACAAGGCTGCGGCCCTGCATGCCCGCGGGTGGCTTCACTCCGGCCAAATCAAGCATCGTCGGCGCGAAATCGATATTGAGCGTCATCGCTTTTTCATGCCGCGAGCGCTTTTCAGCCGGCTGGCGCGGATCGTAAATCACCAGCGGATCGCGCAGGCTTTCCTCATACATGAACCATTTCCCAGCCAGCCCCCGGTCGCCCAAGGCATAGCCATTGTCCGAGGTGTAGATGACGACCGTGTTGTCGTCGAATCCCTTCTCCTTCAGCTTGTCCATCATCCGGCCGACCTCGCGATCGATGCCGCTGATGAGCCGGAAATAGTCTTTGGTATTCTTTTGGAATTTCTCCGCCGTGTCGAAGCGCCAGGTCCAGCGCGTGCGCGCTTCCGAAGTTTGCACGGATTTCGGCAGCAATTTGAAATACCGGTCCTTCGCCAATTCCGGCTCGGTCAGCGTGGTGCCATTGTAAACCGATGCGTCACGATCGTCCGGCGTGAATTCCCGCGGCATGTGATCGCGGGCGTGCGGCGCGGTGAAACTGACGGAAAGACAAAACGGCTTTTCCTTCGAGCAACCGTCCAGAAACTCCAGCGATTGATCGCCATAAAGTGCCGTCTGATGCTTCCGCGTTTTGTCCTTGGGATCGATGAAATACTTTCCGCCCTGCCCGGCAATCCCGCGCCAGAAATCGAAATTGGCGGCCATCTTCTCCATCGAGTTCGCATTGCCAACGCCGAACTTTCCCACGAATCCGGTACGATACCCGTTTTCCCGCAGCAGCGCCGGATAGGTCTTTTTCCACTGCGCATCCGTCAGCGGCGTGGCGAAATCGCCAATGCCATGCCGCCTCGCATATTGACCCGTTAGTATGGAAGCGCGGCTGACGCAGCAGATCGAGGTGGTGACGAAATGATTGTCGAAAATCACCCCCTCCTTCGCCAGCTTGTCGATCGAAGGCGTTTGCACCTGCGATCCTGGCATGAATCCAAGCGCGTCCCAGCGCTGGTCGTCCGTCAGGATGAATATGAGGTTTGGCCGCGCGTGTTCGGGCGCCGCGTGCAGGGAGCCGCAGGTGGCGGCAATCAAAAACAGGGATTGGAGTTTCATTTGGAGTTGGAAGTTTCAATTTTCACCGGCCCCAGCAATCCGGCCGGGCGGAGCGGGGATTTCGGCTTCACCGTTTGCAGGGAAAGCCAGGTAAGCCGCTCCTCCTGCGGCAACGACGCGTCGCGGACGAGGCGGTTGTTCCATGGATTCGTCACTTGGATCTTCAGTTCGTTCGTTCCGGGTTTCGCCGCTTTGGAAATATCGACTTTCCATGGCGGCGTCCACAGTGTGCCGAGGTTCTGGCCGTTCAGAGTGACGGTTGCCAGATCCCGCACATTGCCTAGATCGAGCGTAAGATTCCCACCGCTCTTCATTTCGAAGGATTTGGAATAGGTGGCGGTGCCCGAGTAGAACTTCACGCCTTCCTCCGGTCGCTTCGTCCAGTCGGCAAGCGCGGCAAAGGAAATCGCCGCAGGCCCGCCCCATTTGGGATCGAATGCGACATTCCACGCACCTTCAAGTGTCAGCACGGTTTCCGCAGCGGGGAAATTATTGCCGGCGTTTTCCGGCGCTTTTCCATCCTTCTGGAAAACCACGAACCATGATTGGTTCGGCGCGAACTCCAGCGGCACGGCGGTCATGCCGTCCGCCTCGCTCCAGGCCGGCAGCTCGCGCCGCTCGCCGCTCACCGGATTCCATAACTCCGGCTGCTTGCCGGAAATGCGGAACGCGCAGGTCATCTTCTCGTCGCGCGGCTTTTGGTTCGAGATAAAGTAAACATCCGCGTCGTCCGAACGGCGATGCGTGAAAAGGAATTTCGAGCCTTTGGATGCATCCCGGAAATCCACATCCGCCGGAGTGTGGGATTCTGCGAAAAGCTCATCCAAATTCTTGCCCCATACAATCCGGCCCTTGCCCACAGCATGTTCGCCAGATTTCCCAAGCTCCCCGCCGCCCCAGATTTTCGAAGCCAGATCGCGGACTTCGGCGTCGGCGTTCGGATAGTTCTGCAAACTTGGCGAGCGCTCCGGCCGCGGTCCCAGCACCGTCGCTCCGCCTTCGAGGAGCTGATGGATCTTCTTCAATACTTCGGGGCGCATCGTCGAAAGCTCCGGCAGAACCAACACGCGATAACTCACGCCGTGCGGCAGCGCGAGCATGCCATCCTTGACCGCCAGATCCCGCTCGATCACCTCCTCATTGATATAATCGAAATCCCGGCCCGCGGGCAGTGGCGGATTCTTCACGCCGGTCATTTTCGGCGCGTCGCTGCCGATGAAGTAGGCGACATCCGTCACGCGCCAGCCTTGCTGAAGCATCCAGCAGCAGCGCTTTTCGTAATCCACCCACGCGTCCGCTTGGTCGAACCAGGTGTTGTGCCGGTTGAATTCCGTGCCCCATGGCGCGTTCATGCCGGGGACCTTATCGTCATACGGCTGCTCGATCGACACGTGCAGAACCACATGATTGATGCCCTCGCAGAACGACCAGTCGCCGCGGGCTTTCAGATCGCGCGGCGAGTTTTGAAATGGCGGGCCGCCGGTGAACGACTCGGCGGAAACGAAAGGTTTGCCATAGGTGTTTGCCGCCGATGAAGCGGCGCGGCATTCGATGGATCCCAATTCACCGGTCACCCAGAACTCGCCGGCGATGCGGTCCGACGCTCCGCCGTATTTGAGGAATTCGCCGGGAAATCCCCAGTGGCCGTAGTTTTCCAGCCATAACCCGAGTCCCTGTTCTTTCGCGGCATCCTTCAAGCCGCCGACGTAATCCGTGGCCACGCGGTCCGCCACCAGCCGGCGCAAATCCCACAAAAACCTGCCGCTTTGGTCCGCGTCCCCCACGATGCGGCCGGAAAGGACCGGGAGCCATGGTTTCGGATCGTAGCCATATCTCTTTTGGAAACTCGCGCCGAAGCCGTCGGTCCAGTTTTCGGAACCCATTTCGTAACTATCGCCCACGATGTGCTTGAACGCCTTGCGATCCTCGGCCGGCATCCGCTTCAAGAGCTGCCCTGCGAACGCGTCGAAATGTTTTTGGACCAATGCGCGGTTCATCTTGTCCACCTCCAGCCCTTGTCCTTCCGGCGAGGCGGGGGCGTTTTTCATCCCGGTGGGCGTCATGCCGATGCGCTGGATGACCCAGTCGCCCTGCGGCACGCTCCATGTCAAGGTGCCGTCCGCCGCGAGTTTGCCCGATAGATCGATCACTTTTCCCGGCGTCACCGCAAGCTCGGGCGAGACCGGGCCAGTCTGGGATTTCCATAGATACGTGTCCCACATCGGCAGCGGCGTGGGGTGCATTTTCCCGAGCTGCTGCTCAACATAACCCTCCAGCCGGGCGGCGGGGGATAAATCGATTTCCGCAAGGTCGGCGAACTTTCCGCGACCGGAGAAATTCGACATGCTCAGGCGGAAATGTTTTGCCGAAACCTCGGGAAAGGAAATTGCCACCGGCCCGCGCGGCATCGGACCGACATTTCCCGACATATTGGATCGATCGAAGCGGAACGTCCGCACCGTGGTCCATTTGCCGTCATTCTCCGCTTCCAATTTACAATCCGCGGCAAACGCCTGATTGCCCGGAACGATCGACAAACTGCGCGCTGTCAGCGGCGCTTCGGTTTCCATGTCGATCATGATAGGTGGAGTTTTCGGCAGCGGCCGGGTGTCCAAGGTAACCATGGTTCCGATGTCGCCATCGGCCAGCGCGCCCGCATCTCCCTTAATCGCCGGCGTCACCGAGATTTTTGCTTTCAACACATCAGCATCGTGCGCCGGCGCGGGAAATGCCATCAGCGCGACGTCCTGGAATGGTTCGGCGGGAACTGCAAGTTTGGCGGAGAATTGGGTGGGTCCGATGACGCGCGTGTCCGAAGAAACGAGATGGCGCATGGTTTCCTTTTCCGTAATCCACGGCCCGCCGGACTGGCTCCAGCCGGGGCAGTTGAAAAGACCGATATTCACACCCAGCCGCCCGCCCTCGCGGATGGCGTGCTCGACGAGCGACCACCATTCCTCGCTCAGCACCTTGATCTTTCCCTTTGGCTCCTCATCTAGATAAATATTGCCGATCAGCGCCTCGCCGATGCCGACTTTCGCCATGCCTTCCAAATCCTTGGTTATGCCTTCCTTGGAGATATTGTCGCTAATCCAATACCAATAGCACCATGGCTGCGTTTGCGCGGGCGGGCTGGCGAATCCGTCCGCCAGCGCATCGGCCGAGGCGGCATGGAGGACGGACGCGAGGGCGAACAGGACGGTTGGAATCTTCATGAATCTTCTGGGATCTATTGCGGCGAGACAGCGATACGATAATAACGAGCCATTCCTTCACCCACGGGGCGGAAGGTGACAGTTTCTCCCGTCCCCGGGGTAGCGGGCTCACCCGACACGCTCCAGCGGGTCAAATCCGAGCTTTCCTCCAGCCGATAGATCCGCCCGGCGCGGCCCGCCGTCGAGATTTCGCGCGCGCCGTCCGCGCCGGTGGCGGCGGTGCAGGTGAATCGGTCGGCTGGATTCAGCGGATCGGTGGCCGCGAGATATTCCATTAGATTGGAGGAACCGTCGTTATCGGAGTCGGCCGAAGAATCTCCCGCGGTATCGCTGCCGAAGTATTGGATTTCCCAATCGTTGGACATGCCGTCGGCGTCGATGTCGGCGGGTTTTCCGGGGTAGCCGATGCGGGCGGTGGAAACGGTTAGCTCGTCGAACGTGGCGTGCTCGTCCTTGTGCGCTTCCCAGATGCTGCTGCTGCTGCCGCCGAAGAAAGTGCTGAAGAATACCCAAGAAATATTCGCGGTGGAGGTGGGCGTGTCGCGGAAATAGAAGGCGGGATAGTTCGCGGCTTTCATCCCGTCGAACCAGCCTTCCATCAGTCCGTCGAATTTGCCCGGAGTGTTGAGCCGGTAATGCATTTCCACATGATGCCAGCGGCCGGGAATGAAGGTTGCCTGGAAGCCTTCGGTATTCCACCAGAAGCGCGTGCCGGGGTCATATTCGTTATCGGCCGGGGCGTGCAGATAGAATTCGGCTTTGCCGTCCTCCCGCCACATCAGGCGGCCGGACCATTCATTGGTGCGATCGCCGAACGAGTTCGCGCCGCCGAGGCCGGGCAGCTTGCCGCCGAGGACGAAGTCGAAGTCCGGATCAAAGCGTACCCAGTAGCTGAAGTATAACTCGTCGCGCTGGCCGTTCAGGTCGGCGAACCATTGCGCGCCGCTGTTGCCCGATTGTTTCGCGCCCTGCGGATAGAGGACGCGGATCGCCTTGCCGGTGCCGCCGAGCGCGATTTTTTCATCGACGGCAAGGCGGCTTTCGTCGGGGCCGTTGGTCCATTTGGTGCCGGGCCACAGCGCTTTCCACGAAGCATCGGTCTGCGGGCCGGCGGGGAAATCGTCGATGCTGGCATGGAGGATTACTTCCGGCGCGGGGGGCGGCGGAACGAGTTGCGTGGTGAAGCCGCCGCCGTCCTGATAGAGCCGGGCGAGCGCGCCGGTGAAGGCCGCGTTGTAATCCATGGCAACCTCGTTGTGGACATAATCGGTGCGGTCGTCGGTATAACTGTCGCTCGCATCCGGGCCGCCGACCAGCGCGCCATGAAGGGTGTGGCGGTTGTTTACGGGGGAGGCGATGTTGTTGGTAACGGAGGCATGGGAGTTGCGATGATGCGGATTCACCGGCGACTGGTTGCCATAACCGCAGACATAACTCCGGCCGGCGGGATTCGCGCCAAGCATGTAGGAGATCTGGCTGCGCGCGAAATCGGAATAGCGATTTGCCGGATTGTTCACCTTGTCGGCATAGACGAGCGCGCAGAAAGCGGTGTTCGCCGAGTAGCGGAGCGCGCCCCACTGGTCGAGCCAGGCGAGGCCGCCGGGAGTGGTGGTGACCTTGTCGCCATTCACGCCGATGGACCACCAGTTCAGCCAGCGCTCGGCATCGGCGCGGTAGGGCGCGCCGCCGTCGAGCTCCGCCATGAGGACATAGCAACCATAGCTTTTATCGTCCCAGGAAATGGTCCAGCGGTAGGGCAGATTTCCCGCGCCGCCGCTGGCGAGAGCGTTGTATTCGGTTTTCGCTTTCGCGAGATAGGGAGGCTCGCCGGTGGCGCGGTAGAGCCAGAGCGCGCCCCACACGAGTTCGTCGCGCCAGCCGCTCCACGAGTTGTAATACGCGGCGGCGTCGGGGATGGAATCGCTGTATTTGCCGCGATAGGTATCGGCGAATGTATATAAGGATTTGGCGTGGTCCAGAAGCGTGGCTGCATAGGCCGGAGCGGTGGTTTGGAAAATCATCGCGGTGGCTGCGAGGGACGCGGCGGTCTCCGCGGCGAGGTCGGTGCCTGGGTGTGCGGCGTCGATTTTGTAGGACGGACGGGCCATGGTCATGGATTCGGCGCGACCCCAGTAGGCATGATCCGCGCCGCCGTTGCCGACTTGGCCGTAGAATGCGAGCGTCGAGCCGTCGGGATTGCGCACATGACATTTCATCAGATAGTCCGCGCCCCAGCGCAGGGTTTCCATGAGGTAGGGCATTTGTTCGGTATCGACATAAGCGTCCGGATACTCGATGCCGCCCCAGGCTAGCGTAGTCATGCTGAAGGCGAGCGGCAGGCCGAATTTCACATGATCGCCGGCATCGTAGAATCCGCCGGCGAGGTCGCGTCCGACGTCCGAGCCGTCGGTCAGCGCCGAATCGCCGCGCCAGCGGACGCGGAAGTTTTCGGGCAGCTTGCCTGAGCGCTGGGCATCGTAGAAATAAAGCGATTTCTGCAGCGCCTCCGCATAGTTGAAATCGCCGGTTTGCGGCTTGCCGGCGGTGCCGGTGAAATCGTCATCCATGATTGTGGCGAGCGCGCTGGCTTTGCGGAGAATTGCGCCGGTGGCATTGGAAAGTCGCAGGGAAAATGATTCCGGCGGCTCGGCGGCGGCATCGTCGGTTAGAGTGACGGATATTGATTTCGCGGATTCTCCGGCGGCGAAATCCAACGTGCCGGACGTTGGAATGAAATCCGCGCCTTCCGCCGCGCTGCCAGCCATGGTGACGAAATCCACACTCGCCGGCCCGGTTGCGGCGGGCGTGAGCGTGACGGTGAAAACCGCTTGTCCCGCGTTTTCCGCAGTGGATATGTCCGCCACGGCGAAGCCGGGGGCGATGTCATCATTGCGGATCAATCCGGTAGCGGTGCCGCGGGTGATGGATGCGCCGGTTGCATTGCCAAGTGTTAGGGAAAACGTTTCATCCGGCTCCTCTTCGCCGTCGCCGGAGATCGAGATTTCCACCGATTTAGCGATTTCTCCGGGGATGAAATTCAAGGTTCCCGATGCGGCGGTATAATCGCTGCCGGCAGTCGCGGTGCCGTCCAGCGTCGCCCAATCCACACTGACCGCATCTGTCGATGCCGTGGAAAGCGTGACGGCGAAAGTTAGTGTGGAGTTTGAATTTCCCTCATCCGCCGCGGCATCGGCAATCGATAGGGTGGGGGTGGCTCCGGCGAGTGGTTGTCCGTTGAAGGTGAAATTGGAGGCCGTCACCGTGAACGCGCTGGCGGCGGTGAAGCCGAACGAACGCGACGCGCCGGGGCGGATGGTCGCGTTGGTAGAGAGATTCGTGAAGATTTTCCGGGTCGCGGTTGACGCGCCTTCGGTGGCGTTCCAGACGTTGGAAAACGAGGCAACCGGCAGGTCGAAAGCAACGGTCCAGCCGGAAATGTCGGTAGTGCCGAGATTGGTAATCACGACATCCGCGTTGAAGCCGGTGGCCCACGTCGGGGTGCGGACGTTGAAATCGATGGCTACCGCCGGCGTCTGGGCAACCACCCGAAGAGCGGAGAGCGCGAGCGCCGCGGCGAGAGCGATGGGTTTTCTCATCCGTGATGATTTCCCCGATTTTAGCCGGGGGCAATCACCCGGATGGATGAAATCCCGAGGGGCTGCCGATCGCATTTATATGGCCACTGCTCGATGCTATCTGCCCTTTCGGGTTGATCGGAGGCTCCGAGATTTTAATTGCAGTGATCTCACCCGCCTTTGCCTTTTGGCTTCGGCTCGTCGTCTTCGTCGATGTTGTGGGTGAGGATGAATTGCAGGTCGTCCAGGCCGAGGTTCGAGGCAAAGCCTTCGTCGCCGAGCACGTTGGTGACGAGCTGGGTCTTCTGGTGCTGGAGGATCCGGATTTTTTCCTCGACGGTGTCGCGGGTGAGCAGTCGGTAGGCGATGACCTTGTTTTTCTGGCCGATGCGGTGGGTTCGGTCGATGGCTTGATTTTCCACGGCGGGGTTCCACCAGGGGTCGTAGAGGACAACGTAAGACGCGGACGTCAGGTTGAGGCCGGCGCCGCCCGCTTTAAGAGAAAGCATGAAGACGGAGGGGTCCTTGGTCGTTTGGAATTTCTCGATCTCGCCTTTCCGGTCCTTGGTTTGGCCAGTTAGATAATTGTAGGGGCGCCCTTCGAGTTCCAGGCGGGCCTTGATGAGGTCGAGCATGGAAACGAACTGAGAGAAGACGAGCACCTTGTGGTTTTCCTCGTGGAGCTGGTCGAGCAGGTAGAACAGCGACTCCATTTTCGCGGATTCCTCCTTGAGATACTTGGGGTCGATGAGGCCGGGATGGCAGCAGATTTGCCGCAGGCGCATGAGGCCCTGGAGAATGGCGAAGGAGTTTTTCTTCACCGCCTCGTCGGAATCGAGGCCGAGCAGGGCCTTCTGGATGCGCTTCAATTCGGCTTTGTAGAGGTCCATTTGGATGCCCTCCATCTTGGAATAGACCTCTTCCTCGGTCCGCGGCGGCAGGTCTTGGGCGACCTGAAGTTTTGTGCGGCGGAGAAGGAACGGCCGCAGGCGCGAGGCGAGGCGGCTTTGAGAAAGCGGGTCCTTGCGCTTGTCGAAGCGCTTTTTGAAATACGCGCGGCTGCCGAGCACGCCGGGCATGGCGAAGGCCATGAGCGACCACATGTCGAGCAGGCGGTTCTCGATCGGCGTGCCGGTGAGGACGAGGCGGTTTTGGGAATCCAGCTCGCGGGCGCACTTGGCGGCCTTGGAGTCCGGGTTTTTGATCTGCTGGCCCTCGTCGAGAATGGTGGTGAGCCATTTGATCTGGTTGAGTTCCTCGCCACAGACGCGGAGCTGGGCGTAGTTGAGGACGAGGATATCGATATGGTTTTGGATCAGATCGACATCGATATCATCGCGATTCTTGAGGATTTTGACGCGGAGCTGGGGTGTGAATTTCCCGGCTTCGCTGAACCAGACGTCGAGCACAGATTTCGGGCAGACGACGAGCGCCGGCTTTTTCATGCCGCCGGTCAGCTCGTGCTCCTTGAAGAGCCACAGCAGGTAAGTGAGCGACTGGATGGTTTTGCCGAGACCCATATCATCGGCGAGAATCCCGCCGAAGTTGTTGACGCTGAGGTAGGCGAGGAATTTGAAGCCATCGACTTGGTAGGGTCGGAGGGTGGCATTGAGGCCATCCGGCAAATCGGGATTCACCTCGAGCTGGATGTCGCCGGCGCGGTTTTTGATGCGCTCCCATGCCTTCGGATCGAAGACCTCGGCGGCCTTCGGATCGGCAAGCTGGAGGGCGTGCATGCGGTGGGTCTCGCCGGACAAATCGAAGGGATCGAGCCCGAGCCGCGTGACCGCCTCGCGCTGGTCGGCATCGAGCTTGATTTCCAAGCGCATCCACGATCCGTCCTCCATGCGGACGTAGCCGCCGCGGGCCGCGACGAGCTGGCGGATTTGGGCTTTGGAGAGATTGACGCCTTGCACGTCGATCACGATGCGAAGGTCGAACCAGTCGATATCCTGGCCGATGACCTCGAAGCGCACGGCGGCGGTGACGGGGTCGGCGAGGATCGATTTCAGGCGCAGGTCGATGTCCAGCTCGATGGACTCGGGCATGGACTTGATCCACTCGGCAAATTTCTCGGGAAACTGTTTGGTAATCCGCGATTTGAAAGACAGCAGCTTGTCGTCGTAGCTGAGGCCCATTTCGTCAAGAATGTGGGGGACCGGGTAAAGATCCTCGCGGGCGAAACGCAGCAGTTGCTTGCCCTTGACCGGCTGTTGCTCAGCGAGTTCCCAGCCTTCCTTGGTGAGGCGCTCGGTGCGACGGCCTTTTGTCTCGATGGCGGTCACGTCGATGACCAGATGCTCCGTCTCCGCGGCGGTGAGGCCGGCGACGAGGCTCATGGCGAATTTCGGCTTCAGCTCCAGATCGACGACGCGCTTCTTGAGCGATTCCGGCAGGCTTGCGCCGATTTTCCGGAGAAATTCCACACCTTCCAGCGAGTCGATGACGCGCTGCGGAATGAGGTAGCGCGGCATGACGTCGGTCTCCTCAAGCCAGCGGGGCGGGCCGGGGAAGACGGTTTCGTCGGATTGATAAAGTTCTTGGCGGCCAGGCAGCAGGCGCACCGAGTGGGAGACATTCTCCTTGTCCTCGGTGACGAGCTGGAGCGCGAAACTCTTGGGATCGTAAGGCTCGTCCTCGCAGACCCAGGAAAGCTTTTCTTCGACCACGCGGAATGCCTTTTCATCGAGGTTGACGATGTATCCGTTCAGCGCCGGCTGGCGGAAAATCCGGTTCATGAAGCGGCACGATTCCTCCTGGTCGAAATCCAAGGTGGTGTCGCCGTATTTCCGATAGAACGCGAGGTAGTGCTCCCACAGCGTCTGGCTGGAGGCGTCCATGAGCAGGGCGGCCTCGTGGTGGAGATTGACGTAATTCTCGATGTCGTTCTTCTCGCGAAGCTGGATCCACGTGTTGGCCTTGGACTCCTTCACCTCGATGCGGGCCTCGTTGATGGTGGCCACGAGGCGGAAAGCCACATTGAGCGGCGCGTCCTGCGGCGGGCGCTCGTTGACGTGCTCAATGCGCTCGTACCAGGACGCCACTTCGCGCTCCTGCTCCCAGTCCGCCATTTTCTTCTGCACGTGACCCAGATCGGTGATCACGCTCATGAACTCCGGGTAAGGCAGCTTCTTCTTATAAAATGCGTAGGCGATATAGTTCCAGAACTCGAGGATGTCGCCGGGCGGCATCGGCCACAGTTCCAGCGGCTCGTAGGTGGTGATCTCCCAGCGCGGCGTGATCCGCACCATGTCGTGGTCGTGCAGCTCGCCTTCAATGACATAGCGGCGGTAGCGCTTTTCGATCTTGGTGACGAAATCGGCTTCCTTGTCGTCGAGCTCGCGGCCGAGCTTTTCCTCGATGATGTCGAGCACCGGGGTGTCGTCGGACTCGTTGGGAGACTCGGGCAAATCCTCGCCGCGGTGCATCCGCTCCATCATCGTGGCATATTGGCAAGCGCCGGCGATCAGCTCGTCTTCGGCGGTGCAGGAGCCGAACCAGCGGTTTCCCTGGAGGCGGAGGCTGGTGCGGAAAGTGCCCAGCTCGTCCTCCACGCGGCCTTGAATGAAGAGGTGATTGCCGAAAATCTGGGTAACGGCGCCGTCTTTTTGGAGCATCTCGCCCCGTTTCCGGGCGTCCTCGGGAAAACTATTGAGGAAATTGAGGGTCGCTCGATCTGGATTCATCGCGTGTCGAATTGGAAAGAAATGACCCGGCAAAGTTCCGCCTCGGGCTGATTGCCACTCGGCGGATTGCCGGGGCGCGAACCTACGGCACGGACTTCCGGGGGCGCAATCAAAACCTTGGGGGTGGAAATTTCCTCTGGAAAGACGGCCTAACCGGCTATCCATCAGCGATTTCCGCCTGCGAAAACAGCCCGCCCGGCGATTGCCAGGCCGCCGATCAGGAACAGCCCGGGAAACCAGATCGTGTAGCCCGGCGCGAGCGAATCCGGCTTGAGCACCGCCAAATCCGGCTGCGCGGGATTCACCCGGCAGGTCGTTTCCATGCCGGCCGGCAGTTCGGCGATCCGCTCTTCCATCATGGCGCGGTTCGAGGACCAGGGATTGTCCCGCAGCGCGAGGTGGGTCGCGGTCCGGCGCTCGCCGGCGAATTCGTAGCCAAAAATGATTTCCTGCCGGTATTCCGGCGGGGAAAATTGGTCGTGTTTCCGCTCGCCAATTTCCGAGGACAGCACCACGCACGGCACCTCCGGCCAGCTCCGCATATCCTTGGCGCGCAGGTAGCTGCGACCCAGCAGCAGGACGAATGCGCCGCCGATGACCGCCAGCCCGAGGCCCAGCACCGCGAGAAACCACCGGCCCGAAGCGGTGGGGGGAGGGGTATCGTTCCCGGTCACCACGGCGGTATGGCCCGCCGGTCCGGGGCGCGCCAGCGGAAATGCGCGCGCCGGCGGGCGGAATTTTTTTGGCCATTCCAGACTTGCTCGGGTTAGTCTTCCGCCATGGCCCGCCGTCACTGGATTCTCCTCGCCTCGTTCGCGCTCGCCGCGTTTCTCGGCTATTGGCTGGCCAAATCCGCGGCACCACGCCGGGAAATCCGCCAAGTGGCCGAACATCAGGTCCATCCGCCCGCCGCCCGTGCCGCCGCTCCCGAAGAGGCCATGCCGAAATTCCGCCGCGGCAAGCGCCTGCCATCGTCGCCGCGCTATGACGATGCCGCAGCCGAGGCCGGCGCGCTCTCCGGCCAGCGCTCGCTCGTTTTCGCCGACCGCGCCGCCCTTGAGGATTTCCTCCATCGCGCCGGCGATCGCGTCCGCATCCTCGGCCGGCTCGATCAGCTCAATGCCCTCCGCGTCAGCTTCTCCGACTACGGCGATCTCGCCGCCTTGCTCGGTGGCGGCGAGCAGGAATCGTTCATTTTCCCCGTCGATGTCCCGCAACCCGGCGAAGGCACAGCCCAGGCGGGTGCCGTCAGTCTCGGTGCGGGCCTGCTCGAATGGCTCGGCATCACCGGCGACAATTCGAAGTGGGGCACCGGCGTCCGCATCGCCATTCTGGATACCGGCGTTGCTGACAGCACGGCCTTCACCAGCGCCATTTCCCGGCAAAATCTCGTGGAAATGTTGTCTGATCCCGCGCTCCAGAACGGCCACGGCACCGCTGTTGCCTCGGTCATCATCGGCCGGGATGCGCTCACGCCCGGCGTTGCGCCCGGCGCGGACATCATTTCCATCCGTATTGCCAACGATCTCGGGCAATCCGACAGCTACCTGCTCGCCCAAGGCATCGTCGCCGCCATCGATGCCGGCGCGAAAATCGTCAACGTGTCGCTCGGCAGCTTCGGCGACAGCGCGCTCGTCAGGAATGCGATCCTATATGCCTCCGACGCCGGGGCGCTCATCGTCTCCGCCGCCGGGAACAACGGCCTCGATCGCATCACCTACCCCGCCGCCAACGCCGGCGTCCTCGCCGTCGGTGCTGTGGACGCCCTCGGCAATCACCTCGATTTCTCCAATACCGGCAAGCAGGTCGCCATCGCCGCCCCCGGCTTCGGCGTGAATGCCGCGTGGACGGGAAATCAGGCCGCCAGCGTTTCCGGCACCTCGTTCAGCAGCCCGATCGTCGCCGGCACGCTCGCCGCCCTGATGAGCCGCCCCGGGCAGCCGAAGCTCAGCGTGGCGCAAGCCCGCGACCTCCTTTTCACCTATCTGAACGACGGCGGAGCCGCCGGGACCGATACGGCGTTTGGCGCCGGCATGCCCGACCTGGGCCGCGCCCTGACCGGCACAACACCAGGGATTTACGACGCCGCCGTAGCGTCCCAGCGCATCCTCCCGCCAGATGCCACCAGTCCCTATGGCTCGGTCGAAGTGCTTATTCAAAATCGCGGCACCGAGCCGCTTGTGAACACCGCCGTCCGGATTTCCACCCCCGCCGGCGTCGTCAACAGCAACATCACCACCCTTCCCGTGAACGGCGTCCAAACTCTCCGGGTGCCGCTCCCGCTGGCCGTCGGGAAAACCATTCGCTACGATTCCAAAGTCACCCTCTCGGGCGGCCTCACCGATGCCAAGCCATCCAATGACCGCCGCTCCGAAAGCTATGTTCCGAAAGCTCCTTAGCGCCATCTTTCTGGCCGTCGCCGCCCCGGCCGTCGCCGCCGTCGCCGCCGACCAGCTCGCCGTCGCAGGAAATGCCTGCGGCCCCACCGCCCTGCTCAATTCCCTCCGCTTTGGCAGCGAAGCCTGGCAGCGCCCGGCCGACGCCCTTTCGGGAGAATCCTCCAAGCAGAAAATCTACACGATCATCCGCGAATACGGCATGCGGCCGTCCAAAAGCATCCCCGGCCGGCCCCGCTGGTCGCGGAAAGGCGTCAATCTTGCCGACCTGCGCGATATCGCCAACGAGATGGCGCGCGGCCAGTATCTCCCGCTCGTCACCGAGGAAATCCTCTTCGCCACCCCGCGCGAATCCCCGGCAAAACTCCTCCGCCGGACCCACGCGCGCCTTGAAAAATCGCTCGCCAAAGGTCTGCCGCCCATCGTCAGCCTCCGCCGCTACGTCCTCCGTCAGGAAACGGGAAAACCAGCGGCATGGCTCGCCATCGACGCCCATTTCGTCACCATTTCCAGCCTCCCGGGCAAGCTGGCAAAATCCGCCACCAGCTTCCCCGTGACTTACATCGATCCTTGGGGCGGGAAAATCCGCGAGGGCTCCATCGCCATTCCCACCCGCCCGATTCTCGCCAATGCCGGCAATCCCTCGCCCTGCCTTGAAGCCGTATTCCCCGCATCCGGCGTCGGGGTGAAAAAAGTCCTGCCCGGCGAAACCACCGCCATCGTCATCGCCGCCGCGTTGGGCCGCTGGTAATCGCTCTCACGGACCGGGTGATCCCTCTCGCGAATTTCCTCCCTCGTCCCGGGATTCCGCCATCGACAACCCCGCATCCCGCCGCCAAAACGCCCGCGCCTTCAGGGCAAGCCGCTGTGGTGGAATGGTAGACACCCCAGACTTAAAATCTGTTGCTCTTCGGGGCGTGCCGGTTCGAGTCCGGCCAGCGGCACTTTTTGAACCGCCGGGGACGGTGGCTCAGGCGGGCTGATCCGGACGCGCCACCAAGGTGGAGAACTGGCTTTCGAGGCGTTCGAGCGTGGCTTCGTCGGTGACTTTGTGCCCTTCCGGAGTGGTGATGTACAAGGTGTCGATGGCGACGCCTTTTTCGGTACAAATGCGGGCGTGGGCGGTGTTGAGACCGTAGTGGTTGACGGTGTTGAACAAATCGTGGAGCAGGCCAATGCGGTCGAGGGCCTGGATTTCCACGGTGGTGCATGAGGGATGCAACTCGTTGCTGACGTAAGCGCGAACGGGGACAGTGATGCCGTTGTCAGAGCGGGGTTTGAGGAAATTCACCTTCCGGCGGAGGTATTTCTCGGGCTCGTATTGGTCCGCTCCGAGAATGGCTTCGAAGGTGTTTAGGAAACGGGCGCGCATGTCGGTGGAGGACACCGGTTCGAAGTTGGTGGTGCAGACGCGGAAGATGTTCACGACGATCTTGTCGGTGCGGGTGAACAGGTCTGCCGATAGGATGTTGATTTGTTCGGAGGCGAAGGCGCAGCAGATTTTCTCCAGCAGGAGGGGGCGGTCGCGAGTGGCGAGCACCAGTTCGCTGTAGCCCTTTTCCGTGTGGTCGATCCATTTGATGCAGGAGGCGGATGCATCGGCGCCGGCCTCTTCGCGCTGGAGGAAATGCCGGACCGTGCGGATTTGCGTGACGATGTGATTCGCCTGGCGGAAATGAAACGCCGCCGCCGGCATCCGCTCGAAGTGGCGGAGGACATCGGACCGGTAATCCTCGCGCATGAGCGCGCCGACCTCGTCGCGCAGCGCGAGGCGGTCGTTATCGAGCTTGAGTGAGTATTTCTCGCGGCCGTTTTCGAGGAAATTCCGGGTCGCGGAGTGGAGCTGGAGCATCAGGCTTTCCTTCCAGCCGTTCCAGCTTTCCGGGGAGGTGGCGTTGGAATCCGCGAAGGTGAAGAGGAACAACGCGTCCAGATTCGAGGACGTTTTCACGATCGCGGCAAACTCGCCGATCACCTCCGGGTCCTCCAAATTCCGCGTGGTGGCGGTGCGCCAGAAGGTCAGGTGGTTGTCCACGAGAAAGGTGATCAGCGACCGCCGCGCGCCTTGGATCTGGAGCCGGCTGCACATCCGAGTAGCCAAAATGGCGGATCCGTCGATGTGCTCCCGCACGTTTTCCGCGCGGCCGGTGTCGTGAAGAATGGCCGCGAGAAACAGCGCGTATGGATCCCGGATTTCGTGGAAAAGCCGCTTGTAAATCTGTCGTTTCGGCTCGGTTTCCGCGGTGAGATTGTCGAGCTGCTCGACGCAGCGGAGCGTGTGTTCGTCGGCCGTGTAGCGGTGGAAAAACTCATGCTGCACTAAGCAGTCCAGCGCGCCGAATTCCGGCAAATACAGCCCGAGAAATCCCACGCGGTGCATCTGTCGGAGCGTGACGGCCACGTCGCCCTTGCGCTCGAGAATCGCCTGGAATGTCTCGCGATTCGCTTTCGAGTAGCGGAACGGCCGGTCCACCAGCTCCCAATTCGCCGCTACCAGCCGGCGCATTGGCGGGCTGGTGCGCAGGCCGCGGAGCTGGCAGTGCTGGAACATCCGCATCAGCCGGTGCGGGTCGTCCTTGAAGATTTCCTGGTTCGCCGGGTAGATCCGCCCGTCCCGCGCGATGAAGCCGTCGAATTCCTCCCGCTTCTTCTGCCGGAACGTCAGGAACGACCGCAATCCGGTGTCCGAGCGCAGCTCGCGCTCGATCTGGAAGGTCTCCATCAGCGAAAGCGTGTGCCGGTAAAGGTGGCGCGTGTGGAGATAGTAATCCCGCATGAAGGCCTCCGTGCTGCGCAAAATGCTCTTCTGCGGGTAGGCGAACGCCGTCGCCACCACGCCCTGGAGCTGGAGCGTGAGCTGGTCCGTGGATTTCCCGGTGTGGTAGTGCAGCTCGTTGCGGACGCGGTGGAGGAAATCGTAGGCGGCCTCGATTTCCCGGCAGGTGGCGGCGGTGACGATGCGGGCGTCCGCCAAATCCCGCATGCAGCGGCTGCCCAGCTTCACCAGCGCGACCCAGTGGATGTTCTGATAGTCGCGCATGCCGCCGCAGCTTTCCTTCACGTTCGGCTCCTGCAGGAAGACGGTGCGCGAGGATTTTTCATGGCGGCTGCGCAAATCCAGCTTCCGCAGTTCCAGAAACGCCTCCTGGCCCTTCTTGATGCATTCCTTGTCGAAACGCGCCTCGAAATCCGCGAACAATCCGGCATCGCCCGCCACCAGCCGCGAATCCATCAGCGAGGTTTTATTCGCCTGATCCAGCTTCGCCTGCTGGATGCATTCGGGAATCGACCGGGACGCATGGCCGACCTTGAACCCCACGTCCCAGAGCAGATAGAGCACTTCCTTGACGATTTCCTCCATCGCCTTGGGCAAATTCGTCGAAGCGCGCGGCAGCAGGAACAACAGGTCCACATCGGACCGCGGGTTGAGCGTCGCCCTGCCGTAGCCACCCGTCGCGACGAGCGCCATGGGTAGCAGGCCGTCTTTCCGCGAGTTGACGGCGCATTCCAAAATCGACCGGATCACCATGTCGATCATCTCCGATCGCGCCCGTGCCACGTCCAGACCGCCGGCGCCGGCGCGGTGGAATTCAAAAATCCGATCGCCCTCGATGCGCAGGAATTCTTTGTAAATGGCGATCCGCTCGGCTGGCGAGAGCCCGCCTTCCAGTGCCGGTGCGAAGGCCTCCTTCGCGTGCTCCTCAAGGTTTTTCAAATGATTCAGCATGAAATGGGGCGGCAGCGTGGGTTGGGTTTCGGAGGGTTAAGCGGAGCGACCCATGCGGGTTCCCATCCGGGCGTAGAGTTCCACCTGTTTCGCCGAGCGTTCCAGCAGGTCGGGTTCCAAGCGCACCGCGCCCGGCGGGAAAATCGTGATGGTCGAGGAGCCGCCGAAGGCGAAATAGCCCTTTTCGCCGCCCTTTTCGACGGGCTGGCCGGGCTGGTAGGTCTGGCGGATCGTGCCGACGCAGGTCGCGCCGATTTCCATGCAGATCACCGTGCCGAAGCGTTCTGTTTTCAGTTTTGTGACGGTCCGTTTGTTCGTCCAGAGATAGGCAAGTTGCTTACGCAGCGCGATCGGCGAGACCGAGAAAAGCGGCCCGCCAATCTCCCGGACCTCGCCCGGCACGCCCGCCGCCGGAAAATGGAAGCGATGGTAATCGACCGGGCACAGCCGCGAAAGCACCAGCGAACCGTCGGCATAATCCGCCGCCAGCCCCGCGTCGCCGAGCAGCAGGGGCAGGTCGAATTTCTGGCCTTTCACGAAGACTCCGGAGATTTCCGAGGCTTTCTGAAATCCCAGATGACGTCCATCCGCGGGAAAAACCACGCTGTCCTCCGCCGCGTCCACCGGCCGCGCCGCGGGCTTCAGCTTCCGAT
>JBBSUD010000083.1:0-26456 GCA_038235225.1 Verrucomicrobiales bacterium
AAGCGCCACACCGCTTTGGATTGCGAAGCCAATGCAGCAGAGCAATCCAAAGCGGTATCGCGGCCTGCGGCCTTGCCACCGCACTCCAAGGTTTCGCGGCGCGAAGCGCCTTTGGAGTGCGGTGGGAAGCGAAGCGCCTTTGGAGTGCGGTGGGAAGCGAAGCGCCACACCGCTTTGGATTGCGAAGCCCATGCCGCAGCGCAATCCAAAGCCATGTCGCGGCCTCCGGCCCTTGCCACCGCACTCCAAGGTCCGGCTCAGTCCTCCTCCGCCCCCAACGTCACGCGGCTCAGGTATTCGCAAATCGCGGGAATGCGGTTCCCGATCGACTCCATTTCCAGGATTTCCTGCCGTAAATCCGGCTCATGCACGAACTGCTGGCTCACGATGTCCGTCATCAATCCCGGCTCCTCCGCCCGGTCGAGCAGCGCCAGCACGCCGTCGCGGACCTCCTCCGGCAGGCTTCGCACCGCGTCCTCCACCGCGCCGCGCAGCGTTTTCATCGCCGCCGCGGCTTGATTTTCCGGGGTGAAGCTGGAAATCACCGGCTCAATGCTCGCAAAGGGATACCCGTGCCCCTTGTGCCAAGCGGTGAAGCGCACCCGCATCACGCCGTGCAGCAGCAGTTGCGAAGTCCCGTCGTTCTGCTCGCGCGAGGCCCGCACCAGCCCGACCGTCCCCACCGGCCCGACGTAGTCCTCTTGGCCGCCGATTTCCTCGCCCAGCCGCCGGCCGACGGCAAAAAAGCAATCGCCCTCCAGCGCCTCGTCCAGCATCCGCCGGTAGCGCGGCTCGAAGATGTAGAGCGGCAGCCCGCCATGGGGAAATAGCGTGCAATCCGGTAGAAGCATCACGCCGCAGCGCTCGGGAAGTTGGATACTGGACATCTCCCGCCAGCGATACACCGCCGCCCGCCCGGCGCAAGCGGCGTGGTCCCCGGCCGCTCGGATTGCGCCTGCCACGGATCGCTCGATACCGCCAATTTCCTACCCGATTTCATCGAACGGAAAACCGATCCCGCCGATCCGGCAAGTTCCCCCAACTCCCTCCCGTAGCCCGCCTTCCCAATTACAATGCCTATGTACCCAACCCCGCTTCACTCCCGCCGCTCCGTCCTCAAACTCCTCGGCGCCACCGCCGCAAGCGCGCCATTCATTTCCGGCGACGCCTTCGCCGCGGCTTCCGCCAAGCCGCTCCGCCACGCCAGCTTCGGCACCACCGGCATGGCTTGGGAGGACCTCACTCACATCGCCGATTGCGATCAGGTCGAAATCGTCGCGTTTTGCGATGTCGATGACTCCAAGACCGCGAACGCCCGGAAAAAGTTCCCCGACGCCCGCGTCTATCAGGATTGGCGCGTCATGCTCGAAAAGGAGGCGGGAAATATCGATTCCGTCAATGTCTCCACCCCCGACCACACGCACGCGCCCATGGCCCTCGCGTCCATGCGGCTCGGCAAACATGTCTATGGCCAGAAACCGCTCGCTCATGACATCTATGAAGTCCGCCGCATGGCGGAAATGGCCGACGAGAAAAAGGTCGTCACCCAGATGGGCATCCAGATCCATTCCTCCTCCCAATACCAAAGCGCCGTCCAAGCCATCCGCGCCGGTGCCATCGGGAAAATCGTCGAAGTGCATTCCTGGTCGTCCAAATCCTGGGGCGATCCGTCCCCGCGCCCGGACCAGGCCGATCCCGTGCCCGAGGGATTCGATTGGGACTTGTGGCTCGGCGTGTGCGCCACGCGTTCGTTCATCGGCGATGGATACTATCATCCTGGGAACTGGCGCAAGCGGCTCGATTTCGGCACCGGCACCCTGGGCGATATGGGTTGCCACATCCTCGATCCCGTATTTGGCGGAATCGGCGGCCTTGGCATACCTCAATCCGTCCGCTCCGAAGGCCCGGAACCGAACGCTTGGAACTGGGCGATCGATAGTAAAGTCAACTATACATTCGGCGGCACCCCCATGACGGCGGAGAAAACCATGCCGCTCCATTGGTATGATGGTGAAGCGAAACTCCCCGCCGTTGTCATTGCGAAAATCGAAGCCACCGCCTTGCCCGAACAAGGGTCGATCTTCATCGGCACGGAAGGCGTAATGCTGCTTCCTCACATCGACGCCCCCCAGTTCTTCCCGGTCGCGAAATTCAAAGACTACCAAGCCCCCGCCACCGCCGATATCAACCATTGGCAACAATTCGTCGAAGCCTGCCGCGGCACTGGCAAAACCAGCGCCAGCTTCGCCTACGCCGGCCCGCTCACCGAGACGATTCTGCTAGGCGGCATCGCCTCGCGTTTCCAAAACCGCACGCTCGCTTGGAACAGCAAGGATCTCGCCTTCGACCACCCGGCAGCCAATCAATACATCCGCCGGACCTATCGCAAAGGCTGGGAAAGCGTGTGAGATCAATCACTAAATTTGACGGATTGGTTTTTGTGCGGCCTAAGGTTCCGTCATCCCTCAGCCCAGCCCATCGGGCTGGGCTGGCCGAAAATAAAATCGGCGGCCTGACGAGCTGCGATGGGCGGTCGTCATGATCGTTCCCATGATGCTAACAGTCAGATTCCCCCGCGCCTTTCAGGGCGAAATTTTACAGTTGACCTTTCCCGGGGCTGAAGCCCCGGGCTTTGGTCCCTGGCCCTATCAGGGCCGCATATGCAGGCTGTAAGCCTGAAGGAACAAAGCCCCGGGCTTCAGCCCGGGGTCACTGGCTCGGTCGATCGCGGCCTGAAAGGTCGCCGGAAAATGTGCTCCCGGATTGACGAATCAACGAAAAACCGGAGCTTCATTTTTAATGAACCGTCAATCGGATGACTCACCCAATTTCCGCGCCATCCCTCAGGATCGGGGTCGCGTTCCTAGTTTCCGGGGCGAAACGGTTTCGAACCCAGAAAGGGCGGCGATCATTCAATCCGCCTCAATCCCACTCCCATTTCCGCGCTGCCGCAGTTTTCGGAAACTCCACCAAATCCCAATGGTAAGAACGACGAGCACGAGAGAGCCGGCTGCGAAGACAATCCTGCGAATCATGAATTCCCTCTCGTGAGGAAATTTACCCAAGTTGCTCGGCTGGGGCGTCGGCAAACCAAGCTCCTCGAAAGTCGATTTCATACCGTCCGGCGGGACGCGGCGGAGGAACGTTCCTCCGTCCACCCACACAATCACCGCATGGGCCGGCTCCCCAAGATACTCCCGGATGCCCGATACCGGCGATTGTTTCCATGCCAGCGGTCGGAACGCGTCCCTCGTCATCGCCACGACCGCTCCTCCATGATATCTCCGGGGCAGCTCGAAAGGTGGCGATACCAACACCATGCGCCGTGTCGGATTCAGGACCGGCATGATCCTGTCCAAATCCGGCGCGACCTTTGATAGTTCCTCCCACGTCTCCGGGAATTTCCCCTCACGCTCGTGATAAATCCGGATGCATTGCCCGAGTTGACCCACCTCGCTCGTGAGTTCGGACTTTCTGCTCATCGCCCCCGCCGTCCCGCCCAGTGAAAGCAAGACGCAGATCGGGAGGAAGCAAGCGATTGTCAACTGCCGGACCATGGACGTTGGCTGAGACGTGATTTCTTTATGGATCCCGCTGGCAATTCATCGCCTGCCTCGGGGGGCGGTTGGGGATTTCCCGCATGAACCGGTCGAAGGCATTCCAAATCCGCGCGTTCGGTACGTGAGCGGAGATAATCAACGGTATTCAACGCAGACAGCTTTTCCGCTGCGGCGGTAATCAAAAACTGGTTCATGGAATATCCCTCGTCGTTCGCGAACGCCTTAATTGCGCCGTGCAGGGAGTCAGGAACACGGATGGACATGGTGGGCCTAAGTTATGGTAGTGGGAGTGCTTGCGCGGGAGTGATTGCCCGAATTTCCATGGATTCGGATTTTCTGAAGCATTTCAAATTGTGGGTGATGAACGACGCGGAAATTAGTTGAGACAACCTTGTCGGCGGCGAACGGAGCGGATTCCCATAAGTAGCGGACTGAAATTCGATTGTCGCGCTTCTTACCGCCATCATCTCCTGCGCCCTTTCATGCCGTGATTCAGTCCCGGATGGCCCCCGGGCCTGAAGGACCGGGCCTTGTTCCCCAGCCCTTTCAGGGCTGAAGATCCGGTCTGAAAGCTCGATGGTACATAGCTTGGGGCTTCAACACCAGATCTCCGGCGACGAAGAATCTCGGGCCGTGATAATCCCCTGAATTACGGATTTCCGAGACCATTCAGCGGCCGCCTCCGGGCAATTTGGGATCATGTCTCGGTATTCCCACTGAAAGCGGCTCCAAGCAAGGCGGTGAAAGGCATTCCGGGCGCCTGTTGCCGGTGGAAATCGGGGGGGATTCCGGCGAAAATGACATTTTCATGGTTTTTAGCTTTTTCGAACCTGTCGTTTGGATAGGTTGGATATTCCGTTTGTCAGGTACCGGTCTCGCTGCCGGTGCTCACCCTACACTTCCCTCCCCATGAAAACCCAATCGCATCCTAACTATGTTCTCCTCGTTCTTGGTTTGCTTCTCGCATTCCTCCTTTCCTCAAAGCTCCGCGCCGCGGGACCGGACGCTTACGGCTACAGCTCCGCCACCGGCACCTACCAGTTCATCACGCCGGATTCTCAAGCGACCACCGTGCTCGGAGCCACCGGCGCGGTGGCGCAGCTCAACCTGGATGTCCGCTGGGGTGGGATTTACGGAAATGCGGTCGGCGCGTTCAGCGTGAGCCGCGAGGGTTACCTCTCCCCGGACCTGCTGGATCCCGGAACCGACTCCACGCCGGATTGCCCGCTACCCGCCACTCCCAGCCACTACTTCAACAACGCCACTCGAATCTACGGCTACCACGCCAAGCTCGCCGGAGGAAAGGTGAAATACCGGCGCTACGAGGAAAGCCCGCACCCCCACGCCGACTGCGGCGTCCACGTCATCACTTGGGAAAACGTCCAACAAACCTTCGGCTCCACCGCCCCGTTCTCGTTTCAAATCCTGCTCTTCGACAATCTCGACATCCTCGTCCAATACGAAACCAGCGCCTCATTCCCGACCCCGAACAATCCCACCGTCGGCATCCAGAACAGCGTCGGCAATACCCCCACCATCGGCCTGGCCCATGCCTGCGGCGGTTCCAATCTGCCCACCGGCGGCACCGCTGTGCTGATCACGCCGCCCACGCTCACGGTGACCACCGCCGCCGATGAATTCAACACGCCCTCCGGCGCGGCGCTGTCCTTCCGTGAGGCCGTGCGGGACGCCTCGTCCGGGACGCGCATCCTCTTCGATCCCGCCATCTTCTCAGGATCGACCCGCCAGAAAATCGATCTCACCGCATCCGCGGGCAGCACCGCATGGAACACCTTCACCAGCGCCAAGGTGATCGCGGTGGATGCGTCTTCGTTTGCGGATCGGGTGATTCTGGATGGGGCTGGCGGGCGACGCCATTTCCAGGTCCAGCTCGGAGCATGGCTCTCGCTCTGCGGCATGGAACTCCGCAACGGCATCAGCGCGATCTCGACCCTCGGCGGGTCCGTCACCGTGGCTGGCAATAGCTCCACTTTCATCGCCTCGCATGGCCGCTGGAGTGGAAATGCCGGTCTCAGAGGGGGGGCCATCTACGTTGACCAGCCAGCGACCGGCGTGCTCGCGAACTGCGATTTCACCGATAACACCGCCGACAACGGCGGCGCGCTTTACTCCACGACCCAGAGCTTCCTGACCGTCACCCACTGCCGTTTTTACAAGAACCGTGCTGCCGTAGATGGCGGCGTCGTGTTCGCCAACGGCACCCTTCCGAACCGGCCGATTCTCCGCTTCAAATTTTGTGAAATGGCCATGAACGAGGCGGGTTCCGGCGGCGGGGCCATCTCCGCGCTCCAGGCGGACATCCAATGCAACGGCGTCACCTTCGACAACAATCGCGCCGATTTCGGCGGGGCCTTCCGCTTCCGCCCGATCGTTCCGGGAAATGGTTCGACCTTGGCGAATTTCCTCAACTGCACCTTTTACGAAAACAAGGCCAGCAGTGGCGGCGGAGCCATTTTTGATAGCTCGGACGACACCATCGCCCAGCACGAAATCTTCGCCTATTTTTGCACCTTCCTTCGCAATGACGGCACCATCAATGGCGGCGCGCTCCACCTGGGTGACTCGGACATCACCATGGCCGGCACCGTCATCGCGGACAATGTGGCCGGCCTCGCCGCCGACCAGATCAGTTACGCGTCCGGCGGCACCGCTGCCATCATCCAAGCGGATGTGAACGTGGAAACCGGCTCCGAAGCGGGCTTCTCCGGTGGCAACGGCATTTCCAACGTGACCGACATCGGCCTCACCGACCTTGGTTATTTCGGCGGATTCGTCCGCACCTGCATGCCGCTTACCGGGTCGCCACTCCTCGATACCGTGAATCAATCCCGGCCTACCGACGCCCGCGAACTCAACGGCGTCGTCAACGGCTTCTCGGACGCCGGCGCCGCCGAGGTGAGTCCCGTCCTGCTCGTGACCAATGGCGCGGCTATCGGCGCCGGCTCCCTCCCCGATGCCCTCACCCAAGCGGATGCGCTTGGAGGCACGACCATCCGCTGTTCCGGAGTCACCACGGTCACCCTTTTCGATAACCTACCTTCGACCAAGAGTTCGGCCGCCGTGACTTTCATCGAGGGATCGAAAAGCAACCCGGTCATCATCAACAATTTCGGCCTGAGCGTGGCCGGCAAGCGCCAGGTCGCTGTCCACGGTTGCCGCCTGCGAGGCGGCTCGCAGACCTTCCTCGCCACCAGTTTGCCCGACAACTCGCCCGACAGCTCGATCGCCCTCGACCATTGCGACCTCTCGTATTTCCGCGATAGCGCGGTGAACTTCAGTGGCTCAGTGGTTGGCCTGAATGGCGGCCGGCACTCTTCCTCGCATGTGTCACTCGAGCGCAACCGGAATCTGGACGCCATAAACACCTCCAACGCCACGGTTTTCCTTCGCGACACACAGGTCGCCTTCAATACCGCCATGGGGCCGAAGCAGGTCAACGCCCTGTTTTTTTCCGGAGGAATGACCTTCCTTCAACGTTGCTCCATCGTCGGAAACGAACTCTCGACGAACGCTGCCGCGGTGGCGGGGATACGGCTGAACTCATTCAACAAGCAGGCTCTCGATTTCGACGCCGAGGACACCACCATTGCCGACAACCAAGTGACTTCCATTGGCACCGGCACCGGTTCCGCGTTTTTCATTTTCAATTCCCAAGGGCCGCTGGCCTTTACCCGGGCGGACTTCCGCCATTGCACCATCACCGGTCAGCGCTATCGCGGGACAGCAACATCGACGGGCATCCAGTTCCAGTTGAATCCCGCCTCGCCTGTCGATTTCTCCCTGAAAAACTCCATCATTGCGGACAATGAGGGCGGCAACTTTCTTTTCGTTTCCAATGCTTCCACTACCATCGGCGGCGGCGGAAATCTCTCCGACGGCACCATCCCCTACGCCAGCGGCAGCCCTAATATCAACAACACCGACCCGCTGCTCTCCGGCCTCGTTCTCGGGAAAAACGGCAACCTCGTCCGCGTCCCCCGGCCCGGCTCCCCGGCCATTGACGCCGCCGTGGAAAACAGCTTCTCCAACGGTGGCGGCTTCGAGTCAGGAAATCTCGACGGTCGTGGCGGACTGCGCTCCATCAACGCCTCCGCCACCACCTTCCTCGCCGACATCGGCGCGGTCGAGGCCGGACGCATCCTCACCGTCACCACTGCTGTGGATGAGAACAACGGCATCGGTTCCGGTGCGGGAGACTCCCTCCGCGAGGTGCTCGCCCTCGGTTCCACCTATGGCACCATCGGCGTTGCCTTCACCCCCGCCCTCGCCAACGCCACTTTCGCCATCGGCTCCCAGTTCGCCCTCAGCGACACCATTGCCGACATCGACGACTCCGGCCTCACCCTGGACATGAACGTCATCGCCTTCCGCATGTTCGGCATCGACAGCAAGGCCGCGCTCTCGATCCACGGCGCACGCATTCGATCCATCGGTGGCGCGGCGCGGACCAGCTTGGACACTGTTGCCTCCTTCGTCGGCTGCGAGGTCTCCGGCGCGACCTTCGCCCCCTTCGAGTCGCTCGCCGATTCCGCCATTCACATCGGGGACACCTGGATCCACGACATTACCGATCCAAACTTCGTCATGCGCGCCAACGGCCGCAGCACCATCACCCTGCTCGGCTCCGCCATCACCGATTGCTCCGGCGGCTCCAGCATCGTCGATGTGATCAGCTCCGCCCGCTTCCACGCCAAGGACTCCACCATCGCCAAGGTCGCCTGCGGTGCCCGCGCCATCGAGTTCCGGGACTCCAGCGAAGCCTCGCTCGACGCGGTGACCTTCGCCCGCAACGGCGGCGGCATCTACGGCAACTCCAGCACCGCCACCTGCTTCCTGTTCCGCTCCATCCTCCACCAGAACGCCGCCGCCACCGTGCTGACCGGCGGCTCAAACTTGGTTTCCCTTGGCTACAACCTCACCGAAAAAACCGAGACCACTCTCGACGACCCCACCGACATCGACCGCCGCGGCGTCTTCCTCGCCCCGCTCTCCGACTACCTCCGCACCGGAGTCCCCGCCATGCCGCCGCTCGCCGCCGACCGCGTCGCCTTCGACGACGGCTCGTTGCTTCACGTTCAGCGCGGCTCATTCCGCAATGGCGATGTCATGACCGTCACCGTCGCCGACGATCAAAACAACACACCCGCCGGTTCCGTCATTTCCCTGCGCGAGGCCATCCGCGACATCCCGGACGGCGGCACCGTGATCTTCGACACCTCCCTCAGCGGTGGAAATTTCAACCTCGTCAACGGCCAGATCGTGCCCGGGAAATCCGTCCGTATCGACGCCACCCGCCTGCCCTCCGGCATCCGCATCACCGGCAACAAGCTCAAATTCGACGGTGCCTACGGCGACGGCATCTTCGGTGTTGATTTCCACGATATGGGCGACGGCAGCAACGGCGGCGCCATCGAAATTCGCTCCGGCGCCAGCCTCGCCCTCGCCCACTGCAACTTCCAGAACTGCGATACCAACGGCTCCGGCGGAGCAATCTATGGATTCAGTGCCGACCTCGTCGCCGAGAACTCCAGCTTTGCCGGAAACCAGGCCAACACCCGCGGCGGAGCCATATTCCTCCTAGGCGGCAAATCCCTCGTCTCCTACTGCGCCTTCGATGCAAACCAAGCCGGCTCCGAAGGCGGAGCCATTTCCGGGAACAACCTCGTCGAGGTGACCGTCCACGCCTCCAGCTTTGAGGTAAATATCGGCAACGGTGTCCTCGACAATGTCCACATGGTTGCCAGCGGCGTCGCCATCTCCGGCGGTTTCAATGTCTTCTCCGATGTTCCCGCCTTCGCGATTTCCAGCGACCTCATCAAGCAAAAGAACATCCTAACACCCTTCGGCAGCTTCGGCGGCTGGGTCCCCGGCTACCTGGCAGACAATGGCAGCGCCGCCATCGACCACGCCCCCGCCATCGCGTCCGGTGCCGTCCCGCCGCCCTTCCTCGACTCCCGCGGCTACCCCCGAGTCGTCTCCGTCAGCGCCGACACCGTCGCCCTCGAAACCGGTGCCGATACCCTGGACACGGACGGTGACAACATCCCCGACTTTTGGGAAAACTTCTACGGCTACAGTTATGCTAACAGCACCGACGCCACCGCCAATGACGACGGCGACGGCGCGGAAAACCTCGCCGAATTCCTCGCCGGCACCGACCCGCTCGTCGCCGACAATTTCCCGCCCGTCGCCGCCAGGATCATCGCCGTCACCCTCGTGAACATCGGTGGACCCCAGATCCGCGTCACCTGGATCGGCCAAGCCGGCAGCTTCTACCGTTTCCAAAAAGGCTTCAACCTCGCCATCGCGTTGATGGATACCGGCAGTCCCATCCTCGCCACCGGCAGCCCGCAGGACACCGCGTTCCCCGTCACCTCGCCCACCGGCAAGGAGTTCTTCCGCCTACGGTCAGAGTGAGCGGGCGATGATACTTTGCATCATCGCAAGCCTTGCGCGCGAGGGTTTTTTGCTCACCTTGTACCCATGAAGCGGCTCATCGTTTGTTACCTTCTGATCTCCGCGAGCGCGCGAGCTGACACATTGCGTGTGACAGTCGGCGACGCGGGATGCGCGGGACGCCAGATCACAATCCGGAAGTGTTGGGAAAACCTGCCGGGAGTCAGTTCGGTCGAAGTGCTTCGACGCGAACCGGACGCCAAGGGTGGGCAGCGCGTCTTCCTCATCATTTCAAAATCCACGCCGCCGACGGAAAATCAATTACGCGAGGCACTGGGACGCCGGGCGAAGAACTTCCCGATCCTTTCACGCTCCGAAGAAAAGTAAGTACCGAATTAATCTTTCAGATCCGGGGTACGATCCTCTCCGATGACCCTGCTGCGCGGAGTGACTGGATCCTTGCGAGGCTAAAATAAATCTGGGCATGCCGCTCTGGAAAGCTACGCTCTGCCCCATGAATAGGACCACACCTACCGCCGCGATGTGTGCGTGCCTTCTCGTCGTTGTCCCCGCTATCGCGCTGGAGCCCGTTGTCCTCTACGAACAGAACTTCGAGAATCCGGACGGATTCGTGAATGACGGCGGGGACATCAATATCTTCCGGACGATCAATCAGAATTATGGGAATCAGCCGCCTGGCTTCGAATTCGCGCAGGCGTGGACGGTAGAGACGCTTCTCATCACCGGCGACCAGGCTTTCGGGACGGGGTATTCCGACCCGAGCGGGACCGGCGGCAACCATGCGCTCGGCATGCTGTCGTCCGCATATGGGCAGGACGATCTTCTCGGCCTCTCTTTCGATGTGAGCGGTTACGATTTTCTGGTGCTTCGGATGGATATCTCAAGCATCGATCTAAGCGTCCAGGGAGGACCGTTCGTTACCGCTGGTGCGGTGCCAATGTTCGAATATGCGCTTTATGACAACCCTAGCGGCGAGGTGGGGTTGGGAAGCGGCACCCTGCTGGCGTCGGGCCGGAGAGCCGGCAAAGCGTCGCCGCGGGATACCTTTGACTGGACCGCGGTCGAGATACCGCTGGATGCGACCGCCGCTACCAACGGCAAGGTGACTCTCCGCATCGATATGCTGGCAGGCGGTTACGCTGCGATGGACAATTTCCAGATCATTGCCGCGAAAAGTGGCAATGTCGCCGTCCCACCGTCCACAATCAAAAACATCGTGAAAACCCCGGAAGCGGCGATCGTCACGATTGCCGCTGTGACCGGTTTCAGTTACACACTCGAACGCTCCGCCACCCTGACAGGGGTGTGGGAACGGATCATATCGATGACTGTGCAAACCGATTCGGATCTTGAAATCCTGGACGAGGAGCCTCCCGCCGGCCGCGCGTTCTACCGCATCGCCATTATCCCCACTCCCTGATTTCCTAGTTGCGGAGCATTCGGTAAAAATAGCGTCCGGCGTTGGCGGGCGGCGTGTTAGTATATGTCATGATTCCGCCGTTGCCGACGGCTGTGTCCGGGAGTGCTTCCCCAAAGGCAGTAAGATTGGGACTTCCTTGGACGCCGAAGACTATACCGCCAATCGACTGATAGGTAAGGGTGACGGCACCGGTTCCCGCATCCCGCGCGATACCGAGGATCTCCGGTGCAGTGATGATATTCAAGGTCACGGCGCCGCCGGCGATCTGCACGGAGACGCCCAAGCCCGGTGGGATATTTCCGAAGGTGGGAGTCCCGGTGACGGTTCCCGTGGCGGTAATAATCTGATAGTTGCCATCGATTGCGCCAAGGTCGGAAATGTCGATCACCGAGCCGGTTAGATCGAGGTCGCCGTTGACCGCGAGAGTGGTGGTATTGCCACTTCCCAAGCCGAACTCCAGACGACCGCTGACAACCAGGCTTTGGGATACGGAGAGGGTGGCGCCGCTACTGAGCGAGAGGGTTCCGTCGACCCTCTGGAGCATACTCAAGGCGGGAATGCTTGACCCTGCTCCTGCCAGAGCCACTTTGGTGCCCGCAGCGATTTCCTTGATGGGGGCATTTTCACAAATAATGGTGCTGCCGTTTCCGATCGCCTCATAGCACCCGCCGGTGAGTGTGCCGGTCACCGCGTTGTAGTTGGTCAGCAGGGTATTTGCGGAAAGGATTTCCAAGGTGCCGCCGCCGGAGGCGCGGAAGATGCCATTGTTGGTCTTCGGGTTGGTGCGGAACAACTGCAGGTCGCCCCCGCTGGCAGTAATCGTGCCTTGGTTGATGAAAGCGGCGATGATGAGGGCCAGGCCGGACTGGGTAACGGACGTGGTGGTGATTTTCTGGTCTGGACCAATGGTCAGCATATCTCCCGGGGCCGCTGATGTGATGCGGCTGTTCGAGGTGCCATCGAGGATGATCTGCCCGGATCCGGCGAGCGTGGCGTTTCCAACGATCTCGAGGGAGGCCAAGCTTCCAACGTCATTGAACAAGCGCACGGAGCCGTTGTTCGTGACGGTGCCGGTCATGATGAGCTTGTGCGAACCATTCACATAGACCGAAGCATCCGGGGCGATGGTCAGGGGGCCATTGAGGGTCGCGTTGCCGCCGCCGGGGACGGCGACGTCGAAACGCCCGCCACCGTCGAGGATTCCGCCGTTGATGATGGCATTGTCCAGTTGGACTTTTGAACCGCTCCCGGCCCGGATGATGCCATTCGCGTTGCCGACGGTGACGTTTTTGAAGAGGACTTCTCCGCCGCCGATGGACTGGATGAGGTTGTTGTTGGTCTTCGGGTAGGTGTCGATCTGGAGGTCGCCCTCATTGGCCGTGATTGTGCCTTGGTTGGTGAAGGCGGCGGAAATGCGGGCGGAGTAGAAAGAGGTAACGGACGTGGTGGTGACTTTCTGGTCGGGTCCGATGGTCAGCACATCCGCCGGTGCTGCCGATGAGATGAAGCTGGGGAAGTCGCCATCGAGGACGATTTGCCCGGATCCGAGAAACGTAGTGTTTCCTACGATCTCGAGGTTGGCAAAGTTGTTCGAAGCATTGAAGATGCGCACGGTGCCGTTGTTGGTGAGGGTGCCGGTCACGAAAAGCTTGTGCTGGGCAGCCACATAAATGTTCGCATCCGGGGCGATGGCCAAGGGTCCGTTGAGGGTTGCGTTGCCGCCGCCGGCAACGGCGACGTCGAAATGCCCGCCACCGCCAAGGAGCCCGCCATTGATGATGGCATTGTCCAGTTGGACGCTCGAGCTGGCGTCGGCAGAGAGAAGCCCGGCGGTATTATTCAAGGTTACGTTACGCAGCACGATCGTCCCCGAATTGATTGCCTCGATGGTCGTGGTGTTGACCTTCGGATTGGTGTCGAGCTGAAGTTCCCCTTGGCTGGCAGTGATGCGTCCCTCATTGCGAAGGGCGGCGATGATGCGGCTTCCGCCAACGCCGGCCAAGGTTCCGGGAGAGGTCACGAGCGTCTGACCGGCAGCCACGGTAAAGACGTGGACGGGATCGGACGAATCGATGGTATTATAGCCCTCCGAGTCGAAGACCAGAGTGCCGGTGCCTGACAGCAGAGTGTCGGCGTGGATCTGCAAGGTCGCTACAGCGGCGAAGTCCAAGCGCTCGGCGAGGCTGATGCGTCCGTCATTCTGGATGATCCCTCCGAAGACGAGGAGAGCACCCCTCTCGCCGATCTGCAGCTCGTTGGTCGTTGCGACGGTGAGAGTCGCGACGCTCGCATTCGTATCGTTAGAGAGGACGGTGACGGGTGAGGAGCCGGAGAGCACCACATCGACCATGGTTGAATTCGGGGCCGTGTCGGTGGACCAGTTGCTCAACTCAACGGCCCGGGCGACAGCCGGGTCGTTGAAGCAGGGGTTGGGCGCGATGACTCGCGACTGGCTCCAGTTAATGTTGTTCGGGGCGAAATACTGGGCGTTGAAGGGGGGGCCGCAATTGATCAAAAGCTGGCCGTTCGCCTTGTCGTCCCAGAAGACGGTCTCGGCGCAGAGGTTGGAGGTGAAAAAGACGGAGCTGAGGAAAAGCGTCGAGGGGAAGACGAAAGACTGTGGTTTCATGGCTGGGGGAAATGACAATTTCCCGCAGATGCTCCGAGAATCTCAAGATTGTGCAATCGCAAAATCAGATAAAAAAAACCAAACCAATCGCCAACCAGAAGATTTAGCTGGAAATCAATTCCTAAAATCATTCCACACGTGGATCGCGATATCTTTGATGAATCGGGTTGATTGCCAAGATGACTAAACCATCAGGCAAGACCGATCGCGCCACCTGCGAGGAACTCATCAACGCCGCCACCCGCCAATATGCGAAACGCCAGGAAACGTGGTCCCGCCGGGAGAAGTGGCTGACTCCTTCCATCTACCATTCCGACAATTGTCATCCTGCCGCGCTTAGAGATTTGTGATAACTCAGAATTGACGCGGCGTGGCCGTGGCGGTGGCAGTGGCGGTGGCGGTGCTTTTCAAGCGCCACTGCCCGATCAGGAAAACGGCAAGGCTGATGTAAACCGCAGCGACGGTTCCACAATACTTGCCGCGTGGCAGTATAGTTAACAAAGCCCGTTAGAAGTTTCTACCCATCCGGTAAAAGTAACGCTCGGCACCGGATGGCGGCGTGTTCATGTAAGTGATGATCCCGCCGTTGCCGACGGCGGTGTCCGGGAGCAATTGCCACACGGAGGAGAGATCCGTGTTGCCCTCGACGTGGAAAACCTCGCCGTTGATCGATTGGTAAGTGATGGTGACGACACCCGTTCCCGCATCCCGAGCGATGCGAAGGATCTCAGGAGCGGTGATGACGTTCACGGTGATGTTCACGAAGACTGAACCGCCGTCAACAAGGACGGAAACGCTGAGTCCCGGTGGGATATTCCCGAGCGTGGGGACGCCGGTGATAGTTCCGGTGGCGGTGATTACTTGGTAGCTGCCATCGGTCGCCCCGAGGTTGACGATGTCGAGTACCGCGCCGGTCAGGTCGAGGTTTCCGGGGCGGGCTGGTTCGCCGGGGCTGGCGGGTTCGCCGATGACATTAAGGAAGGTGGTGCCGCTATTTCCCAGACCGAACTCCAAGTGGCCGTTAACGACGAGGCTATGGGGGATCGACAGGTTGGCACCGTTCCGAAGCGAGAAGGTTCCATTGAGCCTCTGGAGCGAACTCAAAGCGGGGATGCTTGCCCCAGCACCCGACAGCACCACCTCCGTGCCCGGCGCGATTTCGGTGATGCCGACGTTTTGGAGGATCATGGTGCTGCCGCTCCCGATCGCTTCGTAGCGCCCGCCGGTGAGCGTCCCGGTCCCGGCGGCGTAGTTGGTCAGCAGGACGCTGGCCACAAGGAATTCAAAGGTGCCACCGCCCGCCGCGCGGAACACGCCGTTGTTGGTCTTGGGGCCGGTTTCGATCCGAAGACCGCCGATGTTGGCGCTGATGGTGCCGTTGTTGATGGTGCGGGCGCGGAATGAGGTCGCGCTCGAACCGGCCCGCGCGACCGGTGAGGTGGTGACCTCTTGGTCGGGCCCGATCGTCAGGGTGTCGGCCGGGTCCGTCGAGTCGAGGATATCGTCGTCATTTCCTAGGAAAAGGATCCGCCCGGAGCCATTGAGCGTGACGTTTCCCGCGATCCTCAAGACGGCGAAACCGCTCGTCTCATCCGTGATTTCGAGGGAGCCATCATTGGTGATCGTGCCGCTGAGAGTGAGCACGTCGGAGGTATTGACGGATACGATGGTGCCGGCCCCGATGGCCAGCGGACCGTTGAGGACGGCGTTGCCGTTGCGGTTCACATCGAAGCGCCCGCCGCCGTCGAGGACTCCGCCGTTGATGGTGGCGTTGTCCAGCTCGTAGCTCGAGCTGGCGTCGGCCCGGATGGTGCCGTTCGCGTTCGCGATCGTGACATCTTCAAAAAGGATTTCCCCGCCACCGATGGCTTGGATGAGGCTGTTGTTGGTTTTCGGATTGGTGTCGATCCGGAGGTCGCCCACGTTGGCGGTGATGGTGCCCTCGTTGGTGAAGGAGGCGATGAAGCGGGCGGCAAACTGGGTGACGGACGAGGTGGTGATTTCCTGGTCGGGACCGATGGTCAGGACGTCGGCTGGATTGGCGGAGTCGAGGATGTCGTCTTGATTTCCCAAGAAAAGAACCTGGCCCGAACCGGCGAGCGTGACGTCTCCGACGATTCTGAGGTAGGCGAGACCCGTTACCTGATCGGTGATTTCGAGTGAGCCATTGTTGGTGATCGTCCCGCTGAGGTTGAGCACGTCGGAGGTATTGACCGATACGATGGTGCCGGCAGCGATGGCCAAGGGGCCGTTGAGGGTTCCGCCGCCATTGCGGATGACGTCGAAACGACCGCCACCGTCGAGCAGTCCGCCGTTGATGATGGCGTTGTCCAGTTGAACTCTGGACCCGGAGTCGGCGCGGATGGTGCCGCCCGCGTTCCCGATGGTGACATCTTCAAAAAGGATCTCCCCGCCGCCTATGGCCTGGATGAGGCTGTTGTTAGTTTTCGGGTTGGTCTGAATGTGGAGGTCGCCCTCGTTGGCGGTGATAGTGCCCTCGTTGGTGAAGGCGGCGATGATGCGGGCGTTGTCGAATTGGGTGACGGCCGTGGTGTTGACCTTCTGGTCGGGACCGATGGTCAGCACATCCTCCGGAGCCGTCGAGGTGATGCGGCTGTCGTCATTGCCATCAAGGAGAATCTGCCCGGATCCGAGCAGCGAAACATTTCCCACGATCTCCAGGTTGGCGAGGTTGGCTCCTGCATCGAGGATTCGCAGGGTGCCGTTGTTGGTGACGGTGCCGGTCAGGAACAGGTTGTTCCCGGAGCCATTGACAAAAACGGTCGCATCCGGGGCGATGGTGAGCGGCCCGGCAAAGGTGGCGCTGTGGTTGAGCGTGACGGTGAACTGGCCCAGCCCCTGAAGGATGCCGCCGGTCACCGTGGCGTTGTCGAGTCCGAAGGTGGAGCTTGCGCCGGCCACGAGAAGGCCCCCAGTATTGTCGACGGTGACGTTGCGCAAAACGATTTTCCCGCCGCTGATAGCCTCAATGGTCGAGGTGTTGAACTTGGGGTTAGTGTCGAGCTGGAGCGCCCCTTGGCTGGCGGTGATGCGGCCCTCGTTGCGGAGGGCGGCGATGATGCGGCTCGCGCTGTCGCCGGCCACGGCGTCGGGCGATGTCAGCAGGGTCTGAGCGGCGGCGACGGTGAGGACGTGCGCGGGATCGGACGAGGAAATGACGTTATCGTCGTTGGAGTTAAAGTACAGGGTGCCGGCACCTGACAGGAGCGTGTTGGAATTGATCCGCAGGGTCGCGAAATCGGCGGTGCGGTCGTCGAGGGAGATGCGGCCGTCGTTGACGATGGTCCCGCCAAAGACGTCGAGTGTGTTCGTGCCGTCGATCCGCAGCTCGTTGGTCGATGCGACGGAGAGGGTGGCGACGCTCGCATTAATATTGAGAACGGTGAGAGGTGAGGAGCCAGCAAGCACGACATCGACCGCGGATGAGTTCGGAGCCGAGTCGGCGGTCCAGTTGCTCAACTGGACGTCCCGGGCGATGGGCGGGTTGTCGCTGCAGGGGTTGGCCGAGACGACCCGCGATTGGCTCCAGTTGTTGTTGTCCGGTGCGTAGCGCTCGCCGCCGGGAAGACCGCCATTGCAGTTGAAAAGAAGCTGGCCGTTGGCCTTGTCTTCCCAAGCTACGGTCTGGGCACGGACGCCGGAGATTGAAAAGAACGAGCTGAGGAAAAGCGTCGACGGGATGGAGAGGGATTTTTGTTTCATCACTTGGGGGAGGGGATCTGATTTCCAGCGTCCTCTGGTATTTGGGACTACGGCAAGGATAAACGCTGGCTCCGGATTTTCTAGCAACTCATATCCCGGAGCCGCGCGCTCCAATTGTTTGCAGTCGAGCGATATGCGGTGACTTGGTTCAGGCTCCGAAAATTCCCGGCGCCCGGGTGGGAAAGCCTTAAAACATGTTTTCATCGAAAAGCTGATATCCCGGGGGAGTGAAGGAACTAAGAATCTCATTAATTCCACGAACCGATGAACTTCGGATTCGGAATGGATCCACTGCGGAACCGAGTGAGTGAGCTGGGTGCCCGAATCGCTTCCCATTGAAGAAATGTTGAGGCCTGTCAGATCACGAGTTTTTCAACCCAGATGGACAGGATGAACCCAGATCAAGACCAAGATGTCAGGCAACTCACAGGATTCTGTTCCTTCCTTCCTCTGCCTGCATCGTGTCAATCAGTGGTTTGGTTTCTCCCAATTCCCATTGATACCGAGGTGCATCGAGAAATGGTTTTTTGTCTGCCTGCCGGGGTAGAGGGAAACGACATTCGGCCAGCGCTTCAGTGCGGGTTTTCGGACAACCAAAAAAACCGCGGTGTCGCTTATCTTTCCCGGCGATGAACCGCGGGGCTACGGTCAGGCGCCGTTAGCGCGGCACGGATTCTTGGACCTCCCGCTCATTTACTTGGGAAAAAGACAGATCCTGGAAACTCCGGGAATTGAAGCTCCCGGTTACCTTTCATGCCACCTTCGGTGCCGGGCCGATGGTTCGACTTGCAAAGAATCGCGCGCTGCTGAAGTTGTTGTGGCGATCATCCTTGCCGCGGCTAAAATGGTTGGCCCAGTGCACCACGCGGTTGATCACCGGGAGGGGGTCCCAATGGATGTGGGTGTTGGTCGGACGACTCCATTCGAAGGTCGAATTGGCATCGGTGCAGGCCACCGAGACTTGATCGGGAGCGGGTATCCCGAGATGGGCGAAGGTGCAGAATGACACCGGAAAAAATGGACTTATTGTTACTGATGAGTGCCATGGGTGGAGTGTGCCGGAAAGGTGAGACGAGACCTTGGTGGAACTGATCGGGATGATCACCCCGAACGGGAAGATTGTATGCACCAGTTGGAATGCCAAGAGGACCTGGGCAAAATGCAAACTACATGAGTTAGCCAGCCCGCTGGAGCGACCATGATCGGGGTGTCAAACCGTGGCGGCTCGGTCAATGTTTACTTGGATATAAACATTGCGGGCAACGCCAGCGCGACCAACGCTTGGCATGACGACCTCGGCTGCGCCTGCCTGCTCTCCGCTGTGGCCGCGCCGAAGATCATCTCGTTCACTTCCGTCGGCGTGTGAACTTGGAAAGCGATTTTCCCCGGCGGCCCTATGATCATCTTCGAGTTCCGCTCGTCAGCAACTTTGGATTTCACGCCCGGCACGCGGGTCGAGAACCTGACCCAGGGAGATCCGGGCAATTTCGCAACGATCGGAGTCCCTAACAGTAGCCAGGCGATCACCGATGGCTGCGGCAGCGCCACCGTCCGGTTGTCGCTCCCCGGCAATCCGAAGAACTTCGTCCGGGCGCGGACTTTGCAATGAGGAGGACTTGTTCATGCCTTTTCCCGGCCGCGCTTGGACTGGAGGCGGTCGGGGCGGACGTCACCTACATCGATGCGGTGGAGGGCGCCGGTGGCAATACCTTGGCCACGGGAGTTTCGCTCGCGGATCCGAGCTGGGTCGGCCCCGATGCAGCCTCTGCCAGTGCCACCCAGTGGAAAAAGCGGACGAGTGCCAAAACGGCGGGCAAAGGCACCACTGTCTTTCAAGCTGCCACCATCACGAACTTGCCGGAACCCGCCACGCGGATCACCGGCCGGGCCAACGGCATGCCGGGGCGCGCGTCACTTCGGTCCAACTGCTTTTTCAAGTCACAGGCAATACCTCAGCAAGCCGATTCTTCCGCTCCGGCACCACTGGCGACTAGCGAGGCGCGAAAATAATCGACAAATCCACAACCAAAGCCACGCTTCGCGGAAATTAGCAGCGGCCCAAAGTCGGCCCGGCACAACGCAAGCTGTTCCTTTGAAAATTGTCGAAATCACCACTCTTAAACAAAAACCAAACATGAACATCGTAAACCCCGCTGCAAAAACCCTTCGCTTCATTCCAGAAATCGCGAAACGCTCTTCGCCCGTCGTGTTGGCGATGGCCTGCTCGTTGAGTGCCGCCAATGCGGTGATAACCGTTGCCAGCTTTGACCGGGGAGACACCACCGCAGCCCAGGTCCAATCGACGTTCACGGGCATCGGTGTAGCCGCACCATTCCCGGCAAATCCACCCGCTTATCAGGGCCCCCAAACCGCCGTCAGCGGCACCGTCACCCTGCTGCTGGCCGCCAACACCACTTTGGCTGCTGCAACCACCAAGGATGGCAACGGGGATTTTAACTCCATCGGCAATTTGGTCGTCCGCGACCGGGGCACACCGTCCAGCGATTCAGGCACCTTCACCTACAGCGACGTTTATCGCGACTTCATCACTGCAAATTTCCAAGGAATCGAGCTATCCGGCTTGACCGCGGACTTCAATTATGACGTCACCTTCTACGCCTACGACAATAGTGGGAATCGCACCCAGACCTTCACCGATGTGACACCCGGCAGCACGGGATTGAGCGGCTCGGTCACCTACGCCTCCGGATCCACGTTCAACAGCAGCACGCCGAACAACATTTTCGCCACCACCGTCAACGCGAAATCGGATCCACAGGGCCGGCTCTTTTTTACCGAAAGCGGCGTCGGCACCGCGGGCTCCTCCAGCGTGGCTCTCTTCAACGCCGTGGTGGTTTCCGTTCCCGAGCCATCCTCTTCAATCATTGTTATCGGTGCGCTCGGCATGCTGGGTTTTCGCCGCAGGCGCTGTCTGTGATTCGTGGAAAAGATCCACACTTGGCGACGCGCTCGACATAAGGTCGCTGCTGTTCGCGACTTCCGTCCCGGTTGGATGGCGGCTGGTCGGATTCCGCGGTTACGACACCGCACGGTTGCGTGCATCCAGCGTCATGTTACAGTAAGCGATTCGAATCAATCGACCCCATGATACTCAATAATAAACGACAAACCCTTCATTTCCCATTGGTCGGCTTGATTCTCGCATCTTGTGTGGCCAGTGCGGAAATCATCGCCAGATTCGACACTGGAAACACCACCGCCACCTCGGTGCAATCCGGATTCACCGCCATTGGAGCGGCTGGCGCATCCGCAACCGGTCCTGCAGCTTACCCCGGGCCGCAAACCGCCGTCAGCGGCAGTGTCACGCTGCGTTTAACTGCCGGAGGGACGATGTCGGCGGCTACTTCCAAGGATCCCGGCGGGGATTACAATTCTATCAGTAACTTGGTGGCCCGCGACCGGGGCATCCCGGGAACGGATTCCGGCAGCTTCACCTATAGCGCAATCTATCGCGATTTCATCACTGCTACTTTCCAGGGAATCCAGTTGTCCGGCTTGGCCGCGAATTTCTCTTACGACGTCACCTTTTACGCATACGACAACAGCGGCAGCCGCACCCAGACATTTACGGATGCGACCCCGGGCAGCACGGGACTTTCCGGTACAGTCACCTACTCCGCGGCATCCGCGTTCAACAGCAGCACGCCTAACAACAGTTACTCCACTACCATCAACGCTAAGTCGGATGCCCAGGGAAGGCTCTACTTCACCGAGAGCGGGGTGGGCACAGGTGGTTCTTCCAGCGTGGCTCTCTTTAATGCCGTGATGGTTGATTCGATCGGCACGCCACCGGTCACACGACCATTTTATCATGCCTACAATGGGAACTTCAACGACAGCGGCCCTTCCGCGAACAACGGGATTCCCACCGGCACCGCGGCTATCACTACCGACCCGGCATTCATCGCCTCCGGCAGCGGGGCATTGGCGCTCGATGGCACGGACGGATCGTATGTTAGCCTGACCAATCCGGTGAGCTTCAATGCCACCGAGCCATGGTCCGTAAGTTGGTGGGCGCGCCGCGCCGCGATAGGTACGAACAAAGGCATGGTCATGGGCAACGCGTCCAACACTTTGGATTTCATCTGGCTCAACGATACCTTCACCGGGCTTCGCTTTCGCTCGTCCACCGCCGCCACTTTCGATTTCACCACGCCCAAGGACGAACTCCTCCGCCATTATTCCTTGGTGGCGGATGGCACCGGCAACCTGTCCCTCTATCTCAATGGAGCGTTCTCAGAGACTCTGACGGGCAGCACCTTCTTCACGTTCGACTCCATCGGGAAAGCCTATCCGACCGACACCCTGCATTACAATTTCCAAGGATCACTCGATGAAATCCACCTCTTCGACTCGGCATTGAGCGCTCCGCAGGTCGCGGCACTCTACAACTCGGAAAAACCCGCAGCGCCGGTCACCCGCCTGCGCATCGTCCTGCTAGGAGGACAGTCCAACGCCGACGGCCGGGCCACGATCAGCGGCCTGCCCACCACACCCGTCAATCTCCAGTCTCCCCAATCCGACGTGGATTTCTTTTACAAGGTGGAAGGCGGCACTGCCACGCTCACCACCCTGAGGCCCGGACTAAGTGAAACCTCGCAGTTCGGCCCAGAAATCACCCTTGGTCGCAAGATGGCGAATCTCCGGGCGGGCGAGGCCGGGACGAGGGTGGCTATCATCAAATATGCGAATGGTGGCACGAATCTCATCACCCAGTGGAAGGGCGGCGGAGATGGCACCACCGCCAACGATGGTCCGGAATTCGTCGTTTTCCAACAAACCGTCACTTCCGGACTTGCTGCGTTGGCAGCAGCCTATCCATCCGCCACGCTCGAGCTTCAGGGCATGGTCTGGCTGCAAGGGGAAAGCGACGCCACCGTCTCGGCAGCACCCTCCTACCAGGCAAACCTCGCCGCTTTCATCTCCGACGTGCGGTCCACTTACGGCACTGATCTGCCTTTTATCATCGCCCGGCTTTCGAGTGGCCAGACCAACCTGAACTCGACCTATCTGAACCAGATCCGCGCCGCGCAGGACGCGGTGGCCGCTGCGGATCCGCGGACAGGCATCATTCTAACTGACAGCCTCGGCTTGAATGGCGACAACCTCCACTTCAACGCCAGCGGTCAGCAGTCTATTGGCAGCGGGTTTTCAGATGAGCTCGCCTACTACAGGTGGATGATCGATACCTTCACAGCAGCGCAAATCAACGCCGGTGTGGCAGAACCCGGTGCCGATCAGGACGGCGACGGAAAATCCAACAGAGCCGAGTTCATCGGCGCTTCGGATCCAAGCTCGGGCACTTCGACATTCGCTGTTGCTTTCGCCCGCACCGGACCCTCGACCGGAGAAATATCCTATCCTACCTCGGCCGCGCGGATCTATAGCGTGGAGCATTATCTTGAGATCGGTGGCACCTGGGAAACCCAGTTGCCCCCCCTCCAAGGGACTGGCGTCACAGCGGTTCGCCCGCTGGCCACTTCTTCCCCCCGCGGCATCTATCGGGTCCGCGTCGGCTTACCGTAAATCGTGAGCGGCTGAGATCCGAAGATTCGTAGCCGGATTGACGAACGATATGCCGGATGAGATGGCTGCTATTTGCGTCCAGATGAAATTGGAAACTCTAATGTCAATCCCGCCTCGCCCGCCGCGGATTTCGTCGCCGACAATTGCCCTGCTGCTGATGGCGGTGCACTCAATGAGTTCTGAAATCGGGAAATTCATTTGCCAGATGATGGTTCGTTTTCCTTGGCCAGGGAGCCGCCCATGAGTCACTCCCCAAAATGATTTCCGCGGTCCGTAAGCAAGGGGGCTGTATTTGGTTGGCAGGAGGTAGCGGGGGAAATGATGAGATGAATCGCCGGGCTACGGTCGGGTGCCACCGGCGCGGTCCGGATTCCTGGATCTCCCGCTCATTTTCCCAAAAAATATCGCGCGTCAGTTCATTCCGGACGCAGGCTGATTCGCAGTTTGAGCCGATGATCCGCTTGTAGGGTGACAATGAGCTGATTGGAACCAGCGGTGTAGGGTGGATTACCAATCTCGCACGTAAGATCGGCGATGGGCGAGGGGAGAACGAGGGTGACTTGATACCCGCGAGTGGAACTCAACTCGACATCGATCAGATTTCCCTCCCAATGCAAACGCTTCACCACGATGCCGCCATGGCAGACGATGCCCTCGATGCAGCCCATTGGCCAAGCGGCGGGCAGCGCTGGTAAAGGCCGAATCACTCCCGGTGACGACGCGACCAACATCCGGATGATCACCGACGGCATGCCGCCACTTACGTCCATATTGAAAAGCGCGCGGTGGTTGTGGGTGGATGCCAGGTTGGAAAGCCAGGACCGGTTCACCAGATGCCGGAGGCAATGATAGGCGAGTTCGCCCTCGCCGAGACTGGCGGACGCTTGGCCAAGCTGGACAAGTCCGAAAGACATTTCGCCGCGTTGGTTGTCTTTCCAATGATGTTCGAGTTTGCTCTCGATGGTGTTTTTGAAGACTTCGCGGAGTTCTGGAGAGTTCGCGATTTCGTCAGGCTGGCCGGCGAAAAGGGCATAGAGCTGGGATGAATGGCGGTGGTTGTTGTTGTTCTGGAGACGCGGGGTCAGCCATTCCTTGAGGGTGTGGTCAGAGGCAAATTGATAGTCCGGCATTTTTACGAGCATCGTTTCCCAAACGGGGATTTTGTCGGCATTTCGTTCCAGCTCGCGGGAGGCCGAGATGGTGTTGATGAGCAATTCCTTGGCCACTGCAACATCCATGGTGGCGTTGAAGGTGCCCTGGGAATTGGAGTTCAATGGTGTGTTTTCCGGAGAACTGTAGGGCGAGAAGTCATATTTTCCATCTTCTCCCTCGAACAGGAAATCCTCGAAAAACAGAGCTGCCTTCTCCATGAATGGCAAGGCGTGCCGGGCGAGGAAATCGCGGTCCCCGGTGTATTGATAGAAATCATAAAAGAAGCGGGCGGCCCAACCCGCGCCGCCCAGCCACATGCCACCGGCGAAGTCGGGAGCCAGGGCGTTGTTGTAACCGTGGGTTGTGGAGCGGGATGGCAGCATGATGCCGCGCGCGCCGAACAGATGGCGGGCGTTGGTTTCCATATCCGGAACCAACGATTCGATATAGCAGGTGTAAGCGGCCATCAGCTCGGGCATGTTGCCCGTCAGGTTGGAGGAAATGGCGGACGGGAGGTTGCCGTTATGAGTGTAGTCACCGGCCCAACCGGGGACATAGGTGCCTCCCCAGAGACCTTGCAGGGCTGGCGGAAGTTTGCCGGTGGCCGAGATGATGTTGTGGCGACCGGCATAAAACTCTTTCTCCATCAGCGCGCGGTTGAGCATTTCATCATCTGAAATTCGTAGCAGGTCCTCAGTGCTGCGGGCGTGGTCGGAACCGCCACCGAGGTCGAGGCGGACGCGGTTGAACAAACCACCGTGGAGCTTGGCATGGGCTTTCAACAACTTGTCATAAGCCTCGGGAAGGGCTGCTAACGAGGCCGACATCGACTTCGTCTCCGATTTCGAACGATCATGAAGCAGGCGAATATCCACGAAAATCAGGATGCGATCCGCCCTTTCGATGACAAGCGAGCCATCGTCGTCGGGCTTGCGGGTGCCGTAGGTGGCAATGACTCGCGCTTGGCCTTCAAGCGCTTCGATGCTCCCGGGATAGGCCTTGGTAAATTCACAGCGATAGCTCAGCGATGAATCATCTGCAGTGCTGCGGATATTTTCGAAATGCAACTTGAACATCTCATCGGAGGTCATCGCGATGTCGCTGTCATGGTTGAACTCAGTGCTCGGCTGCCTTGGTTCGAGCTTGAGGCGGCAATTGAGTGATCCGGCGCCAGGACCGGTTAACAGGATGACCGCCACGCCATCCTCGCGGGAGACGAACATCCGCCGTTCGAACGCCCCTCTGTCGTCAGCCCAATGAATGACCGCCTCGCCGGTTTGGAAATCGACGGATCTGGCGTAGTCGCGAACGCGGCCCACGGCGTCATTTCCGAGGGTCAGGTCGAATGCCGGGACGAAAAAATCCGGATAAAGGAAACTCTCCTGGCCGGATCCCTCGAACTGAAGCGCGCACGCCTCCTTATATTTCCCTGCGGCGATGAGTTCACGGATTTCCGACAGATTCGCCGATTGATCGAGAGGTACCACCGGAGCCCCCATGGGCATGAACAATTGCTCATGGATGAAGATGATGCGTTCATCCAGCGCTCGGCTGAGGGCATTGATGCCGATGGTGCCATTGCCGCAGATGAGTCCTTCCTCCCAGATTTCCGCGGGCGAAGTGCTGACGAAGCCACGCTCCGGCACGGGCAGGGAATGACGGGACATGGAGAGGTGTGAACTTGATTTACTTACTTGGCTGCCTGTCCGGTGACGATGGGCACATAACCTATCTCCATCCCTTTTGGCGGAGTGACGATGAGCGCGGGATCGAGTTCCACCAGTTCCCCGTGGGTAGGAGGTGCCAGGTAGTTCCGGTCGATCGGCCAACTGGCGTGGATCTTTTCGGTTCTTCGTCACGAACGCATGATGGAATGATGCCGGAGTTTGAGTTCCAGGTAGTCCAGATCGCGGATGCCGCAGGCTTTGTGAACAATGCGGGCGACGAGATTGTTGAATCCTTCTATCAATCCAGATGTCAGGCCGTG
>JBBSUD010000084.1:0-26120 GCA_038235225.1 Verrucomicrobiales bacterium
CGTCTCCACGCACCCATGCTACACCCGGAGCGTCACCGCTCCCAGCGTAGGGATTGTGGCCAAAGTCAATGGCTGGTTGTTCTTTGTAAGACTCTTTCATTCTCTATTCCAAGCCGGTTTATCCCGGCGCTTTCACTGACCGCTTTCAACGATTTCGACATTAGCAGCGATGGACAATTCATCGTTTACGCCATGGACGATCCCAACGCGCATCCGGACAAGGCGGCAATGTCCGCTTCATTTCTCGGGATTTTCCGGCGCAATCTATCGAGCGGCGAAGTGGTGCTGCTCAACCGTGACAGCTCCGGCAATGTAGCCAACGGGAATTTCAAATCTCCCCGGATCAATGCGGATGGAACCCGCGCGATTTTCTCCGCTTCATTCGTCGGATTTATCGATAATAAAAAGATGATCGCCTCACTTCCGGGAAACACGGGATTCGATCTTTATGTTAAAGACATCCCCGGCGGAAATGTGTGGGGGCTGACCGAAACCACCGATGGAACCGCCCACGCCGGCGCGGTGGGCACCGAGCACGCCATCAGTGACAGCGGTTCCGTCGTCGCCTTCGCATCCAGCTCCGACAAGCTGATTCCGGGCAGCGACGCCGGCGCGAGCCGTAACGATTTCTTCGACGTTTTCCGCGCGGATCTCGGCCCCGCGGGTGCCGTCGCGCTAACGTTGATCACCAAGTCACCGACCGATTCCGGCAACGTGAATTACGTTAATGGTCCCTTCCTGCCCGGCACCGGGAACTATGTGGCATTTGGGACGGATCAGCTCACGGAAATGGGTTACGAGGATTCGTTCGGCTCGCACGGACTCGGTGTGGGGAACTTCTCCACGGGCGGCTCCGGGCCGCTGGCATTTGCAGATTGGGCGATGGACCTGCCGGCGGGAGAGCGGGGGTATTTCGATAATCCGTCAGGCGACAGGGTGGGAAATTTGGTGAAATATTTCATCGGTTCGAATCCCGCGCTGCCAGATCTCAGCCATTTGCCGGGCAAGGGAATCGCCACCGGAGAGACCTTGGGCCTGCCCGGCGATTTCTCGGACTATCTGACAATCAGCGTCCGCATCCGCCGCGACCGGCCCGCCGGATTTGCGTGGACCGTGCAGGCCGCCGCCAGTCCAGCCGATATGTCATCAAGCCCGTTGACCGCCACACAGGTGGGCGGCGCGGTCGCGGACGGCGATTTCGATGAGTTCCTATTCCGCTATCCCACGCCGATCGATGGGTCGGGAAATGGCTACCTGCGGCTGGCGGTTACCGCGCCGTGACCGAAGCTGGGATCGGGCGAATCCCGTTCGCAGGGAAATCGGAAGGGCTTGGCGGATGCATTCCACCGCCACGGGCGCGCCCTTGACTCGCACTCATTTCCGCCAAGATTCCGGGGAATGCTTCACGCCGTCACCATCGTGCTCGTGATCTGCCTGTTCGTCGGCGGGCTGGCGCTCGCGCGGCTAATCACCAACTGGTTCGCCGATCGCTGACAATCAAAGCGCGGCGGCCTTTTGCAAGCGGCGCAGGCGGTCGAGAGCGGCGCCGCTGGAAATCATTTCCCGCGAGATTTCGATGCCATCGCCCATGTGATCGGCCAAGCCCGCGCAGGCGAGCGCGGCGCCGGAATTGAGGAGCACCATGTCGCGCTTCGGGCCGGTTTCCCGGCCGGCGAGGATAGCCTCCAAAATGGCGGCGTTTTCCTTGGCGTCGCCGCCTTGGAGTTCCTCGACCTCAGCGTGCTTCATGCCGAAATCGCGCGGGCGGATTTCCTCGTCCTCCATATCCTGCATCGAGCCCGCCTTGCAGATCCGGGTCGATCCCATGAGGCTCACCTCGTCCACGGATCGGCCGTCGCCGGTGGTGCCATGGACGATCCACGCGCTTTCCCGGCCGAGCCGCTGGAGGATTTCCGCGAATACCGGGCAAAGGTCCCGCTGGAACACGCCGATGAGCTGGCACTCCGGTTTGGCCGGATTGAGGAGCGGTCCGATGAGGTTGAAAATCGTCCGCACGCCCCGCGTCGCCAACGATTTTCGCACCGCCGCCACCGCCCGGAACGCCGGATGATAGAGCGGCGCGACCATGAACCCGACGCCGGCCTCCGCCACGCAATCGCGAAAACCGTCGGCCGGCAAATCGATGCGGATTCCCAGCGCTTCCAGCACGTCAGCGCCGCCGCTTTTCGAGGTGATGCCGCGGTTGCCGTGCTTCACGACAATCGCTCCGGCGGCGGCGGCCACGAACATGGCGGTGGTGGAAATGTTAAACAAATCGAGCTGGTCGCCGCCGGTGCCGCAGACGTCGAGCGTGGGACCTTCGAGGTCCAGCAAGCCAAGATGCGGATCGATGGATTGCTCCAAAAACGCCTCCACGAATCCGGCGATTTCCGCAGGTGTCTCGCCCTTGAGCGAGAGCGCCTCGAGCAGGCGCTCCTTCTTCGCATCCGGCGCGGCCGGGTCCAGCAGCAGCTCGGCGGCCACTCCTACTTCCCGGAGCGACAGCTCCTCTTTCCGCTCCAAATGGTGAATCAACGCGTCCATGGCCGGACCCTAGCGAACCGCGCCGCGCCGCGCCAGAACGAAGGCGGTCTTGGCCTACCTTTGGACTGCGGTGGCAAGGCCGGAGGCCGCGACACCGCTTTGGATTGCGCTTCGAAAAACCGGTCAAGAACGTCCCGACAGACCATGCGCGGACCTCCGCAATGAGGCGCGCTTGCGGTGGCAATTCCACCCCATCGTTACCCCAATGTTCATGCAGGTTTGCCGCTCGAGAAGACCGATAAGATTGAGCTCAACTCGAATAGAATGCTATACTGCCGCGCGTCAGGTCTTGTAGAAATCAAGTGCGGGCGATTTCACGATCCAATCGTGCTTGCCGGTTCCGAATTCTTGAAGCCAGAGGCTTCGCAGCTTATAGCCGGTGGTTGAGCGAAGTGAAGCACGCAACCCGACTCCTTTTTCCCGAAAACACGTCGTGTGGCATTATAACAAATCATCTCCACCCGCAACAGCACTTCATAAGTTCAGACTTGGGATGAGCCAAGCGTGCAGGCACTTGCCCGGTAAAGGGATTTCCGAAACAGGTTCCCGAAGTAAAATACCCACGAGGAATCCTGCCGAATGTGATCACCCGGGAAGCGTTTCGATCTACCGTAAGGACGATCCGGCACGCTCTGGAAATGCCGGCGGCTCATGTCAGCAAAGGCCGACGTTTTGCAGAGCTTGCTAGCAGTGGTTCAGCCTTTGATTTCCAAAAGCATCTGCGGGTTGTTCGGGAATTTCTTTTGGAAGAACAAGAGTCGTTCCATGGCCTCCGCCGGACGGTGGCCGGAGAGGCCGCGGCGGATGAGGTGAATTTTGTGGAGCATGTGGTCGGCCAGCAGAAGCTCCTCGCGGCGGGTGCCGGATTTGAAGATATCCACCGCCGGATAGATGTAGTTTTCCGCGATTTTCCGGTCGAGGACGAGTTCCATGTTTCCGGTACCTTTGAACTCCATATAGATCGCCTCGTCGGCGCGGGAATTCGTCTGGATGAGCGCGGTGGCCATGATGGTGAGCGAGCCGCCGCCGCGGGTGTTCCGCGCTGCGGCGAAGAGGCGGCGGGGAACTTCGAGCGCGCCGATGGTGAGGCCGCCGGAACCGGTGCCGCGGCCGCGCTGGTTCATATTCCCATTGTAGGCGCGGGCCAGGCGGGTGATGGAATCCATGATCAGGAAAACGTCCTGGCCGGCCTCGACCAGGCGCTTCGCCCGCTCGATCGCCAGCTCGGCGATGCGGGTGTGGCTGCGCGCCTGCTCGTCATTCGAGCTGGCATAAATTTCCGCACCCGGCAGCGCGCGGCGGAACTCGGTAACTTCCTCCGGTCGCTCGTCCACGAGCACGACCATCAGGTGGATCGCCTCGTCGTATTTCTCCCGGATCGCTTCCGCCATATGCAACAGCAGCGTGGTTTTCCCCGAGCGCGGCGGCGAAACGATCAGCCCGCGCTGGCCGCGGCCGACGGGTGCCATGATGTCCACGACGCGGGTGGTGAAGCGCTCCGGCGTCGTCTCGAAACTGATGCGCCGGGTGGGATTGATGGCCTTGAGCTCGTCGAAATGCGGCAGCTTGGCAGCGTCCTCGGGCGGAAGTTCATTGACCGAGGAAATCTCGACAAGCTGCGGTCCGCGCTGGCCTTCCTGATAGGTCCCGCGCACCCACTGGCCGGGGCGCAAAGCGTATTTGCGGATGGATTCCGGCGTGACAAAAACGTCGTCGCGTGCCTGTTCGAAGTTCTTTTCCGGCAGGCGGAGGAACCCGAAGCCTTTGGGCGCCAGCTCCAACATACCAAGCACGTCGATTTTCGGCCCCGTCGGCTGGCTGGGGCGGCGGTCTTCGCTTTCTTGGAAATTTCGGTTGTCGTTGCCGCGTGGCTCGCGGGGTTCACGCGGTTCACGGGGTTCCCGCTCCTCGCGGTGGCGGTTGCCTTGATTGCCTTGATTTCCCTGCTGGCTTTGCTGGCCGCGATTGTCCCGATTTTCCGGGCCGCCGCCATCCTGCCTGCGGCGCTTGCGCTTCTCGCGGCGGCGCTTGCTCCTGCTCTCCCGCGTTGGCTGGTTTTGTTGAGTCTGTTGATTCTGTGAATGTTCCTGCGGCTTCGCAGGCTGCTGCGCTTGCTCCTGAGGCGGGGCCTCCAGGGCCGGCGGGTCCGGCTCCCGCTGGTTCACGGGACCACCGCCGGGCACGCGGCCGAACCGGCGCTGCGCCGCGCCCCGTTCTTCCGCAGACGCGGGCGCGGGTTCAATTTCCGGCGGCGGTGCGACGGTTTTCTTCGCCCGCGCCGGCTTGGCCGGAGTGGTGGCCGCGGGCAAATCGAAGGGCAGCTCGGGCGTTTCCGCGACGGAGCGCGCCTTCGCGATTTTCGACGAGGCGGCCTTCTTAGCGGCGGTTTTCTTGGCCGGCACTTTTTTCGCCGCGACCTTCGTGGCGGTGGTTTTTTTGGCGGCGGTTTTCTTGGCCGCTGGCTTGCGCGGCACGGCTGCTTCGGTGGGGGGCGGGTTGGCGCCGTCGATTGTTTTGCTCATCCGGAAATGCGGGAAATGGGAAGGGGCGCGTGGTGCGCCGGGGGGCTATTCGGCGAGGTGGTCGAGGATTTCGTCCGCCACTTCGAAATTGGTGAAAACGTTCAGGGTGTCGGGGTAATCGTCGAGATGCTCGTAAAGCTTGAGCACCTGCCGCGCGGTTGCGAGATCGGCGACGACGGCCGGAGATTGTGGAATGGAGACAAGTTTTTCGGAAATTGGGACCAGTCCGGCATCGCGCAGCGCGTTCGCGACGGTGCCGAGTTCGTTGGCGGCGGTAAGAAATACGTGGCCGTCCTCGTCGCTGGCCACATCGTCCGCACCGGCTTCGATGGCCGCATCCGTGGCCTGATCCGCGGGCAGCGCGTCAGCCTGGAGACGGATTTCCCCGCGCCGGTCGAACTGATAGGTAACGCTGCCGGGCGTGGCCACGCTGCCGCCGTTCTTGGTGAGAATGGTGCGGAAATCCTGGGCGGAGCGGTTGAGATTGTCGGTGGCCATTTCAATGATGAAGGCGATGCCGGAGGGGCCGTAGGCTTCGTAGGTGACTTCCTGAATGGCTTCGCCGCCGAGTTCGCCAATGCCTTTCCTGATGGCGCGCTCGATGTTGTCTTTGGGCATGGAAACGGCCTTCGCGCCATCGATGGCAGTGCGGAGACGGGCATTTCCCGCCGGGTCTACGCCGCCGGCGCGGGCTGCAAGCGCGATTTCATGCGCGCACTTGCTGAAGACCCTGCCCTTGATGGCATCGACTCTGGCTTTGATGTGTTTGACCTTGGACCACTTGTTGTGACCGGCCATGAGCAGCGAATGGGGATTTGGAGTTAGAAGGGAGTTCGGGCGGGTCCGCCGGTAGCGGCCACCCGCGGCACGGCGAAGCGGAATATCGGGCTGCTTTCCTGCTGCGGAACCGCGCCGACCTGGTGGCGGGCGTGGAGCGGGTGCAGGGGGGCGGTTACCCGCGGAGGCGTATTCGAAAGGTTTTCGAAACAGCGCTCCGTCGTTCCAACGCGGCGAGACTGTGGCAGCCATCCGGCCTTGGCAATGGAAAATTTCCTTGGGCGCGCGGCGGAAAGCAAAGCGCCAAACCCTGGAGTGCGGTGGGAAGCGGAGCGCCACACCGCTTTGGATTGCGAAGCACCGTCCGAAGCCCTCGCCAAGGCGGAAAGCGCTTCTCCTTTGGAGTGCGGTGGGAAGCGCAGCGCCACACCGCTTTGGATTGCGAAGCACCGGACGACGCAATCCAAAGCGGTGTCGCGGCCGGCGGCCTTGCCACCGCACTCCAAAGTCCTGCAGTCGTGCTCTGCGAAGCACATCACCCCTTCGGACTGGGGAATCCCGGACATGATTGCGGGGCTTGGCGGATGCAATCCGCCGCCACGGGCGTGGGGGATTTCCAGCGCTTATTGCCGGTTGCCCGCGGCGGGCGGTGGTGGCAGACTCGCGCCGTGAAGCCGAGCCGCACTTGCCTGTTAGCTATTCTCGCCGCCTCGCTCCTGCCGCTCGCCGCGCAGGACGAATCCGGCGGATTCCGAGGGGAAATTCCCAAGGATCTGGTGGACGATCCGCACGTGCGGGAGGAGCTGGGCGTCAATGAATTCACCGCGCCGTCGATTTCCAAGCTGTTCGATACGCTGCAATTCCTGATGCCGCTGCCGATCGCGGAAACCGAGCGGAAAATGCCGCCTCGCATGTCCCAGGACCGTGCGGACCTGGCCATTGAGCTAGGATTTCTCATTGCCGACGGATTCCTGGTCGTGCAGGCCGAGCAGCTCGATAAAATCGAGGACCTCGCGAAAGACCTCACGCGTTACGGAAAAGCGCTCGGCGCGGGAGACCGCGTCAACCGCCACGCCGCCAGCCTGCTCGACAGCGCCCGGGCGAAAGATGTGGCGCAGTTGAAAAAGGAGCTCACCGCCACTCAGCACGATGTGGAAACCGAACTCGTCAGCCTGCGCGATGCCGATCTTGCCCATTTGATTTCGCTCGGCGGCTGGATTCGCGCGCTGGAGGTTTCCACCGTCGCCGTGGATAAGCAATTTTCGGTGGAACGGGCGAAACGCGTGATGCGGGAAGACATCGCAGACTATTATACCGAATCGGTCGCCGGGCTGGAGCCACGGATTTCCGAACGCCCCAACTACCTTGCCATGCGTGACATCCTCGCCGGCCTGCGAACCGAAATGACCCTCCCCGAAGACCAGGATCCGACGCCGGCGAACATCGCCGAGCTGCGCAAACAAGCCGCCAAACTCGTGGAACTCGCACTCCGCCGCCAACAATGAGCGATTCCGCAAAATTCGAGGCTGCGGTGCTCGGCTTGGGCATCGTCGGGTCCCGCGCCTTCGCCTGTCTGCGCGAGGCCGGCTGGCCGGTCCGTAGCTGGAACCGCACACCGAAAGGCCTGCCCGATGAAATGGGATCGCCGGAAGTGGCGGTCGCCGGGGCCACGGCAATTTCCCTCTACCTGAAGGACGCCCCCGCCGTGCGGGAGATTTTCTCGCAAATCGAGGATTCGCTGAAATCCGGCCAAACCATTCTGAACCACTCCACACTCGATCTGGAAACCACGCTTTGGCTCGCGGAGCGCTGCAAATCAGCAGGATGCGATTTTCTGGATGTCCCGTTCACAGGCAGCAAGGACGCCGCCGGCGCGGGAAATCTTCTTTATTACACCGGTGGCGATCCGGCGCAGATCGAGCGATTTGCCGACTATCTCGCCGTCACCAGCCGCGCCAGCGTCCATTGCGGCGATATCGGCGCGGCGACTGTCGTGAAGCTCGCCACCAACCTGATTTCCGCCTGCTCCGTGCAGGCCATGGCCGAGGCTCTCGCACTGGTTACGCGCCAGGGCGTCGCCGCGGAGCGCTTCGTCGAGGCCGTTTCGCAAAACGCCAGCGCCTCGAAGCTTTCCGAAATGAAGCTTTCAGCCATGACTTCCGGGAATTTCGAAACGCATTTCTCGCTGGCGAATATGGCCAAGGACAGCCGCTACATGCTCGCGCTGGCCGCCGCCTCGGGCGTGGAAACACCGGCCATCGCCGCCGTCTCGCGTCGCATGGGCGAGCTGGAAAGCGCCGGCCTTGGCGAGCTGGATTTCTGCGCCGTCGCGAAACCTTACCGGCAGGAGGCGTGAGCGAAATCCGGCGAATTGACCTCGGCTCCACCGCCCTGCTGGCGTTCCGCGGACCGGATGCCACGCGATATCTCAACGGCCAACTCACCCAAGACGTGCGCCGCGTCGCCGGCGGCCGGATTTCCCTGCCATCCTGCGTGACCGATGCCAAAGGCCGGCTCCAGTTCCGCGTCACCATTTTGGAAATCGGCGATGCGCTCTGGGTCGCCTGCTTCGATGGCGATGCCGATGAACTCGAAGCCCGCCTTACCCGCTACCTCATCGCCGACGATGTCGAGGTCACCGACCTGACCGGCAGCCACTCCGTCCACCATTTCACCGGCCCCGCTGGCGACGCGCCGCCCGGCACGATCGTGCGGGAGGTGGATCGTTTCGGCGTACCGGGCACCGATTGGTGGCTACCCGCTGGCACCACGATGGATTTCCCGGCGGAAATTGCCCAAGCCGAACCAGACGAGCTGGAGGAAATGCGAATTTCCCACGGGATTCCCTTGTGGGGCAAGGAAATCCTGCCCGGCATGCTGCCGCCCGAAGCGCGGCTCGACGCGAGCGATATTTCTTACAACAAAGGCTGCTACATCGGCCAGGAAGTGATTTCCCGGATCAAATCCGCCGGCAAAGTTCCCAAACTGCTCGCGCGCTTCGAAGCGGATGCGGCGATTTCCCCCGGTCCGCTGGTCCAGGCCGATGGCTCACCAGGCGGTGAGATCACCAGCGTTTCGCCGGTGCAATCCGGCGACTCGCGCAGGGCGCTCGGGTATTTGCGACGGGGCGCAACGGAAGTTTTCCAAAAAATCGGCGACGATAAATCGCTGCAAGTGCGCGTGTTGTAAAACTTCCCAGTATTCCGGGACAAAATTTTACCGGGCCGATCACGCTGATAGGTTGACTTCTCGGGCCGATTCCTTCATCGCTCCGACCTCGCCGCGCATTGTCCCAATTGATGCCGGCGGGAACCCCGCTTCGTTCCAGTCCCTTTGGCACGCTGCGGTCCCAGCACCCCTAACACGGTTCACACCCGATGAAACACCCTCTTGCCGGAGATTCCGGACGCTTGCCGCATGCCGACGCACCCTCACGCGACGGGAAATCCGAAATTTTCTTCCGCCCATGAACGCCCGCGCGGTCGGCGGCCCCATCCCGCTCTGCATCGATCTGGATGGCACGTTCATCCGTTCGGACCTTCTGCTTGAAGGAGTCCTGCGGTTGATCCGGTACCGCCCGCTGCTCGCCCTGCGCCTGCCCTTCTGGCTTTTGGACGGCAAAGCGAACTTGAAATCTCGCGTCGCCGGAGCATTGCCGGAATCCATCGCCCCGCCTCCAGTCAATGCGGAACTCGCCGCCTGGATGGGGGAGGAACAGGCCGGCGGACGCCCGGTTCTGCTGGTCACCGCCTCCCATTCCGAAGCACTCGGCTCGGTCCGCGGCCTGTTTCCGTTCGATGAAATCATCGCCTCGGATCACTTCACCAATCTCAAGGGCGAAACCAAGGCGGCGCTGCTCGTCGAGCGCTTCGGCGAGCGCGGCTTCGACTACGCCGGGGATTCCAGCGCGGACCACGCCGTCTGGCGGCGGGCGCGCAAGGCGGTGCTCGTTTTCCATTCCCGCAGCAGGATGGAGCGGCTCGGCCGCAAGTACGACGTGGCCCGTACTTTCTGCACGAATTCCACCGGCTGGCGCGACTGGGTCAAGGCGCTCCGCATCCACCAGTGGGCGAAAAACCTGCTCATCGCGCTGCCGTTTCTCGCCGGCCATCACTACCACACGCTTTGGCAGCTCGCCGGACTGGCCGCCTCGTTCCTCGCGATGAGCCTCTGCGCCTCGGGCACTTATCTTTGGAACGATTTGCTAGATTTGGAATACGACCGCGCCCACCCGCGCAAGCGCCAGCGTCTCGCCGCCTCCGGCCGCACCAGCATCCAGCGGATCGGCATCGCTTCCGTAGTTATGGTCGCGTCGGGTCTTATCGGCGGATTTGTCATAGCGCCAGCCTTCGGATTACTGCTGCTAGGCTACATCGCAGCAACGCTTTCCTACTCCCTTTACTTTAAGAGAATCGCCATAGCCGACATCTTCATGCTCGCTTTCCTTTACCTTTCCCGGGTGATTGGCGGAATCGTCATTTCCGAGGCAGTGATATCGTTTTGGCTGTTTGCATTCACCTTCCTTTTATTCCTTTCGCTTGCCGCCGCCAAACGGCATGTGGAACTCGCGGCGAAGTCCGGCGACGACAATACCAGCCTCCACGGCCGCGGCTACCGCAGCGCGGATCTGCCCGCGGTATCCGCCCTTGGCATTGCCTCCGGCGTCGCCTCCTGCATCGTCCTCGGACTATATTCGAACAGCTCCCAAGTCACCGCGCTCTATCACCGGCCCGAGTGGATTTGGGGAATCTGCGTGATCGCGTTGTATTGGATTTCCCGCATCTGGCTCGTCACCCACCGCGGGGAAATGCATGAGGATCCGGTGGTGTTCGCACTGAAAGACCGCGGCACATGGTTGCTCGGACTACTTAGTTTGCTATGTGCGATTCTCGCCCAACCGATCGCACCATGAGCGCGCTCCGGGAAATGCAGTCCTGGGGCCGCACCGCGTCTGTCCGCACCCGCGTCGATTCGCCGGCGGCGCTTGGTGAAATCCCGCTGCGATCGGGCCCGTTTCTCGCTTATGGACTGGGCCGTTCCTATGGCGATTCCTGCCTGTCCAGCGCGGGCACGATGATCGAAACCCGGTTCCTCGACCGCCTGATTTCCTTCGACGAATCGTCCGGCCTGCTCCGCGCCGAGGCCGGCATCTCGCTCGATGCCATCCTTCGATTCTGCGTCCCCCGCGGCTGGTTTCTACCCACCACTCCAGGCACCCGCCAAGTCACTCTCGGCGGTGCGATCGCCAACGATGTCCACGGGAAAAACCACCACCGCGCCGGATGCTTTGGCAGCTACATCCCGCGCTTCGAGCTGCTGCGGTCCGATGGCACCCGCGCCGTGCACACCGTCGGCGATCCACTCCACGCGGCCACCATCGGCGGTCTCGGTCTGACCGGCATCGTCACTTGGGCGGAAATCCAGCTCGTGCCGATCCGTTCCGCGTCGCTCGATGTGGAACTCGTCCGCTTCCAGGGAATCGACGAATTCCTCGCGCTTTCCCAAGCGTCCGAAGAGCCGTGGGAGCACACCGTCGCGTGGATCGATTGCCTCGCCAGCGGCCGTTCGCTCGGCAGCGGCATCTTCATCCGCGGAAATTGGGCGAAATCCGGCAGCCTCGAACCGCACCGTCCGCCGGGCGCGTCCGTCCCCGTAGATTTCCCCGGATTTGCTCTCAACACCCTTTCCATCAAGGCCTTCAACGCCGCCTACTACCGCAGATTCCTCGGTAAGACGAAGCGTCTCCGCCAGCACTACGCGCCCTTTTTCCACCCGCTCGACTCCGTGCAAGGCTGGAGCCGCATCTACGGCAAGCGCGGATTCTATCAGTACCAGTGCGTCATTCCTTTCGAGGTCGGCGCTGCGGCGATGAACGATTTGCTGGGCCAAATCGCCCGCTCCGGCCAGGGGTCTTTCCTCGCGGTGCTCAAGACATTCGGGGAAATCCCCTCCCCCGGCATGCTTTCATTCCCTTCGCCCGGCATCACGCTGGCGCTGGATTTCTCGAACCGCGGCAGCACCACGCTCGACCTGTTCGACCGGCTCGACTCCGTCGTCCGCGACGCGGGCGGACGCTTTTATCCAGCCAAGGACGCGCGCATGTCGCCCGCCGATTTCGCCCGCTCTTTCCCGCGGCTCAACGAGTTCCGCGCCCACGCCGATCCCGGCTTTTCCTCGGATTTCTGGAAACGCATGCAAGCATGAACGCTCCCCGCTACCACGCCGCCGTCTTCGGCGCCACCTCCGCCATCGCCACGGAAATCCTCCGCGCCATCGCCGCCGAACGTCCGGCATCGTTCCTTCTCATCGGTCGCGATGCCGCCAAACTCGACGCCCTCGCCGCCGACCTCCGCACCCGCGGCGCCGACTGCGAAACCCTCGCTGCGGATCTCCTCGATGCGGAAATCCGCTGGGACGAAATCCTCGGAAATCGCGACTGGGATCTCTTCCTCCTCGCCCACGGATCGCTGCCGGATCAAGCCACCACCTTGCAGAACGGCCCCGCCGTCGCTCGCGAAGCTGCCGTGAATTTCACCAGCCACGTCGTCATCGCCAGCGCCTGCGCCGCCCGGCTGGAACAGCAGAAGCGCGGTACTTTGGCCGTCATCGGCTCCGTTGCCGGCGATCGCGGACGCCAGTCGAACTATCTATACGGATCCGCCAAAGCCGGCATCGCCACATTCATGGCCGGACTGCGCCACCGCTTCGCCTCGGTGCCGGAAATCCGCATCGTCCTGCTGAAGCCCGGCATGACCGACACCCCGATGACCGCCCAACTGCCGAAAGGCCCGCTCTTCTCGCCCGCAGACAAGGTCGGCCGCCTCGCTTGGCAGGCCATTCTCAAACGCAAATCCATCGTCTATCTCCCGGGCTGGTGGGCGCTTGTCATGCTCGCCATCAAATCCGCCCCGACGTTCCTCTTCCACCGCACCCGCCTATGAAACCAACCGCAGTTCCGGACAAATATCGCTACCTTTGGCTCGCCCTTTTGCTGGTTCTGGCAGCGGCGTTGTTTTGGCCGGGCATGACATCGCGTCCCTTGCTTGATGACAAAAGCGGACTCGCCCATGTCTCCGAAATGACGAGCTGGAAAGAAACCCTCGGACCCGATTGCTTCGGCCTGCTGCGGCCGATCAAGAACATCGTATTCTATCTTTTCCGGAATCTCGATCCCATGCCGCTGATGTTATGGCACGGGTTCAATCTCGCCTGTTTTCTGGCAGCGCTTGTCTCGGTATATTTCCTCGTCCGCCGGCTCTTCGGATCCGACCGCTGGGCGCTCGCCGCCGCCGCGGTCTGGGCGCTCACACCCACGCAGGTAAGCACCGCGGTGTGGATGAGCTGCTTCAACATCAGCGTCGCGATCGTTTTCATTTCGTTGTTTCTGCAGGCGCACATGAAATCGGTAGCCCGGGAGAAAACCTTCACCTCCATGGCGGCCCTGGCGGGAATCGCAATGTTTCTCGCCCAAATGTCCTACGAAGCCGCCGTCTCAGCCATGGGTCTCGCCTTCTTGTGCGATCACATCGGCCGCCAGCCCCCGGCCCTGCGCAAGCGGATCGCTCATTATGGATTCTATTTCGCCGTAACCATCGCCTATCTGGCGATCCGTCATTACTTCGGAGCTTCCATCGGGTATCGGGATGGAAATGCCGCGATTTCTCCCAATGTCGAGTCATGGCAGCTCGCAGTTTCCGCGCCATGGCTGATGATGAAACACCTCATGATGTGGTTGTCCCCGCTGGGCCGGATGGAAATTCTCGGAAGCTATATCTGGGGAGAATCCGCATCCATGGGAGAACTTGTGTTCGCATGGATTCTCATGTCGGCGATCGCCCTGACGGGGTTGCTACTCTGGAAAAGAAGTCCGTGGTTAGCATTCGGCATCCTATGGTTCTTTGTCGCAGCATTTCCATCCTCCAACCTGGTTCCCATCTTCGCCGGGCCGGTCGAGGACTACTATCTCGCCATTCCCAGCATCGGGCTTGCAATCGCCTTGGCGGGAATCTCCAGACAAATGATTGTCCGTCTCCAGCAGGGCGGGGATTTCATGCATCAGCGCAGCCGCATGGCCGCAGTCATGGTATTGGCTCTCCTGGCAACATGGCGCGCCGCTTATGTTCCCTTCGTTCCCATGCAGGCCGCGATGTGGAACCGTCCGCTGGAAATTTATCTTCAATCCGCGGCCAGCAGGAATTTCCAACTGATAAATCTTGCTCTCGCCGCGAAGGAACTACAGGCCGCCGGTCGAAATGAAGAAGCGCTGGCATTGGTTGGCCAGGCCGAGAAAATCGGGGGCTGGTTCGCCGCGGTGCCAATGGTCAAGGGCTATGCGCTAGCCCGCGGTGGCAGGCTGGAACCGGCACTTGCCGCCCTTCAGCGCGCGGTCGATCTGGCGCCGGAGAAAACGATGACGAGCCAGGCCTGCCGGGTTTACATCGGCCAAATTCACCTGCAACTGGGGCACGGGCCGGACGTCGTACGCGAGGCGTTGCGCCCGGTGCTCGACCACGGCCAGAAGGAATATCGCGTGCAGGCGATTCTGGCGATGACAGCCCTTTATCTGAAGGAGAAAAATAGCAGCCGCGCCATCGCCACAATTGACCGCGGCCTGGCTCTCTTTCCCGGCGAACCCTCGCTCGCCGCACGTGGTGTGGAATTGGCTGCAAACCAACGCGCGGAATCGAGCGGGGGTGAACCATGAATGAGTCACCCGCGCCTCCGCCGCCGGTTTCCCGCCGCATGGCGTGGTCGGAAACCATCGTCACCCTGCTTGCGTTTTCGGTGCCTTTGGTGCTGCTGATCCGCTCGATCCTCGCACTGAACGGCGGACATTTCGTCTATATGTTGGACGATCCTTACATCCACCTCGCGGTGGGTGAGGAAATCGCCCGAGGAAATTATGGCGTCAATCCCCACGAATTCGCATCGCCCGCTTCGAGCGTCCTCTGGCCGCTGCTGATGGCCCCCTTCGCACTCACGAAATTCGGAGCTTTGGTTCCGCTGGTTCTCAACATCGCATTCTCGATCGCAATCATACTGCTCGTGCTTCGGCGGCTCAGGACTGTCATCCCGTCAGGAAATCTTGTCGCTTCGGCGGGCCGTGTGTTCGCGACGCTGACAGTACTGGTTGCTGCAAATATCTACGGTTTGGTTTTCTTCGGCATGGAGCACTGCCTGCAAACGCTGGCGGCGCTGGCCGTGGTTGACGGGGTGGTTGCGATTTCACGGGACGAACGCCTGCCCCCATGGTTTCCGATCGCGCTGGCCGTCGGGCCGCTGATCCGTTATGAAAATGCGGCGCTTACGGTAATCGGCTGCTCCCTTCTATGGTATTCCGGCAGACGAAAGGCAATGATCGTTCCGGCAGCGGTCGCTGCGGGCGGACTGATCCTGTTTTCCCTATTTCTTCTGGTCGAGGGGCAGAACCTGCTTCCCGCATCCGTACTAGCAAAAACCGGGGAAAAGAACGGAATCGATCTGATCCTCGTCTTTCTTTCCGCAATTCTCTTTATTCATGCCGGAACCCGTAGATTTTCCGGAATCGTGGCCGTAGCGTCGCTGGGACTGTCCATGGCGGGTTTCGCGCACCTTTTGGTAGGAGGAACCGCAGCATTCCATCGCTATCACGCTTACATACTGGGAGCGCTCGTTTTCGCGGCAGCCTGCCTCCCGATCGGGGCGATCTATCGGATTCTCGGAAGACTGACAACGTTGGCGGTCCTCCCCGTTGTGCTATTAACCATTTCCGAACTATGGCTTCCCTATCCGCGGGAGGCATCGCAAATCCCCGCGGCGTCGAACAACATTTACGGACAACAATACCAAATGCACCGGTTTCTCACCGGCTGGTGGAAGCGACCAGCCGCGGTCAACGATCTCGGCTGGACCAGTTTCCGCAACGAGCAGCCGATCCTGGATTTGTGGGGACTCGCTTCGTTGGATGCCTTGCGGGCCAGGCAATCGTGGCACGGCAGCGAATGGATGGGAGAAATCGCCCGGAAGCGTAATGTCGGACTTGTTATTATTTATTCACAATGGTTCGAGAGTTTGCCTTCTGAATGGACAAAGGTTGCGCAACTGAATCTCGGCGGGCCGCTAGTGAGTTGTGGCCGCACTCATGTCGAATTCTACGCCATCACGGGTGAGGCCCACGAAATTCTGCCGGATATGCTGCGTGAATTCTCCGCAACGCTTCCCAAGGGAGTGACTCTTGAAATCGGTGACACCCTGCTTCCGTGTTCGATCACTTCGCCAATCATTGCAGAACGGCATCAGGGAGACGGCGGATAGAACCGGTTCCGCTTTTCACGACTCAGGCCGGTATAGTAGTATAACTGCCTTGAGGTGTAGCTTCCCATGGCTGCGCGAAGTTCCGCCAGCTTTCCGGGATTTTGGCTGGAGAAATCGCGGCTTTCGTCCGGATCGAGTTCCAGATTCGCAAGCCGCCGGCGGTCCCCGTTTCGCTCGACGTATTTCCATGGATAGTCCACTATGCCGGAACAACGGCTGAACCCATGCGAGAGCAAATGGATGTAACCCGAACGGCTGCCCGCCAGAACCTGCTGTCCTTGGAAATTCGGATGGTTGGGCAGGCCGAGGATTTCCAGCACGGTGGGATTAAGATCAATGAGCGAAATCGCGTCTTCGCGAACTCCCCTCTTGGAGGCGCCCGGAAGTTTGAAAAATGTGCTGACCCTTACCTGGTCTTCGAACAACGAAGAAGCATGTGTCGGAAAGCCATGCTTGTAAAAAGCTTCGCCATGATCCGCGGAAAGGACAATCAGACTGTTTTCATACAACCCGCGCGCCTTCAATCCATTCACGAACCTCCCGACCTGGCCATCCACGTAGTGCAGGGCGTTGTCGTATTTGTCAATCACACGGTCGATGTGATTCTTGTCGTACGCCGAGAAGTCGAACTCAAACCCGTCAGTCCCGCAGGGCTGATAAGGTTTCGGCGATCCGGGCGCCAAGTCATAAGGAAAATGTGTCCGCTGGAGATTCAAATACATGATTACGGGGGCCTTTCCCGCCGTAAGATCCAGGAATTGCAGCGCCCGGTCGATCACAACCCGATCATCCACTTTGGATTCGATCGTAATCCGGTCACCCAGCGCGTCTTTCGAATGAAAGTAGAGATCGAACTCGCTGGACGATTGAATGAAGTGCCGCATCCCCCCCCAATCCTCATTTTGCGCGGAAATGAAAGCAGTCTTGTATCCGAAGCGGGGAAGAATATCGAATAGCAGGGTCCGTGGATAGTCGATTCTGTCGAAGTTATCCAGACGGTTCTTGCGCAAGGGGTATTGCGAAGCATGCATGCTGGTCTGGGAATAGGCCGAATGATTCGCCGCAGCATAGGTTTTCGGGAAGATCAGGCAGTCTCCGGCCAGTTCGTCAATATTCGGCGTGATACCCTTTTTTGAATAGCCCGTTACTCCCAAGTGGTCCCAGGACAGCGATTCCAGTAGTATGGTGAACACATTCGTTACCGGGATGCGCTGGACGCCGGAGCAATAGGTTTCAAGGGATATCCGAGGCTTGAGATCGAGCTCCACAACTTGTGGCGAACCGTGGAGCAGGCCGCCCGCCAGATCCTCGACGATGCCGTATGCGAAGAAGGTTGTGGGCAGGCAGTCGTTTTCGAGCGCGCCTTCGTCATCAAGCTGACCGAAACGCGCCAGCATGACCGCAGCCACAAACAATAAACCCAGTCCGACATACATGATTCTTGATTTCCCCTCAGCTGGACCCGGAACCGACTTTCCGCGCCGACGTGGAAACCGCTGGTGAATCCAGAGCACCCCCAGCGCGGCGAATCCCGCAGCCATGATCGCGCCTTTGCCTCCTCTCAGGATATCCGGAGCGATTTGCCGACCGTTCCGAAAGGCCATTCGCAACGATTCGTACGAAAGAAAACAATCGATTCTGTCATGGAGCCGATGCGAGGAAATCTGGAATAGGAGCCAGAAAAACACCATCAGATAGGTGATCGATCCGCTCAGCCAGCGGGAGGTTCGCGCGGGCAGCAGCCCGGCAAGCCGGTCCATGGAGTAATGCGCCACGGCCAGAAAGGCCACCAAGGGAATTTGCAGATTCCATGCGATGGGAAACAGGACGATCGAATACAGACCGTTGCCGCCCCGGAACCATGACCAGGCGAACGATGCCAGCGCGGAGGCGATGCTTATACCCAACCAAAGTCGGAAGATCTCATTGAAGCGGGACATCGCTGAAACTATGGGAAGCGGAAGCCCCGCCGATGACGGTTTCGGATAGCCTACAAAGGCAGATCGTAGCTCCTTCCGCCGACGCCTTCGTACCAGCGGCGGTAGGCCAGGTTGACCATGGAGTAGCCGCCGGGGGTGGGATAGTTGCCGGTGAAGTACCAGTCTCCGCACGGGCCTTTGATGGAGGCGTGAAGGTCTTCGATTTTTTGGAAAATCACTTCCACCTCGCCGCTCCAGCCGATGCCTTCGGGATATACCATGCGGCTGATTTCCGCGGAGATTTCCTCGTCGGTGAAATCTTCATAGACGGCTTGGACGCGGTTTTTGCGCTGCCCTATCGGGACGTCGAGTTCGGCGAGGCAGTCGTCGTAAACGCGGTCGAGGAGAGATTGGCGGCCGGCCTTGCGGTGCAGGGCGACGGCGGCTTGAAAAGCGATGAATTTCCCGAGCTCTGACATGTCGATGCCATAGCAATCGGGATAACGGATCTGCGGGGCGGTGGAGCAGACGACGATTTTCGACGGCTTGGTGCGGGCGAGGATTTTCAGAATCGACTGCTTGAGGGTGGTGCCGCGGACGATGGAGTCGTCGAGGGCGACGAGGATATCTCCGGGACGGACGACGCCGTAAGTTATGTCGTAAACGTGGGAGACGAGCTGGTTGCGGCCCTTTTCCTGGGAGATGAAGGTCCGCATCTTGATGTCTTTGTGGGCGATTTTCTCGCCGCGCGGCCAATTGCGGAGGATCAGGTCGTCGATGAGTTCGGTGGATAAATCGCCGGTTTTGGCGGCTTCCATGAGCGACGAGCGAACCTGCTGGCGGCGGAAGAGGCGGAGGCCGTCCATGAGGCCGTAGTAGGCGGTTTCGGCGGTGTTCGGAACAAAGGAGAAGATGGTTTTCTCGAAATTCCCGCCGATGGATTCGACGACTTGGGGGACAAGCGCGGCGCCCATGGCCTTGCGCTCGCGATAGATTTGCGGGTCGTTGCCGCGGGAGAAGTAGATTTTCTCGAACGAGCAGGGCGTGAATTCGCGGGGCGGGGCGAAGGGCGTGTCGGAAATCGAGCCATCGGATTTCACGGCGATCATCGAGCCGGGATCGACGGCCTTCACCTGCGAGGCGTCGGCCTCGAAGACGGTCATGAGCGGGACGCGCTCGGAGGCGAAGGCAATGACTTCATCGGTGACGAGCATGTGGCACGGCCGGATGCCGCGGGGGTCACGCATGACGAACATGTCGCCATTTCCGATGACGCCGCAGACCACGTAGCCGCCGTCCCATTTCGAGGCGGCTTCGGCGACGAGTTTGGTGACATCGAGCTCGGCGGAAATTCGGGCGGGCATTTCGGCGCCGGGCACGCCTTCGTCGCGGAGCTGCCGGTAGAGGTCGGTGTGGGCTTCGTCGAGATGATAGCCGATTTCCTCAAGCACGGTCTGGGTGTCGGTGCCGAAGACGGGGTGCTGGCCGCGGTCGATGAGCGTGTCATTGAGCTCGGAGGCGTTGGTCATGTTGAAGTTGCCCATGACCATGAGCGTGCGGGTGGGCCAGTTGCTGCGGCGGAGGTAGGGGTGGCAACAGCCGGCGTCGAAATCCCCGGAAGTGCCGTAGCGGAGGTGGCCGACGAGGATTTCCCCGCCGAAATCGAAATTGCGCTTCACGCTGGCGGGATCGGCGTCGTCCATCTGGCCTTTGCGGGCCATTTTGAAGAAGCTCTTGCTCTCCTTGCGGAAGATTTCCGCGAGCGCGTCTTTCTCGATGCCGCGGCGGCGGTGGACGTAGGCCTGGCCGATGGGCATGTCGAGCTTCACGCAGCCGATGCCGGTGCCGTCCTGGCCACGGTTGTGCTGCTTCTCCATGAGCAGGAACAACTTGTTGAGTCCCCAGAGGCAGGTCCCGTAGCGATCGTAGTAGTAGGCGAGCGGTTTGCGGAGGCGGACGGCCGCGATCCCGCATTCGTGTTTCAGGAAATCGCTCATGCGTGGGCGGATGCTACCTTCACTCTCCCCGAACGCAAACGCGCACGCCTTCGTTAGAAACCATGCGGCCGATCTCGAAGCCGCCCGGTCCTGCCTTCAGCGCGGCCGGCACGTCGCTTTCCGCGACGATGGCGACCCAGCCGATGCCCATGTTGAAGGTGTGAAAGCGATTTTCCGAATCGCAGCGGGAAAGGAGTTTATCGATGCCGGGGAGGTCCCATTTCGGGATCTCCAAATCGGCGCCCATGCCGCGGAAGAGGCGCTCGAGGTTCTCCGGCAGGCCGCCGCCCGTGATGTGGGACATGGCTTTCGGCTTCACGCCGGCGGATTTCAGCGCGCGGGTGACGTCGTGATAGAGGCGGGTCGGTTTGAGCCAGGCGGCGAGCTCGTTCTCGGTGACCTCGCCGGGGAATTCCTTCAACACGCGCCGCACCAGTGACCAGCCGTTGGCGTGGATGCTGTCCGATGCGTAGCCGATCAGCACGTCGCCGACCGCGACGGTGGTGGGGTCGATCAGGTCGGATTTCTCCGCGCAGCCGATGCAGAAGCCGGATAGCTCGATGACATCGGCAGGGACGATGCCGGGCATTTCCGCCGTCTCGCCGCCCGCGAGGATGCAGTCGCAGGCTTCCAGCCAGTCGGCCATGCCGGAAATCAGACGGGTGATTTTCCCCTCATCCAGCGCGGCGATGCCGATGTAATCGAGGAACAGAAGCGCGTCGCCGCCTGTGGTGAGGATGTCATTGACGCTCATCGCCACGAGGTCCTTGCCTGCGGTTTCGAGCAAATCCCGCTCGAGCAGCAACTCGAGCTTGGTGCCGACGCCATCGCAGCCGGTCATGATTACGGGTTCCTTGTAGGCGCTGAGATCGTAGCAGGCGGCGAAGAGTCCGAAGGCTCCCCAGAGCTTGCGCGTCCGCTGCGTCCGCGAAACGTGAGTCTTGATGTCGCCGACCAGCGCGGCCGCCTTCCGCGTGTCCACTCCGGCTTCCCGATAGGTTAGTTTGCCCGCCATAACTTGTGGCCGGGGTTCTACCAGCGAACTTCCGGGCGTCACGCGGAAAAATTTCCGTGGGCCGTGCCTACCCGTTGCGGACGGCCTGTACGTTGATTTCCAGAGGATTTCAGCATCGGAAAATCCCGACTCGGCGCACGCGGACAGCCTCGCCCGTAAAATGTTCAAAAAAAGATTGCCGCCCCGAGGGGCTGGACGTAGAAACCAAACAGATCGACGGCGCATTAGTCCCAACACGGCCCGCCGATCTCCGCCAAAGTCCCGAATCCGGCGGAATTCCACACACCCTTACCGATGAACCAGCCACACCCGCGCCTCCACCTCGACTCCGGTCTTGAGATCGGCTACGGCGAACCTCTCGCCAAATTCGAAGATGAAGTCACCCTGACCGGCGGCACGCATTTTCTGCTGGCCCGCAATGGCCGCGGCAAAACCACGCTGCTCCGGACGCTCGCCGGCTCGCTCAAGCCGGTTTCCGGGAAATTCGAATCCGAGGGCTTTGTCCAATACGTCCCCGAGGACCTGCGCTTCGATTCGCACATCACGCCCGCCCTGATTTTCCGGATGATGGTTCCAAAATCGCGGCTGTCCGAAGCGCTCGATCTCGCCGCACGTATCGAACTCAACACGAAGAAGCCCTACGGCCAGCTCTCCACCGGGAATCGCCGCAAGACCAGCCTCATCGTGGCCGAGTTTTCCGTGAAGGCGGACCGCGGCAACATTCTCCTGCTCGACGAACCCTTCAGCGGGTTGGATGCATTCGCCCGCCAGGCATTTGAGGAAATCTGGAAATCCTCCACCACCAATGTCCTGCGGCTCGTGAGCTGCCACCCGGATTACGATTCCATGGAAATGCCCAGCGCGCTGATGATCGAGGGCAGCCGCGCCCGCCATCTGGCAGGCAACGGCCAGAAGTGGAGCGGCCTCAAGTCGATGCTCAACTAACCGAATCCAAATCACGAACACTCTCGCCACCATGAGACTCTTCCGATTGACATTCGCCACGATTCTCCAGCGCAAGGCCTGGGTCATCTGCCTGCTGGCGGTCCTGCTGCTGCCCTTCGCGCTGCCCGCCATTTCCAGCGCCTCGGAAAAGCCGATTCTCGTCCAGCCCGCCCGCATCCTCGCCGCCTGGGGCACGCTCTGGGTCTGCACGCTGCTCTGGGGACTTTTCAACGCCGCCCGCGAGGGGGAAACCAATGCCAAGACCGGCGTCGGTGAGTATTTCCAAACCACCGGAATGTCCGCCACCCGCCAGCTTTTCCAAATCTGGCTCGCGGTGTTCAGCTTCATCGTTCCGCTTGTTTTGGTAACCGCTGCCATCTGCCAGTTCGCCGCCGCGCCGTCCGACCCCATCGAGAAATCCATGTGGTGGACGATGAATCTTCAATACGCCGCGCTCTTCCTTCTCGTCACCGGCCCGTTGCTGGCGCTGGCCACGGCGCTCGCCTCCCGCTTCGGCGGCATTACGGGATTCGCCACTACTTTCGCACTCAGTCTCTACGGTCTCTACGGCGTCGGTTATTTGAAGAACATGCTTCAGCTTGAGGAAAATCCCATCCTCCGCGCGCTATGGGTTTACTCGCCGCACTATCGGTTCGCCGATCTCACCCAGCGCTTCGTATTCAAAACCGGCGCGCTCCCCGCAGGCACTTTCTGGAGCATGGTCGGATACTTCGCCGCCATCCTGGTAGTGTATGCCGGGATCTCCCGCCTTTGCTTCCGCAGCAAGCTCTCCGCCTGAACTTGGAAACCACTACCAAAAGTCAGAACCATGTCCCGCACCCATACCATCATGACCTCCGCCTGCCTCATCGGCGCCGGGGCGCTTTCCTGGGCGCTGCTTTCCAAGCCGCTGACCGCCAACGCCAACCTCGATTTTCCACTCAATCCCTTCGGCATCAACCGCAGCCCTTACGGCGAGGTTTTCGCGATGGCCATGCAAGGTCCCATCGATACCTACTTCGACGGCACGTCCGGCCATACCCATGATGAATCGTGCGACCACAAGTCCGCGGGATCTAAGAAATCCAACCCAGTCGCCCGGTTCGAAAACCTCATCGCATCTCTGGATGAGGCGGAATCCATCCGCACCAACCCGCGCGGCGAAAGCCAGGCCCATAAACTCTATCTCCGCCGCGAAACCGAAGACCGCCTCCGCTTTGCCTACAATCTCGATCCAGCTCATTATGGCAATTACAACGCCCTCCATTTCTTCCTGACCGAACCCCAGCTCGGCACACGGCCCGAGCTAACGCCCACCGCCGCGAAACTCGCGGAAGATACCATCCGCTATTGCCTCAGCCGCAACGACGATCCGCGCCCGGCACTCACCGCCGCCGCCGCCTGCACCAATGTCCTCGAGTTGATGTATAACTACGAAGGCGAAAAGACGAAGTTCGCACCCGCGGAAATGCGCCATGTCCTCGCCACCCTCGATCTTTGCATCGCCCGTTACAACCAGCTCGCGAACGATTGGTCCAAATCCGGCCAGTGGGACAATCTCTCGCCCATGCGCATCGCCGAATGTGCGGAAAGATATCATTTCATCCTGAAAATCCGCGACACCCAGGCCGCCATCATCGACCGCCTCCAACACGAATCCCAGCCGCAGGCGGCTAGGTAAGAGTCTTAAAGTCCGAAGGTCTTAAAGTCTTAAGGTCGGAAGAGAATAGGAAGAGTCGAAAAGTTTGGAAATCGCATTAAACAATCACCACCATCGCACATCATGACAGCGGAACGCTTTGAAGATTTGAGGATCTGGCAAAATGCCCGGGTTCAGTCCAATGCGGTCTATGACGCTTTCGGTTCGGAATCCGTATCCAATCGGGATTTCGGGTTCCGCGACCAGATCCGGCGTTGCGCGGTTTCCGTCATGAACAACATCGCCGAAGGCTTCGAACGTCGCACCGACCAGGACTTCGCCAGATTCCTCGACATTGCCAAAGGCTCGAACGGCGAAACCCGCAGCATGCTTTATCTCGCCGCAGACCGTCACTATATTTCACCCGAACTCGCTCAATCCATGCGCTCCTTCAGCGAAGAACTGAGCGGCGGCATCGCTGGCTTAACCAAGCACCTCAGAGCGTAAGAAAACAAGTCGAAGAGTCCGAAGGTCTTAAGGTCAAAAAGTCAAGATTCCACATTTCACCAGCCATCCCCAGACTTCCGCCCACCTTCTGGTCTTCCTTCTCTCTGCCGACCTCTTCTCTTCCTCCACTCTTCCGACCTTCCTACCTCTTCTCTTTTTCTACTCTTCAGACCTTAAGGCCTTCCGACTTTAAGACCTTCCGACTTCTTCTCTTCCTCTTCCCTCTTACATCCCATGTCTTCCGCAATTCTCGAACCACCTCCCCTGCCCGGGCTTTCGCCGGCGGCGGCTCCGGCGCGCTTTTCCGAACGGATGCGCGGGACGGATCTGCTTGGCATCATCTTCCGGGTCTGCCGGGAGATGCGGGTTTCTGACATCCAGATGCGGGCCAGCCGGCCGGTTTACATCCATACCAACAAAGGCATGGAAAAACTCGATTTTCTGGGAATTCTCTCGCCCGGGAACATGGATGAGATTCTGAAAGAACTCATCACCAACCGCGAAAGCGGCAGCCATGGTTTCGGCAATCAGGAAAGCGTGGAAATGCGCGTGGACGAGAAAATCCGCCTGGCGATCAAGACCTTTTCCGAAACCCGCGTGGCGGATTTCTCGTGCGACGGAATTCCGATGGGCGACAGCGGCGAACGCTCCGGCCGTCTCCGGATTCAGGCCCACCTCAGCTCCTCGGGATTGGGCGTAACCTGCCGGATTCTCAACGATTTCATCCCGGAACTTGAGGGCTTGGGCATCGATCCGGATACCACGGACACCTTGCGCCACGGCGTGCTCAAGCGCGCCGGCCTGTGCTTGGTAACCGGTCCGACCGGATCCGGGAAATCGACCACTCTTGCCTCGCTCATCGACTGGGCGAGAAGAAACCATCCCAAGCATATCGTCACCGTCGAGGACCCGATCGAATATCAATATCCCGACGATATGGAAGATCCGGAATATCCCGGCCACCGCGTGCCATCGCCAAGCATTGTCACCCAGCAGGAAGTCGGGCGCGACGTGCATTCGTACCGGCAGGGATTGAAGGATGTTCTGCGGAAAGCTCCGCATATCATTCTGCTGGGGGAAATCCGGGATCGCGAGGCTATGGAAACCTGTATGGAAGCCGCGCAAACGGGTCACCTGGTTCTCTCCACCTTGCATACCACCGGCGCAGTGAAAACCATCGGCCGGATTCTCGAACTTTACCCGAAGGAAAACCATACTTCCGTCCTGAGCCGTCTGGCGGAGATCCTGATCTTCATCCATTCCCAAGGACTGCTCAATGGGGCGAAGCGCCGCGTGCTTACCTACGAATTCCTGCAAAACAACGACGACGCCGTTTCCAGCGCGATCGCCAACTACGACGGCGGCGCGCGGTCTCTGGAAGATGTGATCCGGCGCGCCGGAAACATCGAGTGGGATAACAACCTCAAGCGCCTTCTGGGGCAGGGACTCATCACGGAAGACACCTTTTTCAACGCCCGGATGAACAAGAACGACGACGAAATCTGAGAAGGGGAACCACAAGATTCGAGACGAAAGACGGCAAGACGTAAGACTAAAAAAAGACCTGGAACCCGGCTCGAAAAATCCCTCTAACTTATGAAAAACTTCTTTTCTTTTCCATCCGCTTATCAATACTCCGCCAGCGGGTTGGCAACCGGACTTCCAAAGCGCTGCGAACGCCGGCGCGCGAAACTTTCCAGAGACTCCGCCTCCTTCGTTTTCCGCACTGCCGTTCGTTTTATTCCCACTCTCCGCCTTCGCTCGAACAGCCCGCTTATTCACATTGAACCAATAACTTTCCAATAACTCCGGAGCGCGCGAATTGCTTCTCACGTCGTCTCCGTCCGACCTCCGGACCTAATAATTTCCCACCTCCGGACCTTAAGACCTTTCCACCTCCGGACCTTACGATTCTTTTAACTCTCACACTCCAAGCTCCAAGCTCCAAGCTCCAAGCTCCAA
>JBBSUD010000085.1:0-26082 GCA_038235225.1 Verrucomicrobiales bacterium
GTGGTTATTGATGCTACCAATGGCAGCATCGTCCCAGGTAGTGAGCGCGCCTTCAATTATCCCTTCGATGAAACTGATGGATTTGCCGTAACCGCCGACGGAACAGCCTATATTCTTAGCTATTCCTCTAAATCCGGCTACCATCTTTTGACGATCCCGGTAACCGGGGGCAACCTTACAACTTTTCCCGTCGGCAACTTGGATCGCTTGCAATGGGCCGGAGGAAAGCTCTACTCCATGCGCTTTATCGACAGTGGACACACAAGCGTTGCGGTTATTGATACTACCAATGGCAGCATCGTCCCAGGTAGTGAGTTCGCCTTCAATTATCCCTTCGATGAAACTGATGGGTTTGCAGTGGCACCGGAATTTGATCGACTTGTAGCTAGATACTCCGATTACAAATACGACTTCAACGGTTGTATAAAACCTATAGGTGGAATTGATGGCACGCTGAGAGGGCGGGGGCTTGGATGCAGCGGGTTCGCCAGCGTCATCCTTCAACGCTTACAAACTCCGGAAGATTGGAAACATGCCACAACAGCTCACCATCCGAAATTACACCAACGTCAGGGATCCTCTCTTAAACCAAAGGACAAAAACATCGATGGCATTAGGTTCACCAGAAGCAATGTGGAAAATTCCGGAGATGCTTTTGCACTGGGGATCGGAGAAGAGATGGGCTTGAAGATGGTGGCTGAATATAATTCGGATACTCTCCTTATGCCGGGTGTGAAAAAAATTGCACGCCTCGAAGCAGGCAACCTCTACCTTTTCAGCGTTCAGCGGTGGGAGGCAAACGCCGATGGGACGTTTGCGAAGACATCGGGGAAATACGTTAGGCAGGGGCACGTGGGATTCATACGTCCATGGACAAACGGATATCCGGAACAATTTCAATATTCCAGCAATGGCCAAGGTGGATTATTGAAGGGATCTTTTCTTGATTGGCTAAAAACCAGTCGATACAACAATCGGAAATCCAACAAACCGCAAAGCAGCAAGATCTTCGTGAGGTTTTATAGAGTGGAATAAAAAATCAGATCGTGACGTGTGGCCAAGCAAGTGCCGAGTAATAGTATCGCGAGGGTCAGTCTGTCAGGTCAGTTGTCTCAGATTGAAACAAGGTTTCGGAAGGCAACCAGACCCCACTAACACGCACTGGACAAATACCGGGAGGGCCGACCACGCTGCCAGTGATTGGATTCAAGTGTGAATATGATGATCCAAGGAACTGACAGCGAGGCGGTGTCGGTTTCGTTTTTGATCCCCGGACGCCCGCTCGGAAGCGAAAGCCCCTGCCATGCCATACATGTCCGGGTGTCCGCCGACATACCAGGATGGAGTGGCGTATCCTGGAGTGCCGCGTCGGGTGATCACGGACGCATCCGCACCGAGCAGGCTGATGTCGCCAAGAGAGGGTTGGCCGTGAAACAGGAGGATGTTGTCAGGCTTCACGTCGCGATGGACCAGTCCGGCGTCCGACAGGGTTTGCAAGGCTTCGAGAACTGGCTGGATCAACGCGTCGAAGGGGTCTCGAAGGGGGCAGTCCCGACTAACAAGCAAAATGGAAATCCATGAGCTTTCAGGTCGTGGATTCGATTCAGCAATTGCCACTTGCGCCCTCTGACCGAAGTCTCTGACATCAAACCCTTCTTTCCGGCCTTCTCGCCTCCGGCAAGTCTTCTACGGGCGGGCCCGATCAGTTTGGAGGCGGTGTAATGTTATGAAGACCTTCCCCGCCGCGCAGGGCGCGCGGGTGTGGCGGGGTTTTGGTTTCGGAAAAAACCGCGTGAAGAAGCGAGTCGCAAGACTCGCGGTCCGGCGGGGGAGAATGCAGGTTGCGCGCGTGGAACGAACACGGACGGGAATCTGGGCGGCGCTGGGCGCGTTTTTCCTGTGGGGCGTGCTGCCGATTTTCTGGAAGGCGCTGGATTTCCTGCCGCCGGCTTCGATCGTCTCCCAACGGACGGCGTGGTCGCTGTTGCTGGTGTTCGGCATCCTGTTAGCCAGGGGCGAGTGGCAGACGGTGCGGGAGGCGTTGAAATCGCCGCGCGGGGTGGCTTGGCATTTCCTTTCCGGCGCGCTACTGGCTTCCAACTGGTTGCTGTATGTTTGGGCCACGCTGAACGGCCGCATCGTCGAGGCAGCGCTCGGTTATTACTTGAATCCGTTTTTCAACATGCTTTTCGGCGCGCTCTGGTTCGGCGATCGCAACTCCCGCTGGCAGCTTGCGGCGATCGCCCTGGCGCTGGCCGGAGTGGCGATCCAGCTCCCCGCCGCCGGCCATTTCCCGTGGGTCGCGGTGGTGCTGGCCGTCACGTTTTCGCTCTACGCGGTCGTCCGGAAACGCGCGCCGCTCGGCTCGCTGCCCGGCCTCGCCGTAGAAACCGCGCTGCTCGCGCCGCTGGCGATCGGCTGGCTGATCTATCGGCATTCCGGGATCGCCGATGCATTCGGGGGGAGCGGAAAGCACGCAGCGCTGGTCGTGATGACCGGTTTCGTGACCGCGCTGCCGCTGCTGCTTTTCGGCTACGCCACCCGCGCGATCCGACTGACGACGCTGGGAATCCTGCAATTTCTCGGGCCGACGATCCAGTTTTTCATCGGCTGGAAACTCTACCACGAGCCGATGACGCCGGCGCGGCTGGCGTCCTTCGGGCTGATCTGGCTGGCGATCGCGATCTACGCGGCGGACGCGCTGCGGCGGATGCGGGGAAATTCCGCGCAATCGGCGGTTGGCGAAGCGGGAGCCTGAGCCTAGCTTCCCGCCGTGGCCCACAACCCGTCCCAGTCCGATTCGCCGATCCAGTTGCAAGGGCAACTGCTGCTCGCCGATCCGTCGCTGAAGGAGTCCACATTTCACCGCACCGTCATCCTGCTGGCCGAACACACCGTTGGAATCGGCGCGTTCGGACTGGTGCTGAACCGGCCTACGGGAAGGACCGTCGGCGACCTGCTGCCCGGCGAGGAATTCGCCGCGCTGCGCCATTTGCCGGTCCACGACGGCGGCCCGGTCTCGCAGGACCAGCTCACGTTTTCCTCCCTCTGGTGGTCGCCGAAAAAGGGTTTCCGCTGGTCGGCGCGGCTGTCCGCGGAGGACGCGATCAAGCATGCCACGAAGCCGCGGCGACTGGTGCGGGCCTTCATCGGCTACTGCGGGTGGACCGCCGGGCAGCTTGAAAACGAGCTTCGCCGGAGTTCGTGGCTCGTCGTCCACCCGCAGCCTGATCTGCTAGGCCGCGACCACGACGAGTCGCTCTGGTCCCACCTCGTGCGCGCGATTTCCCCGCTCCACCGCATCCTCGCGGAAGCGCCGGACGATCCGTCGCTGAACTGAACCGCCGCGATTTCCGGATTTCCTCATGTCAGACAAGTCGCTCCAGTTCAGCCCCATCCCGGATATCGTCGCGGAAATCGCCGCAGGCCGCGTGGTCATCGTCGCCGACGATCCCTCGCGGGAAAACGAGGCCGATCTCATCGGCGCAGCGTCGCTCTGCACCGCGGAAATGGTTAATTTCATGGCCGTCCACGCCCGCGGGCTAATCTGCACGCCCATCACCGCAGCGCGCGCCGAGGAACTCGATCTGCCCCAGATGACCCGGAGAAATCGCGAGGGCCACAAGACCGCTTTCACCGTCAGCGTCGATGCCGCGGAAGGCATCACCACCGGCATTTCCGCCGCCGATCGCGCCCTGACGATCCGCCTGCTCGCCGATCCCGCGTCCGGCCCGGAAGCCTTCGTCCATCCCGGCCACGTCTTTCCGCTGCGCGCCGTGGACGATGGCGTCCTGCGCCGCACCGGCCATACCGAGGCCGCGCTCGATCTGATGAATCTCGCCGGGCTGCCCCGCGCCGCCGCCATTTGCGAAGTGATGAATGACGATGGCACCATGGCCCGCGTCGGCCAGCTCGGCGACTATCAGAATCGCCATAAGTTGAAAGCCTGCACCATCGCCCAGCTCATCGAGTACCGCCGGCGCTCGGAAAAGCTCGTCCAGCGCGAGCAGACCATCAAATTGCCCACGGATTTCGGGGAATTCGACTGCCATCTCTATCGGATCACGACCGATGCCACTCATCACCTCGCACTTAGCAAAGGTGTCATCGACCCGGAAAAACCGACCCTCGTCCGCGTCCATTCCGAATGCCTCACCGGCGATGTCTTCCAATCCCAGCGCTGCGATTGCGGCGGCCAGCTCGCCGCCGCGCTCGAGCATATTTCCAAGGAAGGCGGCGTTCTGCTTTATCTCCGCCAGGAAGGCCGCGGCATCGGACTCGCCGCGAAAATCCATGCCTATAAATTGCAGGAAGAAGGTCTCGATACCATCGAAGCCAACGAAAAACTCGGTTTCGGCTCCGACCTCCGGGACTATGGCATGGGCGCGCAAATCCTATACGATCTCGGCGTCAGGAAAATGCGCCTGCTGACGAACAACCCGAAGAAGGTCGTCGGCCTCGAAGGTTATGGATTGGAAATCGTGGAGCAACTCCCCATCAGCCTGCCATCAAATCCCCATAACGAAAAATACCTGGAAACAAAACGGGTGCGGATGGGCCACTCGCTCTGAGCGAGGAGCGCGAGTAGATTGGCGACTTTACCGAATTATGTATCTCGCGGAAAGTCGAGTTCCTGCCTGTCGGCGGCCATCCGCTGGATTTTCACGGAGCTTCGAGCTCGCAGGGAGCCATGACGGCGAATTCCCTCTCCAAGCGGTCGAAGTTTTCCTCATCGCAACGCGGGACATCCGCCTTGCAGGCTTCGTAAGAGTCCGCGGTCAGGAAGGTTTGTTTCCAGACAAGTTGGGTTTCATCTCCCAGATCTCGTATTAGGATTTCGACGATAAACTCCTTCACCGTCTTCAAATGCCGGCTCGCGACGCGTCCGGGAGATATCGATTCGAGAACGCCGCGGTTCGATTCGGTCGTACCATCCTGTCCGCACATGTCATGGATTCATGCGCCGCCGGGCACAAAATCGGACTGGTGGACGTTGTTAGTGAATCCGAGCGTCCGGCTGATGGCGAAAGCATGCTGTGAGTCCGAGCGCCAGAAGTGAGGAAGCACTGAACCTACAAACAGGGCCGGCAAAGGAGGCCAAGATAAAAACTTTCAAACACCACCCCGGCGAAGCCTAGAATGCGCTCGCGAACCGTGAGAACTATTCCGCTGCCCCGAAGTCGATCTGCGGTCGCAAGGGCGTTCCGGGCAACTCTTCAAATTTTGGCTGAGGCACTTTGCAGCGCCGCCGCATCGGCGCCCGCATTCAACGCCAGCCCTTTCGGACTTCTGCACTTTCACGAGGGAGGAGTGTTGCAAAATGCCCGCCGCGTGCCTTTCTCACTTCACTGTCTTCCCGCAGCGGCAAGGGACCGACCTCAGGAACGGAGAATGCAAGGCGCTTGGAAATTCTCCCGAACAGATCGTGGGAAGCAACCACACAACCTCATTATGAATCCCGAATACAATCCCGAAGGTCCCGCCCAAGGCGGCCGCAACTTGGCAGAAATGGGCCAGACCGTCCGCTCCGCCGCCCATGACGCCCGCGAAACCTTTCGCAGCGAATCACAGGACATGATCGCCAGCGCGAGCGAGCAAATCCGCGAGAATCCCCTCCCCTACGTAGCCGGAGCTTTCGTTTTCGGCATCGCCGTCGGCTGCGCCATCATGGCTGCCTGCCATGAGGATCCGCGCGATACCTATATCAACGAACCATTATCCGACGCGGGCGACGCCATCTCCGATTCACTCAGCCGCCTCTATTCCAACCTTAAATTCTGGTAACTCATGAACCCCCAAAACAACGATAAAGTGTCCAAGATTGAAGACGGCGTGAACTCGCTACTGAGCGAGGCGAAGCATAAGATTTGCAATAAATGCGAGACCTACGAGGACCGCATTCGGGAGTCCCCGGGCAAAGCGGTGATGATCGCCCTCGGCGCCGGCTACTGCTTGAATCGCCTGCCAATTCGTTCGATCGTCGCCGCGAATGTCCGGCTAATCGGCGCGCTGGCCCCCCCGGCACTGCTGGTATATGGCGCTGCTAAAGTATGCGAATATCTTCAACAACAGGGTTCGTCGAAAACCACAGATCGACCGAGCAAACCGAAGAATGCCGGCGGAGCCAGCCCGGCCAGCCAGATCTGACCTTCCGCACATCAGGGCACAGCCCGCACGTAGCGCAACCCGCCGGGGGAGTTCCATCTCTTCCGGCGGTTTTGCTGTAATCGATTGCGGCATGCCGCGCTTGCGCTGGACAGATCGGACCGATTTTCCATGCTCGGCTCATGCCGACCGTCCACGTTGACCTTGCCGAACGCTTCTACGATGTGGTCGTGGAAGCCGGAATTCTGGCCCAAGCAGGCGAGCGGATCTCGAACATTCTTCCCGGCAAGCGCGCCGCGGTCGTCAGCGACGAAACCGTCGCGGGCCACCATGCGGAACAACTGATGGAATCTCTAACTTCCGCCGGTTTCCGGCCGACTCTTCACACCATTCCCCCGGGCGAGGCTTCGAAATCGTTAACTCAGGCGGAGGTGGTTTGCAGGGAGGCTATTCGCGCCGGGCACGATCGCAAATCCATGGTTGTCGCATTGGGCGGCGGCGTGGTGGGCGATCTGGCGGGCTTTGTCGCCGCGATTTTTTACCGCGGAATACCCTTTGTGCAAATCCCCACGACCATCGTCGCCCAAGTGGATTCCTCCGTCGGCGGCAAAACCGGGGTGAATGTGGCCGAGGGGAAAAATCTGCTAGGCGCGTTCCATCAGCCGCGGCTGGTGCTCGTGGACCCGGAGACTTTGAGAACCCTGCCGGACCGGGAGTTTCATGAAGGATTTGCGGAAGCGATCAAACATGCGGCAATTCGCGATGGAGAGATGCTCGACGACCTGCTGGCATTAGACCCGGCCAGCCGTGACGTTCCGGAGGAACTGATCGCCAGGAACATCGCCATCAAGGCACGGGTGGTGGAGGTTGACGAGCACGAGACGAAGGACATCCGCGCTTTGCTGAACTTCGGGCATACCATCGGCCACGGCATTGAGGCGTCGCTGCCATACGGGGAAATGTTGCATGGCGAGGCCATTTCGCTGGGCATGCGCGCGGCGTTGTATCTATCGGAACATCGCGGCGGCCTCGCGGCCGGCGCCGGCGACAAAGTGATTTCCCTGCTGAAGAAGTTTCAGCTACCCCTTGTTCTGCCGGAAAAAATCGGCACCGCCGCGGTTATGGAAAAGCTCGCGCGTGACAAAAAATTCAACTCCGGCGCAATTCGGTTCGTGGTATTGAAATCGCCCGGTTGCGCGGCAGTGATCGATACCGTCACCGCCGCCGATTTGCGCGAGGCAGTGGAAATGCTGCGCCGCCCGCTATGACGGAGTAGGAATCCGCCAAGCCCGGAGCCCAAAAAAAGCCCGGCTCGCCGTCACGGCGGGCCGGGCTTTTCCGGAGTGTGCTTACTTGGAAGGCATCATCATGGGAGCCGGCGCTGGAGCGGGAGCGTTCGGGCAGCATGAAGCGGCGGCGAAGGCAACGGCGGCGGCGGCGATGAGATATTTAACGGTTTGCATCTTGGTTTCAGTTGTTGGTTGTTCGGCATCCGCGCGGTTGTGGCAAGATGACGCCCCACGGGTAGCAGTTGCGACCTGCGAATCAAGCGCGTATTCCCGGCATATCATGCGGCGTCCTGATCGGCCTGTTTGCGGCGGATCGCGGGCGGGCGCGCACCGGTGACGACCTGCCGGTTGATGGTAACGGAGTCCACATCGTCTCGGGATGGGATATCGAACATGACCTCCAGCATGAGCTTTTCGAAAATGGAGCGGAGCGCCCGCGCCCCCGTGCCGCGGCGCACGGCTTCCTCGGCCAGCGCGCGCAGCGCATCCCGGGTGACGCGCAACTTCACGCCATTCATATCGAGTTGTTTCCCATATTGCTTTATCAAAGCGTTTTTGGGTTCGGTAAGGATCGACATGAGCTCGTCCTCCGTGAGTTTCCGCAGTGAGGAAATCACCGGAATCCGCCCGATGAATTCGGGGATCAGACCGAAGTGAAGGAGATCCTCCGGCTGAACTTTTTCGAGAATGTTGAAACCGGGCTCATCCAGCTCGTTGCTGACGATTCCGGAGTGGAAACCGAGGGTATTGCTGCCCAGCCGGCGGCGGACGATATCTTCCAAACCGACAAACGCGCCGCCCACCACAAACAGGATTTTCTCCGTATTGACCTGAATGTATTCCTGCTGGGGATGCTTGCGGCCACCTTGCGGGGGCACGTTGCAGATGGTTCCTTCCAGGATTTTCAACAAGGCCTGCTGGACTCCTTCGCCGGACACGTCGCGGGTGATCGACACGTTCTCGGTCTTACGGCCGATCTTGTCGATTTCATCCACATAGATGATTCCGCGCTCGGCACGGGCGACGTCGAATTCAGAAGCCTGAAGAAGTCGCAGAATGATGTTTTCCACGTCTTCGCCGACATACCCGGCCTCGGTCAGAGTGGTGGCATCCACGATGCAGAACGGCACGTCGAGAATCCGGGCCAGCGTGCGGGCTAGCAGCGTTTTCCCGGAGCCGGTCGGGCCGAGCAGCATGATGTTGGATTTCTCGATTTCCACATCGCGAAACTCCTCCGCCACCTTCGTCTGCTCTTGCCGGAGGCGCTGGTAGTGATTGTAAACCGCCACCGAGAGCACCTTCTTGGCATTCTCCTGCCCGATGACGAACTCATCGAGCTTCGCCGACATGGCTGCCGGCGTGGGGATTTTGAATCCCGGTTTCTCCGCCGGCGTTTTGCCCTTGGGCGCCGCGGAACCGAGCTCCTTTTCCAAGATGTTCGAGCATACGTCGATGCATTCGTTGCAGATATAGACGCCGGGGCCGGCGATGAGTTTCTTAACCTCCGAGTGGCTCTTTCCGCAGAAGGAGCACATGGTCAGATTGGATGCGCGGGCCATGGTCTGGTTGTGGGTGCGGGTGGGGCGGAAAGGATGCTCAGCCCTCGTCCTTCTTATCCGGCAGAGCGGCCGTCGCTGCGGCGATAGCGTCCGGAAGTTGCTTGCGGCTTTCCAGAACCTTATCGACCAGACCGTATTCGACGGATTGTTCGGCGGTCATGTAATTGTCACGGTCCGAATCCTTTTCGACTTCCTCGACGCTCTTGCCGGTGTGGTGGGCGAGGATTCCATTGAGGCGTTTCTTCAAATTGAACATGAAGCTGATAGTCCGCTCCACGTCCGAAGCGGTGCCCTGTGCGCCGCCGGAAACCTGGTGAATCATAACATGAGAATTCGGCAGGCAGAAACGCTTGCCCTTCGTGCCGGCGGTCAGCAGCACGGATCCCATCGACGCGGCGATGCCAATGCAGTAGGTATTCACGTCGCACGTGAGAAACTGCATGGTATCGTACATCGCGAGGCCAGCGGTGACGGAGCCGCCGGGGGAATTGATGTAAATATGGATGTCCTTTTTCGGATCCTGCATTTGCAGGAAAAGAAGCTGGGCGATCACCGAGTTGGCAACAAAATCATCAATCGCGGTGCCGATGAAAATGATCCGGTCCTTCAGCAGGCGCGAATAGATGTCGAACGAGCGCTCGCCGCGGGCATCCTGCTCGATTACGACAGGCACATAGTAGTTGTTCCGGGGCGCCGCGCCGGCAGTAACGGGGTATTGGAAATTATTCATCTACGGGTGTTTCTTCTGATTCGGCGACGTTCGCGTTCTCGACAAGAAAGTCAATGGTCTTGCCGATAAGCATGGAGTTGCGGATCCCTTCGATGCGGCCCTCGCGCTGCATGTCGCGGATCAGCTTCTTCGGCGCGATGTTCCGCGACGTGGCGATCTGAGCGAGGTGGCCAGCCAGTTCCGAATCGGTTACGCCGATATTCTCGGCACGGGCGATTTCCTGTAGGATGAAATTCGTCCGCAAGTTCGCCACGGCCTGATCGCCGGCGCTCGCGAAAATCTCCTGCTGCTGCGCCTCGATTTCCTCTTGGCTCATGCCGGCCTGCACGCCGCGCTTCACCAAGGCATCCGCTTGGTTTTGCGTTTCGTGGGTGACCATCTCGTCGGGAAGTTCGAAATCGACCTGTGAATTGAAGTGGCCGACGATCTGATTGACCTTCATGTCATCGATCTTCCGGCGGCGCTCGTGGGCCATGTTGGCGGTGACGATTTCCTTGATTTCATCCATCGTCTTGCCGGGGGAAAGTCGGTCTGCCAGCTCGTCGTCGAGCTCGGGCAGCACGGCTTCCTTCAATTCGCGGAGTTCCGTGACGAAGACGATTTCCTTGTTCTGCAGCTCCTCGATGGGGAAATCCTCTGCCAAGGTCAGTGGGATATCGCGTTGTTCGCCAACGGTCATGCCTTCGAGTCCGGCGGCAAATCCGGGCAGGAACGCCTTCTCGTCGAGGCGCACCCAGAAGCCCTCGCGGCCCTTCAGGTGGCCGGCTGGCTTACCGAGGAAATCTTCGACCGGGACGTTATCCACGGTGGATGTGTAATCGATGACGGCAAAATCCCCCATGGCGGCGGACCGGCCCTCGATGTCTTTGAAATCTGCGAACCGCTCGCGCAGCGCGCTGAACTGCGCCTCGATCTCCGCCTCCGGCACCTCGGCGGGCGGGACAGTCACGCTGACGCCCTTGTAATCCGGGAGCTTCACATCCGGCGCGAGGGTCATGGTGGAAACGAAGGTCAACGAGCCATCCTCGTGATTCACCATTTCTTCCGGGACGCCGAAATCGAGCACGTGGAGGGATTCCTTTTCCAGCGCTGCCCGGTGCGCCTCACGAACCAACGTGCCCACCACATCGCTGAAAATTTCCTTTTCAAAGCGCTTTTCGATCACTGCCCGAGGCGTCTTGCCTGGCCGAAATCCCGGCACGCGCACCTTGCCGGCCATCTCCTTGGCGGCCTTGGCGCGCTCTTCCTGGACCCGTTCGGCCGGGATTTCCACTCGCAGGGTGGCCACGCACCTGGGCTGCTTTTCGACGACGATATTCATGGGGATGGTTACCGGCGTCCGCGCCGGGGCGGGGAAGCTAGGTGACGCGCGCGGCGCTTGTCAAACGGGGTGTGAGAAAAGCCCGGCGGCGGGAATATCGCGCTCTCGCGGTGTCCGGGAGCGGTCGCGTCAGCCGCGCTTGAACCGGGTTTCGTAGTCCTGCTGGAGTTCCTGATGGCGGATTTCCAGTTCCTCGAGAGAACGGGTCTTCAGCGATTCGGCGGAGCCGCCGGTCAGACCGAGAAACTCTTCGAGCGCGCGAATTCCGCCAATGAGGGTTCCTTTCTCCATTCCTCTCGCCTCAAGTTGATCTGCTACTGACATGGCTGCTTTTCTAAGTTCGGGATTTGCCGACACATTACGGAACACCGTCTCCACGTCAATCGTGCTGTCCGATCGCACCGCGTAGAGCAGCATGAGTTCCAGCAGGCTTTCGGGAAATTGGCCCACCGGATATTCCGCCAGCCACCGCAGAAACCGCAGCAGTTCGCGCTGCCGGACGAGCTTCATAAGCTGCAGAATCGCCCGCAGTTGGACACCGCCTTCATCGCGCGCCGGGTCGAAGAGGACGAGATCGAGCAGCGCATGGCGAAACTTCGGCAGCTAAGGCAGCAGAATTTCGGCGAGATCGGCCGGCAGATCGAAAAGCGTCTCAAAATCGGATGAAACCGTCCACTCCGCCGGACCTTGATTCAACACGAAGGGCAGCACCGGCGGGAGCGGCAGGCCGTGCGCCTCGTAGTGTTCCAGCAGGATTTCCAGCACGTAAACGAGCATCCGCAACGGCATCGCGGGATCGGGTTTGCTCTGGTGCTCGAAAAGCAGATAGAGCAGCGATTCGCGGCCGTCGATCCGCACGGAGAAGATTAAATCCGTATGGACCTGCCGGAGATTCGCTTTCACAAACGAACCCGGCATCACCGCCAACGATTCCCACTCGACGCGCTTTGCGATTTCCGGTGGCAGATGGCTCTTGAAAAACTCCCGGGCATGCTCCGGCTGGGAGAAAATCGCTCGGAAGAAACCGTCGTGCGTCTTCGTGGCGTGGTCCGCCGGTTTATCAGGATTTTCCACGTTCCGAGGTCTAGCCGGGCCGCCGTTTCGAACAAGGGATTTCGCCCCGCCCGCCGATTTCTCCCCCGCACTGGACAAGTCCGGGGGGGTCTGCCATCCATCCGCCCCCATGTCCGAGTTAGCGAAAGCCTATGAACCCCAAGCCGTCGAAGCCAAATGGTATGCGGCTTGGATCGACGGAAAATGCTTCGAAGCCGACCCGTGGTCGGAGAAAATCGGCTACTCGATCGTCATTCCGCCGCCCAACGTCACCGGCATTCTTCACTTGGGACACGTCTTGAACGCCTCGCTTCAGGACATCCTCGCCCGGCGCGCGCGGCAGAATGGAAAAGAGGTGCTCTGGCTGCCCGGGACCGACCACGCGGGCATTGCAACGCAGGCGAAAGTCGAGCGCGAGCTGCGGGAAAAGGAAGGCGTCGGCCGCCGGGATCTCGGGCGCGAGGAGTTCCTCAAGCGAGTGTGGGATTTCAAAACGAAACATGGCGATATCATCATCAACCAGCTCAAGCGGCTCGGCTGCTCGTGCGACTGGAGCCGCGAGCGTTTTACCATGGACGCACCTTACACCGAATGGGTGAGCCATGTGTTTGTGGAGCTGTTTAAAAAGGGCCTCATCTATCGGGGCAAGCGGATGGTGAACTGGTGCCCGGTTTCTCTAACCGCGTTGTCCGACGAGGAGGTAATCATGACTCCGCAGCGGTCGAAGTTGTATTACATGAAATACGAACTCGCCGACGCGCCGGGCGAGTATTTGGAGATCTCCACAACGCGTCCGGAAACGCTGATGGGCGATGTGGCGGTGGCGGTGAATCCGAAAGATCCGCGCTTTGCGAACTATGTGGGACGCAAGGTGAAGCGACCATTCCCGCACGCGGAAATCCCGGTGATCGCCGACGAGCTTGTCGATATCGAATTCGGCACCGGCGCGTTGAAAATCACGCCCGCCCACGACAAGGTCGATTTCGAGATCGGCATGAAGCACGATCTTGAAATCATCGATACGTTGACGCCCGACGGACATATCGATTGTCCCGCCTGCCCGGACCTTCACGGCCTTGACCGCTTTGTGGCGCGTAAGAAAGCCGCCGCCAAGCTGGAGGAAATGAGGTTGCTGCTCAAGGTGGAGGAATACGACAACAATGTCGGCTTCTCGGAGCGCGGCGGGGTGCCGATCGAACCGCGCATTTCCATGCAATGGTTCCTCAAATATCCCAAGGTAAAGGAAGCGGCCGACGCCGTCGCCAGTGGCGATATCAAATTCCGTCCGGAGCGCTGGGCGAAGACGTATGCGCATTGGATGGAAAACCTGCAAGACTGGTGCATCAGCCGCCAACTTTGGTGGGGACACCGGATCCCGGTTTGGTATCGCAAGGACAAGCTGGAGGCCTTGAAGGGGGCGGAATCTTTGGATATGGCAAACCTTTCCGCCGGGGACATTCACGTCGGCGTCGAAGCGCCGGCGGATGAGGAAAACTGGACCCGTGACGAGGACGTCATGGATACCTGGTTTTCCTCGTGGCTGTGGCCGTTCGCCACCATGGCGAATGTGGGTGAGGCATCGCCAACGCTCAAGAAATTCTATCCAACGGACGATCTCGTGACCGGCCCGGACATCATCTTTTTCTGGGTCGCCCGAATGATCATGGCTGGTTACGAATTCACCGGCGAGCCGCCGTTCCGGAATGTGTATTTCACTGCCATCATCCGGGATTTGAAAGGACGGAAGATGTCGAAATCCTTGGGCAATTCCCCCGACCCGATCGAGCTGATGGAGAAGTATGGCGCGGACGGGTTGCGCTTCGGACTGATGCGCATCGCGCCGGTTGGCAGCGATCTCCGTTTTGACGAAACCTCGGTCGAGGAAGGGCGGAACTTCGCGAACAAGCTCTACAATGCCTGCCGCCTCCGCCAGATGGGCGGCGAGCCATTCCAGGCGCTGGATGAACATGCCGTGCTCAAGCCATACCACCTGAATGCCATGGCAAAGCTCGATGAGCTCGCCGCGGACTTGGTTGGATTGTATGCCGACTATCGCTTTGGAGAAATCGCCCACCGTTTGTATGAGTATCTTTGGAACGATTTCTGCGACAAGTTCCTCGAAGCGGTGAAGCTTGATTTGCGCGACAGCGCGGCACCGGAAGCGAAAGCCACCACGCTTGGAGTTTTCGACGCGATCATGGGCCGCTACTTGCAGCTCCTGAGTCCCTACATGCCGCACGTGACTGAGGAGCTTTCCGAGCGGATGAGTTATGTGAACGAAGGCGATTTCCTGATGGAACTAACGCTGCCGAAAGCGCCGCTGCTCGCCGGCGTTGCCGCTAGTGACATCGCGTCCGCGAAATCCATCGCCGGGGAGATCTACGAAGCCGCCGGCCGCATCCGCAACTTGAAAGCGGAATACAAGATGGGCTCGCGCAAGGACATCCGCTTCGTCGTGAAGTCCGCACCCGGCTGGCTGGACGCGGAAATCGCGACGCTCGCCCTACTTGCCGGGGCCGGAGAAATCGCGCTGGATTCCCGCTACGAATCGCCGAAAGGCACGCCAGCGGCGGTCACGGGAGTGGGTGAGGTTTATATGCCGCTGGAAGGACTCATCGATGTGGAAGCCGAGCGCGCGCGCTTGACCAAGGAGATTTCCACGACCGAAACCGAGGTGAGAAAATGCGAGGGAAAACTGGGCAACGCCAGCTTCGTGGACCGCGCACCGCCGGAAGTCGTGGCGCAGGAAACGGCGCGGCTGGACGACTGGAGAACCAAGCTCGTGCAGCTCCGCGAGATGTTAGCCGCGCTGGCATGACCGCTTGCCAAGGCCTACCCGCCGCCTAGAATGGCGGGCCGCTTGACCCATTCATGACTCCACTCAGCAGCATTCCCGGCATCGGCCAATCGGCTCTCGAACTGTTGGAAGCGGCCGGATTCGGCAACGCCGAGACGCTTGCCAAGGCCGGTCCGCAGCAGCTCGCCGCCGAGCTGGAGCGCGCGAACCGGATCCTCCAAATCGCCGAAAGCTCGCCCGACGAGACCGACGTGCGTGGCTGGATCGATGCCGCTCGGGAGCTGACCGGGGCTGACGACGCCGTGGAAATCGAGGTCAAAATGCCGGTCGATTACGAGAAAGCGGCTTCCGTCGTCACGATGCTTTCGGACTCGCCGTTCGCAATTCCGCTACCTGCCAAGCTGTTGAAGGAAAAGGGCTTGGCCGTTGCCGACATTCCCCCGGCGATTCTCCTGAACCGCTATTCCGGCGATCTTGAGGTCCGCGTCGAGGACCGGGTGCCGGGTCCGCGGCAGGGCGGCAGGCCGGCGGTGCCCGAGAGCAACGTGAGGATTGCCGAATCCGTCGCGTCGAAAGTGGAAATCGACAGTGCGCGCATCAAATCCACCGAAGCTCTCGCCGGCCCCGCCCCGCGCGGCGCATCTACGCAGGCATCCGAGGTGAATGACCGCGTCGCCCTCATCCGCGCGCCCCGTGTGGAGACGAACAAGGGCCGGGATCCGAAATCCCGCCGTTACATCCGCGGCGTGCTCCACAGCCATCCGTTCTCGCTGACACTCGGGGCGATCGTGACGCTGGTGCTGATGGTGGTGCTGCCGCTCGGCATCGTTTCGTCCGGATTGCTGCTGCTTTCCAGGGAGGTGCCGGAGAAATTCGGCTGGGTGCCGGAATGGCTGCTCGTATTTCCGCTCGCGCTGCCGGTGCTAGGCCTCGCCTACCTGATCTGGGGCCTTACCGGGAGCTGCCGAATCTGCGGTCAAAAGCTTTTTGTCCCACGGATGTGCCTGAAAAACACCAAGGCCCACCACGTGCCGCTGCTCGGGCACATCGTGCCGCTTTGCGCGCAAATCCTGCTGTTCCGGTGGTTCCGCTGCACCTACTGCGGGACGCCCGTTCGATTGAAAAAATGACCCGCGCCGCCTCCATTTCCGCCGTCATCATTGCCGCCACCGGCCTCTGCTCGTGCGGACTGGTGGGGAAAAAATCGCCGGAAAAGAAGCCGCCGAGCCCCTTCGGCCCCACCGGTATCCCGGCCAAATTGCGGGCGAATTCCTCCACCGGCACCGCCCCTGGCGTGATGGTCGCGCCGGGCGGGAACGCTGGTGACCAGCCGATGCTCAGCTTCGCTTCCGATGACAATCTGATCTTTACGGATCCCGACAAGCCGGAGGCCGGCATTCCCGAGCTTGCCAGCCTGCTCGCCACGTCGAAATCCGGCCCATGGATGAAGAGCGAGAACGCAGCCAAGCAGCGCTCCGCCCGCGAGGGCAAGCCGCTGCTGATCTGGTTCACCGATTCCCTCCGCAGCCCGATGTGCAAAGCGCTCAACGAGGACCTCTTCGCCCAGCACGATTTCGGCGAATGGGCGACCGAGCACCTGATCCGGCTGAAGGTGGATAGCAGCTTCCAGAAAAGCGACGATCCCGACGCAAAGTTGGAAAATGAAGACACCCGCCGCATTGACGTGAGCCGCTACAATGCAGCTCTGAAAAAGCGCTACAAAGTCCTCGGCTACCCGTCGCTCATCGTCATCAGCCCCGGCGGGCAGGTCGTCGGGCGCTACCGCGGCTACAAGCGCGGCGAGGCCGAGGTGATGTGGGGCCAGCTCAAGCACGCGACCGCCGTCTCGGACGAGGCCTACAAAGGCTGGCGCAAGGATCTGGAAAACAAGGGCTACCGGGATTGGGAGGACCGCCGCGGCCGCAAGGTATTCGCCCGGCCGACCGCCTACGCGGATGGCAGGCTGACGTTGGTCGAGCCGGACGGCACACGCTCGCGCACCGACGATAAAAAGCTCTCGGATGCCGACCAAAAGTGGCTCGCCGAGCGCACGAGGTCCGGGTCCTGAACGGAATTTCCGCGCTGGACCGCGCGCGCCGGGTCGTGAAACCCTTCCGCCATGCCGAATAAATGGACTGGAAAAGGAAATCCTTACACCCGCGCTGAAGTCTCCGAGCGTTTCCGCGACACGCTTTCGAAGGGCCAGGCAATCATCGTCGCCGGAGCCGGATCGGGCATCAGCGCCAAATTCATCGAAAAGGGCGGCGCGGACATGATCATCATCTATAACTCCGGCCGCTTCCGGATGATGGGCCACGGCTCGACGGCCGGCATGATGGCTTACGGCGACGCCAACGCCATCGCCATGGAAATCGGCGAGTACGAGGTACTTCCCGTGGTCGAGGAAATCCCCGTCATCTGCGGCGTCCACGCGACCGATCCGCGCCGCCGGATGTGGCACTGGCTCGGCAGAGTGAAGGAGATGGGCTTCTCCGGAGTGAACAATTTCCCCACTCACACCATCGTTGATGGCCACTTCCGCGGCGTGCTGGAAGAAACCGGAATGAGCGTCGAAAAGGAATTCGACATGATCGGCCTGGCGCGGCGGATGGACCTGTTTTCCATCGTCTATGTCGGCTCGCCGGAAGAGGCGAAACGGATGGCGGAAATCGGCGCGGATGCCATCATTGCCCACGTCGGCACCACCGTCGGCGGCTCGATCGGCGTGAAGAACGCGGTCGTTAGCTGGGACGACACGATCAAACGGACCCAGGAAATCATCGACGCCGCGAAGACCGTCCGGGACGACATTTTCTACCTCTGCCACGGCGGCCCGATCAACACGCCGGAAGACGCGGATCGCGTGATCCAAGCGACGGATTGTCATGGATTTGTCGGCGCATCCAGCTTGGAGCGGATGGGCATCGAGGAATCGCTGACCGCGCTGACGCGTGATTTCAAAAGCATTTCCGTGAAGAAATCGTCCCGATGAAAACCATTGCGGTTCTCGGCACGCTGGACTCGAAGGGCGCGGAGCATGCCTTTGTGGCGGAGCGAATCCGCGCGGCCGGGCACCGCGCCATTCTCATCGATGTCGGTAGCGGCGAAGCGCCGACCGTCACGCCGGATTTCACGCGGGAGCAAGTCGCCACGGCGGCGGGAGTGGATTTGGCGGAAATCGTTTCCCGCCACGATCGCGGCGAATGCGTCGCCGCGATGAGCCGGGCTGCGCCGGTTTTCCTCGCCCGGCTGGCCGAATCCGGGGAAATCCACGGCGTCATTTCACTCGGCGGCGGCGGCGGCACGGCCATTGCAACGGCAGCGATGCGGGCGCTGCCGCTGGGATTTCCCAAAGTGATGGTCTCCACGCTCGCGGCTGGAAATGTCGCGCCGTATCTCGGAACCAAAGACATCGTCATGATGCCAAGCATCGCCGATGTGGCGGGGCTGAACCGGCTATCCCGGCTGATTTTCTCCCGCGCCGCCGGGGCGATTTGCGGGATGGTGGAGGCGGAAATCGAGTTGGCGGAGGCCAAGCCGCTGGTCGTCGCCAGCATGTTCGGGAACACGACCGCCTGCGTCACCGAGGCCAGGCGAATCATCGAGGAAGCGGGCTACGAGGTGCTGGTTTTCGCAGCTACCGGAGCCGGCGGGCGCTCGATGGAGGCATTGATCGAATCCGGCATGGTTGCCGGCGTCCTCGATCTGACGACCACCGAATGGGCGGACGAATTGGTTGGCGGCGTCCTCTCCGCCGGTCCCGAACGCATGGACGCGGCGGCCAAAGCGGGCGTGCCGGTCGTCATCGCGCCGGGCTGCCTGGACATGGTGAATTTCGGCGAGAAATCCTCGGTGCCGGCTCGCTTCACCGGGCGGAATTTCTACATCCACAATCCGCAGGTCACGCTGATGCGGACGACGCCCGCCGAATGCGCCGAGCTCGGCCGAATTCTCGCGGAAAAGGCGAACGCCTGCGCATCCGCCGCGATTTTGCTCCCGACGAAGGCCATCAGCGTCATCAGCGCGGCGGGTCAGCCATTTCACGATCCGTCGGCCGATGCCTCGCTTTTTGAAGCGATTCGCTCGAACGCCACGGTTCCGGTCGAGGAGCTCGCGCTGGAAATCAATTCCCCGGATTTCGCCCGCGCCGCGGCGGAGAAATTGCAGGCGCTAATGCGCTCCTGAGCGGGCTCACCGCTGCCCGCGGAATTTCCCCCCGAAAAACCGCAACGCCCCGAGCGCGAGGCCGAGCGCCACCAGCGTCGAACCTCCATCGGGAACCGATCTTGGCGCGGACGGGGCCAGCGTGACCTCATCGCCGCGTGCCTGGAAGGTCAGCCTGCCGGTTCTGGAGAGCGAGTTCTTCCCGCCGTCCAAGAATGCCCCGCTTTGGCCCGAGCCGGGGACGTTATATTCCATCGCAGCCCCGTCGGAATACCCGGCGATCGCTGAGCCGCCCACACCGTTGCTCCCGGTGAGATCGCCGGAGTCCCATCCGATGCTGCCGTAGTTGAATTCGAAGTCGAACGCCCCGCTGGGCTGGTCGCCGCGCTCGATCATGACGAGCTGGAACGTGTCCGTCGGCGCGGCATGCTCGGAGAAATATCCGACGCCGGACCAAGTGACAGCGAAGGCGTTGCGGCCGCCAACCGTCGAGGTGCCGTAGCTGACGGTGCCCGCATTGGTCGTATCCACGTCAGCGTAGAATGGTGCGATGATCGGCACGCCGGCGGACATGAGGTCCGTAAGATTCCCGCTGCTTACCTCGCCATTGAAGCTAATGCTGCCGTTGTTATTGATGAACAGACGGTTGTAAGCGACGCCAAGGAAGGTCCCACTGAAGCCCATGGCAATCGGGCCGGCCGTCGGATCGTCGCCCGCGGGCAACGTGCTGGCGTAGAAACTGGAATCCGCACGGACGGAAGTCGCGGCCGGTGCCGTGGCTGCAAGCGCGAGAGAGATTGTCGCCGCTGCGATCAGGCCGCGGGAAAAGATCGTTTTCATAATGGGGGGACGGGTCAGGCAATGGGGGTGGGCGGAAGTCTGAGCAACGCGCATGCCATCGGGATTTCCGGCGGCGCATCCATCTCCCAATCTTTCTGATGGCAAGCAAGTTACGTCATTTCCCCGCAATCATGTTCGCAATCGTTGCCCGGACCGAATCCACCCGATTCGTAATGAAATCCGACATAAGGAGAAACCCTGACCGCGCGCGGATCCAAAATCCGTAATTTGCCTGCTCTCGGAAACAAGCGGGACCGGGGTTCCGTAGGCGCGCGACCGTTACCCTTACCCAGTCTCATGATTCGAACCGTTTCCCTCATCGCCTTCCTTACCGCGCTGGCTTCACCGGCCACCATCACCGCGGCACCGTTGCGAGTGCTGGTTTCCAGCGACTCCGTCGATTTCTCGAAATCCTACTCCGGCGCCCTGAAAAGCGGCGGGGCCACGGTCAGCACGGCGGAAATTCCGGACGTAAGCGCTCTCCAAGCGGCGGATGTTGTCCTGCTCGAGCGCGGGAAATTCGAGGAGATGCCGGCGAAGGCGCGGCAGGCATTAGCCAGCTTCGCGGGTCGCGGCGGCGGCGTCGTAGCGGTTAATGGCGCCATTGCAGCGGGCGATCCGGCATGGGGGAAATCGGTTCTAGGCGGCGGCTGGGATGCGAAGCAAAGCCACAAGTTCCACAGTGAGATGATGTTGTATGTGGTGGTCGATTCCCACCCGATCGTCAAGGACGCCTCCCCCTTCGACGTTTCCGACGACACGCTCTACGACCTCGACCTGCGGGACGACATTTCCGTGCTCGCCTCCGCCTTCACGCCGAAGGGCCGGGACAAGCGCCGTCGGAAAGGTCCGGCAATCCCGAACCGCGATGTGCGCGCCTCGATTTACGACCTCCAGCCGCAGATCTGGACGCTCGACGATGGCAAGCATCGTGCCGCAGTTTTCCTGCAGGGCGCGCCGGGAACGCTGGCTCATGCCAGCATGATGGCATTCGTGCTGCGGGCCGTCGCTTGGACCGGAAAGCGGGAAAATGTGGACGAATTCCTCGCCCCGGCGGATCTGGCGGATTTGCGCTACCCGGTCGGCGGACCGCGGCGGGCTAAGGATGCGATCGCGCAATTCGAGATGCAGCCGGGATTCCAAGCCAACGTCGTGGCAGCCGAGCCGTTGATTACAAAGCCCATCGCCATCCAGTGGGACGCGGCGGGACGACTGTGGGTGGCCGAGACGCCCGAGTATCCGAACGGGCGGCGGGAGATGGTCGCACCGGCTTGGAAGGAGACCGGCTCGCTCGTGCCCGGCGTGTACGATCGCCCGGCGCAAGACAGCATTTCGTGGCTGGAAGACACCGACGGCGACGGCACGATGGACAAAAAGCACTTGTTCTACCAAGGCTTGGAGCTTGTCACCGGCTTCTGCCCGTGGGGCCGCGGCGTGATCGCCGTGGCACAGCCGAGCATTGTGTATCTGGAAGATACGAATGGCGACGGCAGCGCGGACAAGGTCACGCCGCTCTTCAACGGCTTCGCGCCGGGTGACACCCATTTCGTGGCGAACCACTTCATTGTCGCTCCGGATGGCTGGATTTACGCCAGTGACGGCAGCGGCGCGGACGCCACCGACCCGAAAACCGGCCGCCTGATGGCGAAGATTTCCCCCGGCGTTTTCCGCCTCCGGCCGGACGGATCGGCCATCGAGCAAGTCGCCTCGCAGGGCGGGAATTCCTTCGGCTGCGAGGTCACCAGCGACATGGAAATCTTCCACGGCAAGGCGACGAGCGGAAATCCGATCCAATTTGTGGTCCTGCCCGAGTGGGTGCTCGCCCGCGCCCCCACGGCCCGGGCGCGCAGTTTCATGTCGGTGAATCCGGGCCGCACCGTGATCCGCGCCGACCTGCCGGTCCGCGCGCCACTCATGCAGATCGACCAGGTCGGCCGCTACAGCGCGGCGTGCTCGACGGCGGTTTACGAAGGCGGCGCGTGGCCGCAGGAATACAACGGCCGGATTTTCACGAGCGAACCAATCCTCGATATTGTGCATACCGAGGAAATGAAGCCGGACGGCCCGGCGCTGCGGGGCGAGCTGGTCTTTCTGGACAAGGAGTGGCTGCGTTCGAAGGACTACTGGTTTTGCCCGATCGACACCTCGTTCGGCCCGGATGGCGCGATGTATATCAGCGATTTCTACACGCCCGTCGTCGCCCACAACGACACCCGCGGGCCGCAGCACAGCCGGTCCGGCGCATCGGTCCGGCCCGATCGCGACCACGGCTTCGGCCGGATTTACCGGATCCAGTCCACGGCGGCGAAATCGTTCACCATCCCGGATTTGACCACCGCGGACGCCGCCGGCCTCGTTGCCGCCTTCCGCCATCCGAACAAAACCGTGCGCTTCAACGCCATCCGCATCCTGATGGACCAGGCGGACACACTCGGCAAAGGCGCCGTTCCCGCCTTGGCGAAAATGGCGGCTGAGGAGGAATTCGCGCCGGCCCGCATCCTGGCGCTGTGGGCGTTGCAGCGAATGGACGCCCTGCCGGATGAAATTTTCCGCGCCGCCTGCGAGGCCAAGGATTCCGGCGTCCGCAAGAATGCCATGCTCATCGCCGAGGCCGGCGCGCGCCAGCTCGATGGCCCGCAAGCCGCCGCCGGAATCGCCGATGCCGACCCGCGCGTCCGGCTCGCCACGCTGCGGGCGCTCGGCGCTTCGCCGCTTTCTAAAGCCGCCGCCGCCGCGTTGCTCGAAGCGAAATTCGACGATGAATGGTCGCAAGCGGCCGCCGCGGCCGCCGGTTCGCGGGATCCATCGTCGCAGCTTGTGAAAATCCTCGGGCAGGCCGGCGATCCCGGCCAGAGCGAGGAATCCGTTCGCTCGCTCGCCGCATCCCTAGCGGAATCGGGCAAACCGAGAGCGCTATTCCTCGTGCTCACTGCCGCCGCCAGCTCCCCGCAGCCGGCGCTCGCCGCCGCCGTGCTCGATGAAATCGGGAAGAACCCGCCCGCCGCGCCGAAAAACGCCGGTCCGGCCATCAACGCGCTGCGCTCGCTGCTGAATTCCCAAGACCGCGAACTGGCCATGGCGGGCATCCCATTTGCCGTCGCGTGGGACACGGATCGCCGCCTGAAGCCGGAAATCGCCCGTATAGCCAAGGAAATTGCCGCGATTTCCAGCGATGATTCGCAATCTGCCGACCGCCGCGCCATCGCGATCCGCCGGCTGGTCGCCGCCCGCGCGTCGGACGACGCCATTCTACCAGCCGCGATTTCCCTGCTCGCCAAGCCCCTGCCCGACCCCGCCGCCGCCGCGCTGATTTCCGCGCTGGCCGCCACCGGAGACGATTCCGCTGGCAAAGCGCTGGCCGCCGCGTGGCCCGATTTGCTACCGGCCCAGCAGAAACCGGCGCTTCAGGCGATCGTTTCCCGGCCGCAGTGGGCCGGGCATTTCCTCGACGCCGTCGCGGCCGGGAAAATTCCCGCGGATTCGCTGGATGCCACACCAGCCTCGCTCTTCACGGCGAATCCGGACCCCGCCGTCGCCAAACGCGCCGCCACCGTGCTTGCCGGCGGCAGCGCGCTGCCCAAGGACCGGCTCGTTGCCAAGCTCCTGCCGGAAATCGAAAAACCAGGCGATGTCGCCAATGGCAAAACCATGTTTGCCGCTGTCTGCGCCGTTTGCCACCAGCTCGAGGGCGCGGGCAACGTCTTCGGCCCGGCCCTCGACGGCATCGGCTCGCACCCGACGCTCGAACTTCTCACCCACATCGTGAACCCGAACCTCGTCGTCGATGACGAGCATCGGACGTGGAACTTCGTCATGAAGGACGGCTCCCGATTCTCGGCGCTCATCGCCAGCGAGAACGACAGCCGCGTCCAAATCCGCCTGCCCGGCGGCCTCGCCAAGGATTTGAAAACCGGCGATATCGCCAGCCGCGAAAAAGCCCCCAACTCACTCATGCCCGAAGGCCTCGAAGCCATCGGCACCGCCAATCTGCGCGACGTCATCGCCTACATTCGCAGCACCGCACCGCAAAAATAACCCCGCCAAATCCCATCATGAAATCCCCACGCAAATCCCTCCTCCTCGCGGCCCTCGCCCCGCTTTTCCTCGAGCAGCTCCCCGCCCAAGCGCCCGATTCCACCGAGCCGATGGGCGAGTTGTTCGCCGATCCCCAACCGCCGAAAACCCTCCGCGTCCTGCTCATCGGCGCCGGCAGTTCGCACGATTTCCCGAAATACTTCCTCAAGGCCGACAGCAAGACGCTCGATGCCGCCGGCGGCATGGACGTCGCCTTCACCCCGAACCTCGGCGAATCGCTCAAGCTCCTCCCTCAAGCTGATGTGCTCGTCTTTAGCGGCAATGACAAACAGTTCGGCACGAAGGAGTTCCAGAAGGCTCTCAACGATTTCGCCGATGCCGGCAAAGGCCTCGTCTTCGTCCACGCCGCCACTTGGGACCACTCCGATTGGCCCGGCTACAACGACCGCTTCATCGACGGCAAAACTCCCGGCCACGGTTACGGCGAGTTCGAGGTCACGCTCAAGGATTCCGGCACGCCCATCACCAAGGGTATGCCCGCCACTTTCAAAATCACCGACGAAAACTATCGTTTCAAACCCGGCCCCGGCGACAAGTCGACCATCCTCGCCGAGAACGCCGCCGACGGCGGCAAAGCCCATCAGAGCGTCTGGATCGTCAAGGATCCCAAAACCAAAATCGTCTGCATCACCCTTGGCCACGCCGACGAAGCCCATAGCAACCCCGCCTACCAAGCCCTCCTCACCAACGCCGTGAACTACGTCGCCAAATAGCGGCGATCACCGGTCGCCGCGAAACTCCATGAACTGGCAACAAATCTGCGACGACCCGGCGCTCCAAGACCTGCCGTTCAAAATCGAGCTGAACGAGGTTGGCCAAATCGTGATGACTCCCGTTGATAACAACCGCGGCCGCCTCCAAGCGCGGCTCGGCGCGCTGATCATGCGCCACGCTCCGGGCGGGGAAGTCATTGCCGAGTGCTCGGTCGTAACGGAAAAAGGAGTGAAGGTTCCCGACGTTGCGTGGATTTCCTCCTCATTCCTGGCCCGCCACGGCTACAGCACGCCATACCCCGAGGCCCCGGAAATTTGTGTGGAAGTCGCCTCCCCTTCCAATTCCTCCCGACAGCTCGCTAAGAAACGGAGCCTCTACTTCGCGAGCGGCGCCCAAGAAGTCTGGATTTGCGACGCCTTCGGAAATTTGGAATTCCACACCGCCGCCGGCGAAATCGAGACCTCCGCATTGATCCCGGATTTTCCAGACAACATCTAGATTCGTCAGGGTTATCCGGCTTCCTCCCAACCAATGCCCTTTCGACTCAATCCCGCGGCAAAGAAATCTCAAGACTGTCTCTGCTTCGAATTCCGCGAAACCGGCAGATTCATCGGCGGAAAGCATGCCTACATTCGAGTGCATCCGGACCGCCTTATGACAGTTGCTCACGAGATTCTCGCTGTGGAATCGGGGAAATCGACAGGCACTCCCATATCTCCGGATGCCACTGCCAGATGAGACCTGAAATGCTCGCTGCCCAACCGGCTGTTACAAATCCGAAGTCCCTCAAAATCGACTTGCGCAGGATCGGCATCAGCCGGTTCCAAGCTGCGGAATTGCGTTTGGCTTTTGCCCCATTCGAAGATTGGAGCGCCCCGGAAATGGATGTGTATGACGACTACAACGGCACGGAGGACGCTCCTTAACCCGTTGTCTCATGACCGATTCATGTCCGGAACTACGGGCTGAAAGCCCGACGGAACAAAGCCTTGGGCTTCGGCCCAAGGTTTCTGGCAGCAGAGCGATCGCGGTCTGAAAGGCCGCCGGAATATCTGGCCGCCGCTGGCATTCGCACGCGCTTCAGGGTCAAACGAAATCCTTTACCCTCCCCTCGCCCGCAAGCACGTTCCGCGCGGAATGCCCGCGCCCGACCGACCTGCCATTACCGGCCAATCGCCTGAAGCTTTGGCCGATTGGCTGAAGGACGCGGATCAGCCGGCGTTCCGGACGGGGCAGATTCTGGAGTGGGTCTGGAAGAAAAAGGCGCTGTCCTGGGACGCGATGACGAACCTGCCCGCCAGCCTGCGGGCGCGGCTGGCGGAGGATTTCCGGCTCACGGCGCTGGAGCACGCCGCCACCGAAGGCGCGGCGGACACAACGCGAAAATTCCTCTTCCGGCTGCACGACGGGCGCTA